>JAQWWC010000207.1 GCA_029249645.1 Pseudomonadales bacterium
GTTTGCCAGTCGATATGTCCTCGACCCTTTAAGCGACCGCTAGGGGGTCTTTTTTCGATACTTGTGTGCATATCCGTTTTGCGGGGAGCCTTCGGGTCGTTGGAGACCACCGTCTTGAACCGCAGGGTTCAAGGGCCTTTCAGACAGCGGCAATTTGGGGCGTCATCCGTTCGAGCACGGTCATGGCCATCAGGCGCATTAAAGCTTTAATCACCTGATGCATCCGTGACAACAAGGAGATTGGGCACCTTGGTCCAAGTGAATAGAAAGACCTTACGCAGTCACCGCCGAGGTCTCACCCAGTCAGAGCAGCAATGGGCGGCAGAGGCAGTTGCAGAGACAGCAGGACTGCTCATTGCGCGTCTTAATCTTCAAATCCTTGGCGCTTACTGGCCAAATGACGGTGAGCTATCCGGCTTACCGATCCTACATGATGCCTTGACTCTTGGGCTCACCTGTACGTTACCCATTATTTCGAACCAATCCTTAACGTTTTCTCGCATCGGCCCAACCACCCGCTTTCATCAAAATCGCTACAAGATCCTAGAACCCATTCAGGACACCCAGAGCGAGGTCCCTGTCTTGGACCATGATGCCCTCTTTATGCCCTTGGTCGGCTTTAATCAAAACGGCGCTCGATTGGGCATGGGTGGCGGTTACTACGACCGGACGCTTGCGGACTGTTTAACCGAGCCCAAAAGGCCGATCTTAATCGGCCTCGCACACGGCTTTCAGCAGAGTTCATTTTCCACCAACCCATGGGATATTCCGCTGGATTATGTTTTAACACCGGAAGAAACTTTTCAGATCAAAACAGGGTAAACCGCACGAAGAGCCGCATTGAAGGCCCTTGCCTCTAAACCCTCTGGAGCTACTATGACCATCAAAACCATTATTCGCATGGGCCATCCAAGCCTACGAACCAGGGCTTCGCAATTTCCTGAAAAAGATATCAATACACCCCGCTTTCGCACCTTGATCCAAGATATGCGTGACACGCTTCACGCGGCTGGTGGCATCGGCTTAGCCGCGCCGCAAATCAATGAAATGGTCCAGGTGGCCATCATCGAAATCGACGAGGGCCCTTCGCGCTACGGTGATTTGGGCGCCGTTGAATTCAGTATTTTTGTTAACCCCCGAGTGACAGTTTTAATGCCAGAAACGAAAGGGTATTGGGAGGGATGCTTGTCTGTGCCAGGCTTACGCGGGTTCGTCAATCGGCCCCAAGCAATTCAGGTGGACTATTTGGATGCCGAGGGTTGTGCCCAGCAACGCCGTTTTAGTGGTTTTGCCGCAACCGTTGTCCAACACGAGCTCGATCATCTCAACGGAAAACTCTATATCGATCATATTGAAGACCCCGCCCTACTATCTTTTGAAGCAGAGTTTGAGCAGTTCCACCTCAGCGCGCCGGATTAGACCCACTTCTATTATCCTCGCCTGCCTGTGCGCATCCGCAACTATCCGCAACGCTGCGCATCGCCAGGAAAAAGGCGCTGAACCCAAAAGCGACACAGCAGCGGGCAGTGGCTCAGGAACCGTTCTCTGCCTCAAATTTTTTACAGCGGTTGAACTTTGACCCATACGACGCAAAGACGCAGGCCGTCATCGCAATACGGGCCACAGCCTCTTCCTGGGCGCGCCTCTGATCAGGTAACCTTCACCCTTCATATAAACCAACGTTGATCGGGGCGCTAATCATGAATCAAGATGAAATAAAACGTCTTCTTGGGATCGCCGCGGCCAACTATATCGATCCCTGGTTGCAAGTTGATGCCTATATCGGCGTTGGAACCGGCTCCACAGCGAACCATTTTATTGATGCCTTGGCTGCCGTGCAGCATCGGTTTGCGGGCGCGGTCGCAAGCTCGGTTGCGTCTGCTGATCGACTGAAATCCCACGGAATTCGTGTCGTTGAGCTCAATGAGGTTTCTTCTCTGGCGGTATACGTCGATGGCGCAGACGAAATCAACCCAGCCTTCAGCATGATCAAAGGCGGGGGCGCCGCGCTCACCCGTGAGAAAATCGTGGCCAGTGCAGCAGATCAATTCGTGTGCATTGCCGACCGCAGTAAATGGGTCGAGCAGCTCGGCGCATTCCCCCTGCCCATCGAAGTCATTCCGATGGCCCGTTCATTGGTTGCTCGAAAGTTAGTCGGCCTGGGCGGCACACCCGTGCTGCGGGAAAACACCCGAACCGATAATGGCAACGAAATATTGGATGTGCACGATCTCAACATCACAGACCCTACTCACTTGGAATCACAAATTAATCAGATTGCCGGCGTCGTGACCAACGGCTTGTTTGCGACGCGCCGGGCTGATGTTTTGTTGATGGATGTCGACGGCGAGGTGCGTTCCCAACAACGCCGCGCCAGCGACTGAATATCAGCCACTTACAAACTCATCATGACCTCTTCAATGACACGTTCTGATCTACCGGCTCAGCGCGTCATCAAGCTGCGCCGCACTAAGCGTAATGACCGGCCATCGCGTCAAGGGAAATCGGCTTAATTTTAGAAGCATTCCCCGCGGTGCCAAAGTCCTCATACCGCGCTTTTACGATACGCTTCATCGCAACCATCGATGCGGCTAAATATTTTCTGGGATCAAATTCAGCCGGATGTTCCGCTAAGAACTGCCGAATCGCACCGGTTGACGCGAGCCGCAGATCGGTGTCGATGTTGATCTTACGAACCCCATGCCGAATCCCTTCTTGAATCTCAGAGACTGGCACACCATAGGTTTCTGGGATTTCGCCGCCGAAGGCATTGATCACCTTCAACCACTCCTGAGGCACACTGGAGGAGCCATGCATCACCAAGTGGGTGTTTGGGATTTTTTGATGGATCGCTTTGATCCGCTCAATCGCCAAAATATCGCCCGTTGGTGGACGGGAAAACTTATAAGCGCCATGACTTGTGCCAATGGCAATCGCGAGCGCATCACAATCAGTTTGTTGAATAAAATCCGCGGCTTGTTCTGGATCCGTTAACATTTGCGCCATCGATAAGGTGCCGCTCGCGCCAACGCCGTCTTCCTCACCAGCCTCACCCGTTTCAAGCGAGCCCAGGCACCCGAGCTCTCCTTCAACGGTTACGCCGCACGCATGAGCCATCGCTACGGTCTGTTGGGTCACCAGCACATTGTACTCATAGCTTGCGGGCGTTTTTTGATCCTCCAAGAGCGAACCATCCATCATGACCGATGAAAAACCCAGCTGAATAGAGCGCTGGCATGCCGCAGGAGAGGCACCATGATCCTGATGCATCACCACGGGAATATGCGGAAATTCCTCAATGGCGGCCAAAATCAAATGCCGTAAAAAATTACTGCCCGCATACTTCCTTGCGCCCGCCGAGGCCTGCACGATCACTGGGCTATCGGTTTCATCCGCGCTCTCCATAATTGCGCGGATCTGTTCCAAGTTATTCACGTTAAATGCCGGCACGCCATACTGGTGCTCGGCTGCGTGATCTAATAGTTGCCGCATGCTGACTAAAGCCATTGCATTACTCCTGTTCTGACGAATGGATAACCAGTTGGTCCTGCCGGACCCTCGCTTCAAGTGCGGCGATGGCGGGTAGGGTTTTACCTTCGATAAATTCAAGAAATGCGCCACCTCCGGTTGAGATATAACTGATATTCTCAGCCACCTCAAAGGCATCAATGGCTGCCAAGGTATCGCCACCGCCCGCCAAAGAAAAGGCCGAGCTTGCCGCAATCGCCTCGGTCAGTGCGCGGGTGCCCCCAGCAAAGGCATCAAACTCAAAAACGCCCAACGGACCATTCCAAACGATGGTCGCGGCGCCTTCAATCATCGGCAAAAAGCCCGCCATGGTTTGCGGCCCGAGATCCAAAATCATATCGGTCTCGGAGACGTCTTCAACCATTTTTACCGCTGCCTGCGCATCGGCGTGTAATCGATCACTCACGACGACATCAATGACCTCTGGCATCTGAACCCGCGTGCGGATCCGCTTGGCAGCATCTACCAACGCGGGCTCATACAAGGAACACCCAACGTCAAAGCCAGCAGCCGCTATAAAGGTGTTGGCAATGCCGCCTCCGACAATCAAGGTATCGACTTTTTGACTGAGCGCCTCAAGCACTTCAAGCTTGGTTGAGACTTTACTGCCCCCAACAATGGCAACCACCGGCGCCTTCGGCTGCTCTAATGCCTTAGACAATGCCGACAACTCGGCGGCCAGCAAAGGTCCAACACAGATAGCAGGCGCATATTGAGCAACCCCCGCGGTTGACGCCTGAGCGCGATGTGCTGTGCCAAAAGCGTCCATTACAAAGATATCGCACAACGCGCCCAATTGCTTAGACAAACCTGCATCATTGGTTTTTTCGCCAACATTGATCCGAATATTTTCCAGCAATACGATTTTCGCTTCAGTGACTGGCAAACCATCCAAATATTGATCAACGACCTGCACCGATTGGCCCAGAAGTTCCTCAAGCGCGCGCCCTACCGGCGCCAAACTGACCTCAGGCTGATCCGCTAATGCAACGCCTTCTTTCGGGCGACCCAGATGCGACATGACAATCACCTGCGCGCCTTGCGCCAAGGCATACTGCAAAGTTGGCAGAGCCGCGCGAAGGCGAGCATCGCTGGTCACCCGCCCATCCTTCATGGGCACATTTAAGTCCTGGCGGATGAGGAGTCGCTTCCCGGTGAGTTCAAAATCTGACAGGCTGGGCAACCGCATCTCAGAGCAAGCCCTTGACCGCCGCCACAATATGCTCAGCGCTAAAGCCAAAATGGGCGAGCACATCCGGACCGGGGCCGGACTCACCAAAACGATCTATGCTCACTACCGCGCCGTCTAGTCCTACCCACTTACGCCAGTAGTCGCCATGGCCTGCTTCGACAGCCACGCGAACGCGGAGATCTTTTGGTAACACCTGCTGCTGATAGCTTTCGGATTGGACCGCAAACACTTCGGCGCAGGGCATCGAAACCAACCGCGTCGGCTGGCCACCCGCCGATAAGGTCAGCGCTGCTTGACGCGCGATTTCAACTTCTGAGCCCGTTGCAATCAGAATTGCGACAGGCCTCGACGCCGGTTCGAATAGGATGTACCCGCCTTGATCAATCGTATTGAGCTGCTCAGCATCCCGATCTTGGTGCGCGAGATTCTGCCTGGAGAGCACGAGCGCCGTTGGCCCTGTCCGACGCTCAATCGCCGCTTGCCAAGCGCTCACGGTCTCGACCGTGTCGCAAGGACGCCATACTTGTAGGTTGGGTGTTGTTCGCAAATTGGTCAGCTGCTCGACCGGCTGGTGCGTCGGCCCATCTTCGCCTTGCCCAATACTGTCGTGGGTATACACGTGGATATTCTGCAGCCCCATCAAGGCCGACATCCGCACCGCATTGCGGGCATATTCCATAAACATCAAAAAGGTTCCGGTAAACGGCACCAACCCACCATGTAAGGCCATGCCATTGGCGATCGCAGTCATACCAAATTCGCGCACGCCATAATAGATGTAATTACCACTGGCGTCCTCGGCAGTGATCGGCGCGGCAGCAGGCCAATTGGTATTGTTCGATCCGGATAAATCAGCAGACCCTCCAAGGAGTTCGGGTAGTAGCGCTGAAAGCTGGGCAATGACTTCACCAGAGGCTTGCCGGCTAGCCAATACTTTGCCGGTTTCCTGCGCATCACGTCGCAAGGTTGCCATCGCCTCCGGCCAGATTGCGGGCAATTCGCCCTGCATCCGGCGCGTCAAGTCTTGCGCTAATTCGGGAAATGCTTCGGTATAGACTGCAAAGGTCTCCTGCCAGGCTGCTTCCGCGGCCGCCCCGTTTTTAAGGGCATCCCAATCACTCTTAAGCGCCTCAGGAATGACAAAGGGTGCATGAGGCCAATCCAGCGCCGCCCGGGTCAACGCAATCTCATCATCACCCAAGGGCGATCCGTGACTGCCCGCGGTGCCACCCTTGTTGGGCGAACCAAACCCGATCGTGGTTTTACAGCAGATCAAGGTCGGCTGAGACAAGTTGGCTTTCGCCTCACGAAGCGCTTGGTAGACCGCATCCGCATCATGACCATCCACCGCTCGAATCACTTGCCAGCCATAGGCTTCAAATCTGGCCGCGGTATCATCGGTAAACCAACCAGCCACCGGGCCGTCGATCGAGATGCCATTGTCATCATACAAACAGATCAGCTTTCCCAGCCCAAGCGTGCCCGCTAACGAGCAGGCTTCGTGAGAGACCCCTTCCATCAAACAACCGTCGCCCGCGAAGACATAGGTATGATGATCAATGATGTCGATGGTTTGACCATCCGCAACCGCCTGATTGAAAGTGCTCGCAAGCGATTTCTCCGCCAACGCCAGACCCACCGCATTGGCAAGCCCCTGACCCAACGGGCCCGTGGTGGTCTCAACGCCCGGCGTATAGCCTAGTTCAGGATGCCCTGGGGTTTTAGAGCCAAGCTGACGAAATGCTTTTAAGTCGTCAAGATTCACGTCATAGCCCGTTAAGTGCAGCAAACTATAAATCAGCATGGAGCCGTGGCCATTGGAGAGGACAAATCGGTCTCGATTCCACCAATTGGGGTTGCCCGGGTTATGCTTTAAGAATTGCCCCCAAAGCACTTCAGCCATGTCGGCCATGCCCATAGGCGCGCCAGGATGACCTGATTTTGCGGCTTGAACCGCATCCATTGCCAGTGCTCGAATGGCATTAGCGCGCTCTCTTGATGTGCTCATAGCAGACCTTTTTAGGGGAAAACGCCATTGTCGCGCACTAGGGATCATTGGGCAATTATTAGTGGTTGGGCCCGGCCCATACGCCGTTTTATCCGCCACTATTACCATTTTGCATGAAATCTAGCCCGATTGATCTTGACTCACTTTCAAGGCGAAAACTGGCTTACAAAGATCAGTCACGGTAACATCTCCGCCTCAAATTTGACGAGGGATGCACCGTGGCGAATAACAGCGTTTTTACTTCAGAATCGGTCTCAGAAGGCCACCCCGATAAAATGTCCGATCAAATCTCGGATGCGATCCTAGACGCGCTGCTCGCTCAAGACCCAAACGCCCGAGTTGCCTGCGAGACCCTTGTGAAAACCGGCATGGTCGTTCTCGCCGGCGAGATCACAACAACTGCTGAAATCGATTACGAGCAGGTGACCCGCAATGTCATTTTAGACATTGGTTACGACAGTTCAGATGTCGGCTTTGACGGTGCGTCTTGTGCGGTCCTCAATGCTCTCGGCAAACAATCGCCCGACATCGCCATGGGGGTCGATGAATTTGACGACCATGAACAAGGCGCGGGCGACCAAGGCCTGATGTTTGGTTATGCCAGTAACGAAACCGACGTTTTAATGCCAGCACCAATCACCTATTCGCACTTGCTCGTTAAAAAACAGGCCGAAGTTCGAAAAAGCGGGCAACTCAAGTTCTTGCGCCCCGATGCTAAGAGTCAGGTGACTTTTCGATACGACCAAAACGGCGCCGCACAGGGCATTGAGGCTGTTGTGTTGTCGACCCAACACGACCCCGATATCAGCTTGAAAGACCTTCAAGAGGCGGTTATGGAGGAGATCATCAAGCCCGTTTTGCCCGCAAACTGGCTCTCGAAAGACACGAAGTACTTTATCAATCCAACCGGTAATTTCGTCATTGGCGGCCCGGTTGGTGACTGCGGACTGACCGGCAGAAAAATCATTGTTGACACTTATGGCGGCATGGCCCGGCATGGCGGCGGCGCCTTTTCAGGCAAGGACCCATCAAAAGTCGATCGTAGCGCCGCCTATGCAGGCCGTTACGTTGCTAAGAACCTCGTTGCAGCTGGCATTGCCGACCGCTGCGAAATCCAAGTCTCTTACGCTATTGGCGTTGCAGAGCCCACCTCGATCAGTGTCAATACATTCGGCACGGGCAAACTATCTGACGAACAAATCGAGGCCCTGGTTCGAAAGCACTTTGACCTACGACCGAAGGGGTTAATTGAAATGCTCGACCTCAAACGGCCCATTTTCCTACCGACCGCCAGTTATGGTCATTTTGGCCGAACGGAGGACTCCTTTACCTGGGAGCGCACCGATCGCGCTGAAGCCCTTGCCAGCGAGGTCTAATCAAAGCCGTGACCACATTACCCATTAGCTTCGAGTTTTCGGCGCCTAAAACTGAGGCTGCTGCGAGCGGCCTACGACGCGCGCATGATCGGCTCAACCGGTTTAAACATGAGTTCGTGAGCGTGACCTATGGTGCAGGCGGCTCGACTCGAGACGGTACCAAGGACACCGTGATCGCTTTGAGTCAAGAAGGCGCATCTGCTGCGCCGCACTTGTCTTTTGGCGGCGATAACTCAGAAACAATTGGGGAACTCCTTACCGCCTATCGAGATGCGGGCATCCGCCGCATCGTCGCCCTCCGAGGCGATCGCCAATCAGGTCTAGGAACCCCTAAGATTGTTCATGCGTCAGAGCTGGTGCGATTTATTCGAGAGACGACGGGCGACTGGTTTCATATCGAAGTGGCCGCCTATCCTGAGATTCACCCCGAATCCAAATCCGTAAGTAGCGAAATCGCCTTTTTTAAAGAAAAAGTTGATGCTGGGGCCAATAGCGCCATCACCCAATACTTTTACAGCGCTGAAGCCTACTTCCGGTTTGTAGAAGAATCCGCGAAAG
>JAQWWC010000208.1 GCA_029249645.1 Pseudomonadales bacterium
TAGCCCGTGGTCAATCGTACTGTGGGTCACCCGTGTATTGGGCTGGTCGTAATCCTCATAGAGTCCTTCAAGGCTTGACGGATCCGCAACCCAGCCATTGAACGCGCCTTCCGCTAGGCCCACCGTCCAGCCGATCAAACCGTCACCAAGGCCAGGAAACAACGCTGGCATCATGTTCTTTATGGTCTCTGGCGAAATATTGCCGCCGACCCGGGTTGCATCCCAAGCGGTGATTTTTCCAGATTCAGAAAGGCCTGCACGCACGCGCATAAGCGACGCTGGGCGATACAAACCATTTTTAAGATCGTCCTCCCGAGACCACAATAGCTTTATCGTTTTTTTCGTTGCAACCGCCACCTGAGTTGCTTCAATAATATGGGTCAGAGTACCCCGACGACCAAAACTACCGCCCAAATAAGTTTGGTGAACGCGAACCTGCTCTGGCGCAAGGCCGGCAAACCGGGCGACCAAGCCTTGGGCGCCGGATGGCCCTTGCGTGCCGGACCAAACGTCGGCCTCCCCATTTTGAACGCGCACCACAGCATTCATTGGCTCCATCGGCGCATGCGACAAGTAGGGTGTCCAGTATTCCGCTTCCAGCACGTGTTTGGCAGCAGTCAAAGCACCTTCAACATCCCCCTCATCGGTTGCAGAGACAGCATCGTCTGCCGCAAGGCCTGCTTGATAGTCCGCTAGAATCTTTGCCGAATTCAGCTTGGATAACGCAACCGTTTCCCACTGAACGGTTAAAACCTCTGCCGCAGTCTTGGCTTGCCAATATTTTTCAGCAACTACGGCAACCCCACTGCCGATTTCAAGGACATCTGTAACACCTGGCATTGCCAATGTTTTGCTGGCATCAAAGGAAATCAGCTTGGCGCCTGCAACCGGCGAGCGCTTCACCACAGCGTGATACATGTCGGGTAAATCAACGTCGATTCCAAAAACCGCACTGCCGTTCGATTTCGCGAGCGCATCGACCCGGGTAGACTCCCGACCGATATAGCGAAAGGCGCTCTGCGGCTTCAGAGGCGCCTCGGTCGGCGCGACCAAAGCCGCCGCAGTTTGTACAAACTGGCCATAAGGATAGCGCGCTCCGGCCACGATAATGTGGCCATCCTCGGTACTCATAGCATCTCGCGTCACGCCTAAATCCAGCGCCGCCGCGGACAACAACAGCGCTCGAGTGTTGGCACCCACTTGCCGTAGTGGATCGTAATGCGCATTGATCGCATTACTGCCACCAGTCGCTTGAACCCCCATACCAGGATTGTTGTAATCCTCATGAACCCCGGCTAGCAAGATTTCCATCTTAAGCGGGTCATAATCGAGCTCCTCACCGATCAAGGTTGAAAGGCCGGTAGTCACCCCCTGCCCCATCTCGTCTCGCGCGCTATAAAACTTGACGGTGTTATCCGGTAGTATCTGCAGGAAGGCGTTGGGCACAAAGCCCCCTTCAGCTACCGCTATCGGAAGCGGACCGGGGGTCGAGCATCCCGTCAGAGAAAAACCAATCACGACCCCGCCGCCTAGGACCGCCGTCGCTTTTAAAAACTTTCGGCGCGAAACATTTTCAATCTTCATAAGTTACGCCTCCTGCACTAAAGCAGCATTTCGAAACAGCGGTTGGGCGGAGCTCGCCGCAAGAACTGCTTTTTTAATGCGCGGATAACAGCCACACCGACAGATATTGCCAGACAGGGCCGTATCGATTTCTGACTCCGTTGGGCTTGGGTTTTCATCGAGCAGGGCAGCGGCCGTCATAATTTGACCCGACTGACAGTAACCGCACTGCGGTACTGAGTGTTCAACCCAAGCGGTTTGCAGGGCGTGCAGCGCGCCGTTCGGGCTTAGGCCCTCAATGGTTGTGACCGATTGCCCGGCGACTGCTGCAACCGGTAGGACACAGGTGCGGACGGCTTTGCCATCTATCTGCATGGTGCAGGCACCGCACAACCCAGCCCCGCATCCGAACTTTGAGCCCTTCAGATTAAAGCTATCGCGAATCACCCAAAGCAATGGGGTCGTTGGGTCATCCTCACTGGTTACCGTCACGCCGTTCAATTCAAACTCAATCATTATCTTTTCCCTTAGTAAATTTGTAATCCACATCGCAAAACGATGAGACGTTTTATACGCCGTTAAAAAAGCCAGACGCTAACGTCGGCGAACATTCGTAAGCAGGAATACGGGCTTTTTTTAATTCTGAACGAGGCAATATGACCGCCACAGGCTTCCTCAACAGATTGACCGGCAAGGATTATCCTTCTCTACTACAAAGCAAACCACCATCAAAAAGCCAAGAGCCTGTCCAAATCCTACGCTGCTGAGGATTTATACGTTTAACATCCCTATGAAATAAAGCGTTATGGCGCCGTAACATCGGACAAGATCGTCAGCATATCTTGAACCAATATGTCTGGATGCAGAAACGAAACCGAATACACTTCTCTCAGGTTTTGCTGCTCATCAATCAAATAGACGCGTAGCAAATGCGACAAACTACCAACAGGTTTTCCACTATTATCAACATCTTGAATAACAAACTGATTATAGTCTTTTAATATTTTTTCGAGCTCGATATCGCTGGGGGTCGTCAAAAAACG
>JAQWWC010000209.1 GCA_029249645.1 Pseudomonadales bacterium
CGCTCTATCGCCGCGGACGTTTTATCCCCGCGGGCGTTTTATCGCCGCGGGCGCTTTATCGCCGCGGGCGCTTTATCGCCGCGGGCGCTTTATCGCCGCAGGCGCTTTATCGCCGCGGGCGCTTTATCGCCGCAGACGTTTTATCGCCGCAGGCGCTCTATCGCCGCAGGCGCTTTATCGCCGCGGGCGCTCTATCGCCGCAGACGTTTTATCGCCGCCGGCGCTCTATCGCCGCCGGCGCTACCCGTTTACAATTTTGCTACTGCTCTACAGCCGACTAACCTTCGGATTGATTTATGGAACTCGATTCACTCTCAACCATCATAGCGCTAACGCTGGGCGTCGGCTGGGCCAGCGGGATTAATCTATACGCGGCCATTCTAGCGCTCGGGCTTGCCGGCACCACGGGCTACGCTGATTTACCAACCGGGCTCGAACTGGTTGAAAACCCTTTTGTCATCGCTGCCGCTGGGGTGATGTATCTCGTCGAATTCTGTGCTGACAAAATCCCTGGCGTTGATTCCGGCTGGGATGCATTACACACGTTTGTCCGGCTTCCTGCGGGCGCTCTTTTGGCCTCCGGCGTCGTGGGCGATCAGGGCCCGGTGATGGAAGCAATAGCAGGCTTGGCCGGAGGCGGACTCGCGGCATCAACCCATGCCGCAAAAGCCGGCGGGCGCGCACTGATCAACACTAGCCCAGAACCCTTTAGTAATTGGGGAGCGTCGATCACCGAAGACATCGGCGTCTTCGGCGGAGTTTGGCTGATGCTGAATCACCCTTGGGTCTTTGTCGGGTGCTTGGTGATTTTTGTATTACTGTTAATTTGGTTACTGCCAAAACTTTGGCGAGCAATCCAATATCTCTTCAAGAAAATTGGCGCATTATTTGGCGGGGCAAAACCGGCGCCACTTCAAGGCAAAATGCCTGATCGCTAAAGGCTGTGGTGAGCCAAGCTAACATGGCCAGACTGACGACAGCCATCCCGACACAAGATTTGAAGGACTCGGCCTTAATAACGAAGATCGCTTTGGCTTGAGCATTACGCCCCATGACTGTGAGACCGGAAGCATGAGGTTAACCCAACGATAAATTACTGAGGCGCCACCCCTTGCACCTGCAGCCGGTGCAGCAGCCTTTGTTCATCCCCATGATCATGAACCGCATAGTGCAGCAGGCACCGGTTGTCCCACATCACAAGATCCCCCTGTCGCCATCGATGCCGAGCCTGAAACTCTGGCCGCACCGAATGCTCAAACAAGTATCCCAATAGGGCCTTGCTTTCTGCCCGACTCCAATCCTCGAAGTGCTGTGTAAAAGCTGCGCAGACGTATAGCGCTTTGTCGCCGGTTTCTTCCTGCGTGCGGGCAACCGGATGCCGTGCCTCAGAAGCCTCATCCGGGTTTTGGCCATATAGTCGTGCCAAGTCCTTCGCGGAATGCAGCGCTTGGAGCCCGTCCACTAGCCGGGTGAGGCCCGGGCTCAGCGCCTGATACGCTAGGATCTGATTCGAAAAAGCCGTCTCACCACCAAATTCTGGGGCAGCCAGTGCATACAACATTGTCAACTTTGGCGGCGTCGGATCGTAAGTCATATCCGAGTGCCAATGCTGATTCACATCCTTGGCTTTACCGCGGTTTTTTAAGGGAATGATATTAGGATAATCCGGGAGCGCGCCATACGGAAAAGGCATCAGGTTGCCCCAATGTTCAGCAAACCTCATCTGGTCCTCAGGTGTCAAAGATTGTCCTGGAAAAACCAAGACATGGTGGGTTAGGAACTCGGCACGAATGATCTCAAGTTGCGCGGGTGTAATATTTCGCACATCGAGGTCTTCAATAATCGCCCCTAATGGCGCCGCCATTTTCCTGACCTGCATCGTCCCTTCCTTTTCTATAGTTTTTTAAAAAGCCCTTCGACAAGCCTGACTCAGCCTTCAGTTACGTCCTAAACCCATACGATGTTTCACAACCCTTGCGGCCCGGTCCCGGCCCCCTTTTGTACCGGTGGTGCCGGCCGAGCCGCTAGCGGTGGCCACAGTCTGGGCAACCCCTCACCCTCTATGCGGTCCCCAACATCCACCCCCGCGCGATCGAGCGGAAACGTTGGCCAGGCTTTGGTCCGAGTGGCGTCTGCGCTTAAATACACTACGGTGAAAGCCCGTCTGACTGAATCAGAGTGATTGGCCCCAGCACCGTGCACCGTGAACCCATGATGCCAAATCACGCTGCCGGGATTCACCGGCACCACCCGCAAGGGTTCGCCGGCTAACGCCGGGTCATTCAAAATATCGAAGGGCTCAGAGGTATGGGTGATATCCACTACTTTCAACGGACCCACCAAATGCGAGCCAGGCACATAGGCCATAGCGCCGTTGCCTTCATGCACTGCGTTCAAGGGGATCCAAGCGCTGATCAAGGGCGCCTGACCAATCGGCCAAAACGGTTGATCCTGATGAGCCGTCGTTTCTCGCCCACCGGGCTCTTTGAAGAGCGCTTGGTCTTGCCAAAGATTCACACTGGGCACACCCAATAACTGGGCAGCAATCCCGGCAAGTCCTTCATGAAAGGTCAGACCCACGACTCCTGGATCGGTTTCGCAAAGACGCATGCACTGCAAAAAAGACTGCTCATAGGTGGATTTATCGGTAATCGCTCGAGTGTCGCTGGCCGTACGCACCGCGACGGCTTGATCGATCGCAGAGCCATACTGCACGACCTCCTCTTTAGTGAGCACATCGGGCGTCACAACAAAGCCTTGCGATCGAAACGCTTTAACAATCTCTGGCGAGAGCGCGATTGGAAATTTTGTTGTCATCCTTTCGACCTATTTTTTTATCAATCTTTCAAGGTTGGTGGCGCCCCTGTCTAACGCAACAAGGACCAATCCGGCTCTGATTCTGGGTGACTGAGCGGCCCGTGGGCATTGCGAATCACCCGACGTTGGGAATCCAGCCAATGCTTCCAATCTGTACAGGGCACCAATTGATCTGCACGTTGCCCCTGCTGAGCACGCAGCATGGCTTCAAGCCGGGTTTCATCCGGGTGCCCAGCGCCCGCTAGATTGCGGGTCTGCAGCGGATCCGCATATAGATCGAACAGCTCGACACGACCATTTAACCAGACGGCATAGCTAAACTGTTCGGTACGGACCCCCCGCCACTCAGCGCCATCCTGAAACCAATCAAACCACTTCGAAAAGTTCATAATAAAGGCATTGTGATCGTCGGAAGATTCCTGCCACTTCCCTGCGAGATTCTCGCCCTCAACACTTCTCGGCACTGGCAGACCGGCCAATCCACATAGCGTTGGGAAAAAATCCACCATACTGGTCATTCGTTGGCTTCGTCCTGGTTGAATCACACCAGGATAGCGAACGATCGCTGGAATGCGGATGGAGCTCTCATAAGGGTTCTTCTTAGACCACGGGTTAACACCTTGCGAGCCGCCTTGGGTGCCATGATCAGATGCGAACAACACAATGGTATTGTCGGTCAAACCCTTCTCGTCCAAATAATCCAGTAGCCGGCCCAGCATGTCATCAACCGCCAAGATCATCGCCAAATAGTGGCGGTACATGTCTTTAGCGGCCGCTTCGAGATGTTTTGGCACATTATCCGGCATGACTAAACGGTCCGGCAGTCTCGCGTAACAGTCTTCGGGGGCAAATTGGAACGGCGTGTAGTGCGGGGGGTGAGGAGACAAGAACAACAAAAAGGGGTCATCCCCGGCACCATCCATAAACTCAAACGCGTAGTTGAGTAACCCGTTGGTTTCATAACCCTCCCAACGCTCATAATTCCAATCATCTTTGTGCACAAAACCATCGAAATAGACCATATGCTGATTGTAGGCGCGCCAATAATCGAACCCCAGTCGATCTCGTCCCTCAGGCACCCAGTCCGGGTGTTGGGGCATGCGGTCAAGTGCAGGCCAGGTCCCAGTGTGCAAGTGCCATTTACCAACCCACGCCGTTTTGTATCCCGCATGACCAAAAGCATCGCCAATCGACAGTTCTGAGTGCCGAGTACGCGTGGTATTAATTAGGTGACCTGTCGTTTGCGGATAACGCCCCGTTACCAGCATGGCTCTGGCCGGGGTACAAACCGGGCAATTAGAGATAGCGTTATCGAGCACCAGTCCCCCTGCGGCCAGCCGATCGATATTTGGGGTTTGAATTTGTTGCTCGCCGTACAACGGCAACGATAGGGCTCGGAGCTGATCTGGGAACAATACAACAACATTCGGTTGATCAAACCCTGAAGCTTTCATCGAGCCCATAGCGTCCACGCCCGTCACAGCAGGCGCGCCACGAGCAAGTCTAAAAAGGCCCCTTGGTCGCGCCACTCAGTGGCGCAAGCAACCATGTCGCCCGATGGGTCGATCAGCGTTTTGCCATCTTCTGTGACCACAATCGGTAGCCGTTCCATTTCTAGAAAGGCGTCTGAAAAGGCCAAATAAACAGCAACGGCATCATACAAAATCGAGCTTTGCTGGCTCATATCCAATTGCTTCAGCAATGGCCAATCACGCACCGCTTCCGCCCAACCAAAGTGATTTTCCAGCGCTGCCCGGGTCAACGGATTCTGGCTTTGATTAACCTGTTGAAACCGCTCGCCGGTCAAAGCGATGATGCCGCAGGTATCAAGCGGCGTAATCACTTTTTCCCAGGGCGCCTGAAATACCGCCCGAGCCGACAAGGCGTGCTGCTTCACATTGTATTCTCGCATCGGCTTGGGTGCACCCAGATACCCCCGACGCAGGCTCCCATGCATCCCAATAAACCGAGCATTGTCAGTTATAGTAGGGCTTCGAGATAACGCAGCTGCAATATTGGGCAAGGGACCAATGCCGATCAGACTGACGGGTTCTTGGCTGTTGTGAATCGTCTCGCATAGAGCGCCAATGCCGTCCTCGATCACAACGCCGGGATACTCTGAAAGTTGAAAATCTCCTAACCACGCTTTATGCGTCGGTGCACTGTAATCCAACGGGATGCCAACACCGATGGGTATATCCGTGCGGCCAGCAATCGTTAATAACTTAGCGACCAAAGCTGCGCGATACCACGTGTCGCCGGTCGTCGTTGTAATCAGCTTCACATCAAGCTCAGGGCATTGCAGCAAAAAGACCAACGCCCAGACATCGTCAACATCAAAACCGATATCTGTATCCAAAATAATGGGTATTGCCATCCTCAGACCTTCTTAGTCAATCCATTACGATAGTCGCAGCAAAACCCTGCTCGCGCAATTGGGTTACTGAGGGGCGATCACAGGGCCTTTGGTAGACTTTTTCAAAACATGGACCTACGGACTAATGGCCGATACACTCTTCAACGTTGCTCGCGCAAGCTGATCTCCGCGGGTATCCCCTAACAGCCCACTCGCCATCTTGTTCATCACATAGGAGAAGCTCATTTCGTTGTCCTGATCGATAATAGCGCTGGAGCCGCCCCACCCGCCCCAAAAACAGAGATTACGCCGACTCTCTTTGATCGGACTCAGGCCGAAACCAAGACCAAAAGCCATGGGCCCACCGAGCACCAGGTCCGGGCCCTCGATACGCGCTTGCATGACCGATCGACAGATCTCAGGTGACAAGAGCTGAACATCGCCAACACGGCCACCGTTAGCCAGCGCCGAATGGATCTTTGCAACCGCCCTGGCATTACCATGACCATTCGCCGCCGGGATCTCGGCGCGCCGCCAACCATCCGAATGACTGTCTAAAGCACTGATTAGAGGGCTCGAAAACGTCCTGTGCGGAATCGAATCTTTGTCGGCGCCTTGACCTAAAACTGGCGCATCCGGCGGTGGGATTAAGTTCCCGACACGGTGAAATTCTGAATCCGGCACGCCGATCAAAAAGTCGGCATTTAAGGGCCCAGCGATCTGCTCGGCAAAAAACCGACCCAAACTTAGGCCCGTTATACGACGTACCACTTCGCCGATTAAGTAGCCTTGGGTTAACGCGTGATAACCACTCGCACTGCCCGGCACCCACCAAGGTGATTGCTGCGCGAGCAATTGGGTTACCCGTTCCCAATCGTAGAGCTCATCACCCTGCAGACGCACATCCATACCGGATAACCCGGCAGCGTGATTCATCAAGTGCCAAACCAACACATCGCCTTTACCGCCAGCAGCAAACTCTGGCCAATACCGAGCGACCGGCGCATCAAAATCCAATTCGCCGCGATCAGCGAGCAGCAAAGCACAGAAAAACGACATCGTTTTAGTCGTTGAAAACACGTTGACGATGGTGTCCTCCTGCCAGAGGCTGGTCTTGTCTTCATCCAGGTAGCCCCCCCACAGATCCACAACCGTCTCACCC
>JAQWWC010000210.1 GCA_029249645.1 Pseudomonadales bacterium
AAGTTGAACCGCATGACCGCTTCGGTTGTCGACGGGTTAAGACTAAAACGAACGCCCGATGCCAGTCGATAAGTGCGATGCGTTTCTACGCCAAAGGTTGCTTTGCCACCTTCGACTTCAAGGCAAGCCTTGCCTTTCAAGAGCGCTTGATCCAGATCAAGGATCATCGCCTCGGGGTGATCAACCTTGAGACTTAACTCAGGCAAAACAGCCACTTCCTGGCGGTAGGCGCTGGCAAGTTCGCAAAGCGTTTGATCAGAATGTTCAATAATTTGGAGCATGGTAACCCAAGCCAACATCCCTGAGTCGATTCCCCCCAAGCGCCCGAAGTAGTGATGAGCCGAAGACTCCCCGCCATAGACCGCGCCCGTATGATGCATTGCGGCTCGCATATGCGATGAACCCGTTGCCGCCCGAACCCCGTGACTCCGATGACGGGTTACTGTTTTTTGAATACTCAGCACCAGTTTTGGATCGTAAACCACGCCTGCCGCGCCCGCGTTCTTAAGGAAATGGTCTGCCATCATTGCCATGACATAGGCATTGGGCACCAAGGCCCCTGCCGCATCAAAAAACACACATCGATCCGCATCACCATCCCAGGCAACCCCAACACCCGTTCGACTTGCTCGAACAAACGCGGACATTTCGGCGGCGAGCGGTGGCTTGAGCGGATCAGGGCCCGCCACCGGGAGCCCCGCGTGCTCGCCCCGAATCCACCGAACGTCTAGCGCTAATCGCTCTGCAAGCGGCGTTGCAACCAGGCTTGCCGTTCCGTTTAAGCCATTGAGTGCAAGCGGACCTTTCGTCCATTTTAAGTCTAGGGGCTCGGCGATGTGTTCAACGAACTCGTTGATCAGTGACAGTGCAATCGGTGCTTTTGAAGCTCTGGCAGTCTGACCCCTTGGGTTTTCCAGTAAGGCGACTCTCAATCGATCCATCAAATGGGCGATGGGTTCTTGATCACCGTGGGCTTTAAAGACTTTAAAGCCATTGTCCGGTTCCGGATTGTGGCTTGCGGTTACCATGACGCCCAAATGAATTCGTCCGATACCCACGCCAAAGGCCACTATTTCCGTCGGGCAAAACCCGAGGTCAAAGGTTTCACAACCCGAAGTCAAAAAACCGGCGATCAGCGCGTCGGCTAAGGCCGCGCTTGAGACTCGAGTATCCCGGCCAACGCCCACTTTTGCTTGAGGGTACCAGCGACCTAATAGACGTCCGACAGCGAATGCGACTTCAACATTAATCTGCTCAGGCACTCGGCCCCGGATATCACAGGCTCTGAAAATGCGGGTATCCAGTTGTTCGAGTGGATGTCCCTGATGTACCTTTGGTCGCAACGGCGTTACCTTAATTGGGGTCAAGTCGAGAATCTTACCTGAAAATTCTCAATTGCAATATGCCGGTCTTACGGCCTTGATCCAGCACCATCGCCTTCAATAAATCTCAAGATCCAATCCGCGACACGTCCTTGATCTGGCGCCTGCATCATCGACGAAACGGCAGCTTCATATTTCGCCTCGCCCACAGCCTCACGGCGAATCTGTAATAAGGCGCGCGCATATTCTGTGTCGAATTCTGGATGGCCTTGGAAGGTTAAAATATGTTTCTCAACTAGCATGCCAGCGATTGGACAAAATTCACTCTGGGCCAAAATCCTGGCAGCTTCAGGCAATTTCGATACTTGGTCCTGATGACTTGAAAGTAGAGAAAATTGCGTCCCAGCCGGGGCATCAGCATTTAAGTCCATCAACAATCGGGTGTCGTGGCGGCCGACACCCCAACCTCGATCACTTTTTTCTGTTTTGCCCCCAAGGACTTGCGCAACCAACTGATGCCCAAAGCAGATTCCCACGAGCTTCTTCTGAGCTTCGTGCAAGGTCTGAACAAAGCCCCCCAGCTGTTGAATCCAGGGCTCGTCTTCATAAACACTACGCTTACTGCCCGTGATCAGATAACCGTCACAGGCATCGAGTTCCCCCGGATACTCGAGGTGCTCAACGTCGTACACGTTCACCTCACAAGGATGAGCGTCCGTGCTAAGAATACGCGTAAACATATCCGAGTAATCGCCGTGCGTCAGCTTTAAGTCATCGAGCACACTATCGGCCTTTAAAATCCCAACAACCGTCACACCAGCCTCCCGATCAAGTTTTTAATGCGTACTTAAATAATTTCAAAATATCGAGCCAACTGCCAGTCATTGACGTGTCGTTCATATTCCCTGACTTCCCAATCTCGACTCGCGGTAAAGTGTGCTCGAAATGCCGCACCAAAAATTTTCTCGGCGGCCGATGAGGTTGCAAATTTTCTCGTCGCATCCAATAAATTACTCGGAAACTGTTGTGATGCAGGCAGCGCGTCTTGCGCATCATAGGCGTTCCCCGACAACGGTTCATCGAGCACCAGCGCTGACTCGATGCCAAGCAGCCCAGCCCCGAGTGTTGCGGCCGCCGTCAAATACGGATTCGCATCAGCCGACCCCACCCGAAACTCCATTCGCTGCGATTTGGCAGAGCCTCGGATGACGCGCAACGCACAGGTTCTGTTTTCGACCCCCCAAGTTGAGGCCGTCGGCGCCCAGGCGCCCTTGACCAAACGGCTGTAGCTATTGATGGTCGGTGCGACAACCGAAAGCAATTCTGGCAAGTATCGTTGCACGCCTGCAACATATTGTTTCATGACTGAACTCATCATCAGCGGATCAGCCGCATCATAAAAGGCCCCAGCGCCAGATTCTTTTGTGACCAAAGACTGATGGAGGTGCCCACTTTGACCAGGATAATCCATCGACCACTTCGCCATAAACGTCGCAATCATGCCCCGTCGTTGAAAGAAGGCCTTCACCAATGTTTTAAAAAGCGCCGCTTTATCTGCGGCTTTAAGACAATCATCAACACCGATTGCAGCCTCCCAAACCCCTGGACCGGTTTCACAATGGACGCTTTCCAAAGGTAAATCGTGATCCTCACAGTAATCCATTAACTCATTAAAAAGGTCTGAAAGTGTAAAGGTCCTCAGCGCAGAATATCCGAAATTACCGGGCGTCAGAGGAATCAGATTTCGATAGCCTTTATCCGCAGCAGATTGCGCCGTTTCTTTAAAAACAAAAAATTCGTACTCAAAGGCCATCTGAGACCGAAAGCCCAGGGCATCGGCCTTTGCAATCACGCTTTGCAAGCGACTGCGCGGACAGATTGCATGTGGTTGACCATCCTCCGACACGAATTCTGCTAAAAACAACGGGATACCGCCTTCCTCTTTGAGTCTGCGCTCTGTATTTAAATCAATCCGATACAGCGCATCCGGAAAAGCCGTATGCCAACCCGTGAACGACGCGTTGTCATAAAGTTGATCATTAACATCCCAACCCAGTACACAATCACAGAACCCTGATACGCCGTCAGCCACCCCCGAAAATTTATCAAGGCTTATGTATTTGCCCCGCATAACCCCGTCAATATCCGTGAAAACGAGCTTAACCCGGCGGATTCCCTCAGCGCGGTAAGTGTCTATTAACAATGTGCCTTGACTCATTTTAAGCGGCCTGTTTTGGAATTCGAATGGCACGCACCATGTCGACCACGGCTTCAGGCGGCGGTGGCGTCACCCGCATGACGACGAGCGCAACGGCAAAATTGAGCAACATCCCTAAGGTACCAATGCCCTCTGGAGAGATACCAAACCACCAATGTTCGGCATGGTTCAGCTCAGGCGCCATAAACTTAAAATAGACGATGTACGATGTGGTTAGCACCAGTCCGCTCAGCATTCCTGATATCGCAGCCTCTTTATTCATACGCGTCGAGAAAATGCCCAACAAGATCACCGGAAAGAAACTCGCCGCTGCCAAACCAAACGCGAATGCAACCACCTCGGCGACGAATCCAGGCGGATAAATTCCGAACAAGCCCGCAATCAAAATGGCCACCGCGGCAGACACTCGTGCCCATCGCAACTCTTGGGTTTCGGTCAGATTCCTCGCCAAGGTGTTTTTAAGCAAATCATGGGAGATTGCAGAAGAAATTACGAGCAATAGACCGGCCGCCGTTGACAGTGCTGCCGCCAACCCTCCGGCCGCAACCAACGCGACAACCCAATTTGGCAACTGCGCTATTTCAGGATGGGCCAGCACGATAATATCTCTATCGATATACAGCTCATTGGCGCTAGCGCCGACTTCGTTCGAGACGAGTCGCTCGCCGGATACTCCGCGCTCACCAGAGAAAATTGGCTTCGCCGGCTCGAGCGCGGCGCCACCTCGATACTGCAATTTCCCATCTTCATTTTTATCCACCCACGCCAAAAGACCGGAATCCTCCCACTTGCTAAACCATTCTGGTAACGCTTGATACTCCGTTTCGTTCAATGCATCGATGATATTAAGTCGAGCAAATGCAGCGACCGCCGGGGCGGTTGTGTACAGTAAGGCAATAAAAACCAGCGCATAACCTGCTGAAATTCGAGCATCTCGAACGCTGGGCACGGTGAAAAACCGCACAATAACATGGGGCAAACCAGCCGTTCCAGCCATGAGCGCCGCTGTAATAAAAAACATATCTACCGTCGACTTTTTGCCTTCCGTGAACGCCGCCATGCCCAACTCTTGTGTTAAACCATCGAGTTTTTCGAGCAAGAATATTCCCGAGCCATCGTTTACCGTCGACCCAAAACCCAGCATGGGCAGGGGAACATTGGTTAACATCAGCGAGATGTAGATCGCCGGCACCAAGTAGGCAAAAATCAGTACGCAATACTGGGCAACTTGGGTGTAGGTAATGCCTTTCATACCACCCAGAACTGCATAGAAAAACACGATCCCCATCCCAATCCCAACACCCATGTCGATATCAACCTCAAGGAACCGCGAAAACACAATCCCAACACCACGCATCTGCCCAGCGATATAAGTGAATGAAATGAACACCACGCAAAGCACAGCAACCAAACGAGCAGTTTGAGAATAGTAGCGATCCCCGACAAAGTCTGGCACCGTAAATTTCGCAAATTTACGGAGGTAGGGCGCAAGACATAGTGCGAGCAACACATATCCGCCGGTCCAGCCCATAAGATACCGGGCGCCATCGGCCCCTTCAAAGGCAATAATCCCAGCCATCGATAAGTAGGACGCCGCCGACATCCAATCTGCTGCAGTTGCTGCACCATTGGCCAGTGGGTGAACATGCCCCCCTGCCACATAAAAGTCTTTGGTTGAGCCTGAACGACTCCAAATAGCGATCGCTATATACAATCCAAAAGTGAGCCCGACAAAAATATAGGTTAGAACTTGGGCTGACATTACCGATCCTCATCCACGTTAAACCGCCGATCAAGGGCATTCATCTGGAAGACATAGACGAAAATGAGGATCACAAAAGTATAAATCGCACCCTGCTGTGAAAACCAAAACCCTAGTTTCCAACCAAAGAAACTGTAAGCGTTAAGGGCATCAACCCAAAGAATGCCACAGCCAAACGACACGAGAAACCAAACCAGTAGCAGGCTTAATAACGTTCGCACATTCGCTCGCCAGTAGGCTTGATGCCCGATTTCATCCAGGGTTTTCGACGCCAAGTCTTCTACCGGTGTGCGACCGGCCTCGGTGTCTGCTTGCTGCTGATCTTCTTGGCTCATTGGTCTTGGCTCATTGGTCTTACCTCTTTGCTATTACTTGAACGACTCTGCCACGGCAATTGAGTTGCGCTCCTAGGACGATTCTCGTTTTATTCTCATTCACGGCGCGATGCTTTGCTTAGCATTCCATTTACAACATACCGCCTGAAATTTTAAGGCCCATGCTCGCTACGTCATTAAATGTTACCCAGACCAGCGGATTGGGCCAATGACTGCTCTAAATCTTGCCCCTTGTCCCTTGTCCCTTGCCCTGGCACCACCTAGCACCTAGCCCTTATCAGACAATAGGCAAACATGGCTCAGACGAATGTCTAACTATCGTAGCTAAGCATAGTACCTTAAAAATTCAAAGAGACAGCTTGGTAAAAGTCACGTCCTCTCCAACGCCCCGCTTTCTAAACCGAATCACCCCTCTTTCTCACCCATCATTAGCGAGTGGATGGTGTCAGCTTCTAAAAAGTAGCGGTGATTCTCGTTGTTTGCACTTAGCTATGTTCATAGCCATCATCCGTCTGCCAGCACAGTTCGCCACCACAGTTCGCCAGCTTCCGAATTTAGCGCACCTTCAGCGTCATGACTTACATAATCGTCCACGAACTGCTTGAGCACATCCTCACCGACGCTGAGCGGTAACCTAGGCCTAAAAGGGCACTCGATTCCAAGGCCCTAGCTACTTGTGAGCAACAAAGATTTGCCACTCTGCAGTATTATTTTGACAATAAAACGATCGAAAGTGATACTTCAAGCTTGTCGCTACAAAGATCAATCTTTCGGAGACTTTATGAGTCTAGAACAGTTATTCAGCCTTTGCGGCAGCCTATCGATGATCGGTTGGCTTGGTCTTGCATTAGCGCCCCGTTGGCATGTAACCCGAGATTGGGCCGCGCCCGTCATTGCGCCTGTTATCATCGGCGCCGTCTATGTTTGGCTGATGATGAATAATTTTCCGTCCGCCCCGGAGGGCGCAGGCTTTGACTCCCTTGCAGGCGTCGCATTACTGTTTTCTGTCCCCGAGCTATTGCTCGCTGGATGGATTCATTATTTGGCTTTTGACTTATTTGTCGGCGCCTGGGAGGTTAAAGATGCTCAACAAGCGGGCATACACCACCTTGCTGTAATCCCTTGCCTATTCGCGACGCTAATGTTTGGCCCTGGCGGTCTGGTGCTGTACTGGATCATTAAACTGACCTATCGCGTAATTCATCAGATGCGCGCCAGCGAGGCTTAATCATGGAACACCCCCTCTCTATTGCTGCGTCGCAGTGGACAAACTGGCGCACCTATAAAAACTGTGACCCCACCTGGTTTTATTCTGCCCTTGGGCTCTCGGTTCTTGCAATCATTTGTCTACTCGCCGGCAGCATCGACGACCGTTTATACAATGGGGTTTCGGTGTGGAGCAAGCCCTTCAAGTTTGCACTGTCACTTGCCGTGTATATCGCCACACTGATATTTTTTGTCCGTTATCTGCCTGCCCAGTACCTCCGCGCCGGAGCCGGCCTCTGGATAGCAAATTCGATTACGGCAACCATGATGTTGGAGATGGCTTATATTGCCATTCAAGCCAGCCTCGGCGAAGCCTCTCACTTCAACATCACGACACCTTTTCACGGCATGATGTATTCACTGATGGGTATGGGTGCCGCTTGGCTGGTAATCGCTCCCCTCTGGCTCGCTTGGATTATCTGGCGGAACAATCAGAAACGCGATGTTATAGCATTTTCAATTGTTATTGGATTAGCATTAACGTTTGGCTTAGGCGGTGGGTTCGGCGGATACCTTGGGAATCAGACCAGCCATTGGGTTAACGCCGCGGCAACCGATGCAGACGGATTGTGGCTATTTAACTGGGCAACAAACGGCGGCGATCTGCGGGTTGCTCACTTCTTTGGAATGCATGCGATGCAAGTCGTGCCATTATTCGCTTTACTGCTGCCGCAACAGTTAAGAGCAAATACTGCTTACGCTCTCGTTATCGGGTTCTCGGCTGCCTATGCAACATTCTCCGTGCATACCTTTGTGCAAGCCATTCAAGGTCAGCCCTTCATCAGCTGAGCCGCCATGCGAGTGCTTTTTGACAACCGATCAAAGGCCCGGCTGGATACACACACAAACCTGAACTTATGAACAGGTACCCTCATGTCTACCGAAACGTTTTTCTCATTCAGGCGTCAACGCTTAAAAGTAGGTACAGCAGGCCACATCAAGGTCCCTCTCAACCAGATTAAAACGACGAACAGCCAACTTCTCGCGTATAGCGCCAGCACCACGGGGCTTGCTCAAAAGTTCAGAACCCGTACCGCAATTGGAAACAGCGCCCTCAATCGATCGGACTTCCAATGATGCCGCTTATTAATTAGAGACGTATTTATTAGGGCTTAGCAATTAAGGCTTAGCAATTAAGGCTGAGTTTTTATTGCTTACCTACCAGAGCCTAGTTATCAACGCCTACCCAACCGCAAGGTCATCGTATGAAAGCGCGTGTTTCCAAATGGCTGCGATTACGGCGGCAACGGCTCCCGACTCACACACTGCGCCGAACATCATTATCAGAAAATCGGATTTTTCCTCTACGACGTCAGTTAATGATGACCTCATCGTCATCATCATCTGATTCACGCAGTCCAATACCGCCCAGGGGCCGATCTTCAACCAGATGCTTCGGCATCGCTTTGCTGGTTTTGGCGCCCAGACGGCGCATCGCTTCGGCGCGCTTGATTAAATTACCCCGACCACTCGAAAGCTTTTTATGTGCATCATCAAATGCATTCTGCGTTGACGCCAACCGCGCCCCAACAAGTTCAAGATCGGTGACAAAGCTCACCAACTTGTCGAACAGCCCGCCGGCCTTGGCGGCAATTTCCTGAGCGTTACTGCTTTGGTGCTCGTAGCGCCAAATATTTTGAATGGTTCGAAGCGTTGCCAGCAACGTCGATGGCGTCACAATCACAATGTTACGATCAAACGCATCGCCAAACAGCGCGTCATCCTGTTGCATCGCAACTGAGAAAGCCGCCTCAATGGGAACGAACATCAGCACGAAATCCAGCGATTGAATCCCGGCCAAATTTTGATAATCCTTTTCCCCCAACTGCTTCACATGGTTACGCAACGATTGTACGTGTGCTACCAGATGCGCCTGTTGCTCGGCGTCCACAGCTGAACAATACCGCTCATACGCTGTCAGGGAGACTTTTGAATCAACAATGATATCTTTGCCTTCCGGCAAATGAACGACCACATCGGGTTGATAGCGTCGCCCTTCCTCGCTCTTTAACGATAACTGAACGTCATACTCACGACCTTTTACAAGCCCAGACTTCTCAAGCACCCGCTCTAAAATAATTTCACCCCAAGTCCCTTGGGTTTTACTTTCGCCTTTGAGAGCATTGGTCAAGTTCACCGCCTCCAAACTGAGACGAGTGTTGAGATCTCTTAAATTTTTTAACTCGTTGCGCAACGAAAACCGCTCTTTGCTCTCCTCGCTATAGGCCGTTTCGACCCGGGTTTGAAAATCTTTCAATCGCTCCCCGAGGGGTTTTAACAAATGAGTGAGCTGCTCTTCGCTCTGATGCTTAAAGGTCTGCTGTTTTGACTCAAAAATTTCGCTCGCAAGCGATTTGAACGTTTCCGACAATTTGTCTTTGGTTTGATCAAGCAAAACCAATTTGTCCTGATGGTGCGCGGTTTGTTGCGCCATCGCAGTTGAAACTTGTGCCAACTGCTCACGGAGTTCAATTTTTTCTTGATTAAGTGCCGTGACAGCATGATCGGCGGCCTGCAGCCTTTGCCGTAAGTCCGTCTCGAGTTCTGCCTTGGCGACTAAACTGGTTTCAAGTTGTGTGATTTCGTTTCGAGCCGCCTGGTCGAGACCCGTGCTGGCCGAGAGGGCTGTCTGAAGATCATCCATCTCAGCCTTACTCGCCGCTTCACGGCGGTCCCCCCGACGAATCCAAATAATCTGCCCGATAATTAAACAGCCAATCGTTAAAATCAGGATTATTTCGCTTAGTGCCATCTCAACTCCATGGCGGATTCAGGGCGAACCCTAGGGTAATGCTTAATGGACCCAAGCCCGTTATCGTATTGGCCACCATCTTTTAATAGCCTAAACCAAGGCGCTTAAAACAGCCAGCATCTCAAGGCTCGGCAGGGATCACGCCGTTAATGCATCAACGTAAACATTTTACGTCGATAGGTTGAGGCCATTGGATCGCCTTTCCCAAGCAGTTCAAAAACTCGGATCATCGTCTGCCGCGCCTTATCTTCTGACCAAGATTTGTCGCGTCGTAACATGTCTAAAAGTACCTGCAGCCCCGCTTCAATTTGATCAGCTGCCACCAGCGCACAGGCAAAGTGGTACAAATGGGATTGGTCATCAGGATTAGATATCGCCAAAGCTTCAAGCGCTTCTATCGGACCGAGATCGCTGACCTGTTGAACAAAATGCAGCCGACTTTTAGCTTTTTCGATACCCTCGGCATCGGCTGGCAAACTCGCTAGCAAGGCTTCCGCCTCTTGTATCTGATTCGCTTGAATCATTAAGTCACAAAGTTCTGCCTTCAGCGAGGCGTTTAACGGCTCTTGAACCATCATTTCTCGCAGCATCGCCATGGCACTTTCCCGATCACCGACGCTCAAATACTCGGCAATTTGTGCTCTGATCTGATCACCTTCACTCATCGTCAGCTGATCAAATAACGCGCTGAGTGCCCCTTGCGTCTGAGGACCTTCAAGGTTGTCCAACAACTGCCCCCCTTTAACAACTTTAAGGGTTGGCAGGCCTCGAACGCCCAATTGCTGCACCAACTGCTGATTAGCCTGCACGTTCACTCGCGCCCAAAACAATTTACCTTGGTAGCTCGGAATTAACGTTCCCAAGAGCTTTGAAAGTTCATCCGATGGCGCTGCGCCTTCGGCATAAAACTCCATAATGACTGGAACTTGTTGCGACTTTTCTACAACATCTGTTTGAAAATTCTGAGCGGTAATTTCAGTTACGAAGTCGCCTGAACTCATCTCATTGGCGGGCATGATATTTTCCTTAAATCGGGGCTAGCGCATCGGGTTACCGTACAGAACAATCAACTGCTGATTCTTTACTGCGAACATCACGATGCGTGCAGTGTCCCGTTGGCTTAGACGTAGCGTACAGTATAAGGCGAGTCGGATTTTGGCGCTAGCACAGACAAAGCCAGATGCTGTCGTTGCGCCGCCTTTAAGGGCCAAGCGACAAGGGCCAAGCGCAAAAGGACAAGCGCAAAAGGACAAGCGGTGGAAAATGATTTATCGCCTAAAAAGGGCGCTTCATGACGTTCCTTTCGAGGCGCGATTGCAAGCGTGTAAGTCGCGGGCTTGTCTTCGCTCAGCGCTGCACATCCCTGCGTTACATCTTAATTGAACACTCTGTTTGCGAGTCAGTTTACCGGCCTAAACGCGGCGGCCGACGGGATTCAAGAGGGCTTAAGCGCTAACCTAAGAGTCTAAGACCATCTCGTCTGAGTGCAACAGCTAAGATACGACTGGAACTGAGCGGGTTCGTGCGACCCCGATATAGGATTTTTCGACCTTTGCTAATCAACCAGGTATCTGATGACTTGATATGTTTAATTCTCATAAAGATCTTCCTTTAAGGCGTTATATCTTGTTTTTTGCTATTCATTTTTATTGTTACTTTTTTAGCAACTCTTGCTAGCCTTTGATCAAGGTTGCAATGGTTACAACCTGCGCTAACTGATAATTACTGGGCGCTTTCGTCAGCGGGGAAACCATTAAACCGCATTTTACTGGTTAAGTATACAGTATGTACAAAAAAACAGTAATAGACGCCCCGTCAAGGTCGCCCGATAGGGCGAACGCTTCAGACTGTGATTTAGGAACCGACTTACAAGCTCGCAGAACAGGACGGAGGGCCCATGATTGTCCTATCCGGTTTGGATGACTCAGAGCGCGGTCGGACAGTGGCTTCAGATCTACCAAGCGTCCTCGTTAGCCTAGCCCTGTCATCAAAAAGAAGCGGCGCCTGGACACCCGACCGTTCCCGAGTCCAGATTTTTAGGGTGTTTCGATAATCAACCGGAGATTTTTCGATGGTAGGCTCTGCTGCAAACTTGGGGAGCCCGGATCAACACGCCGGTTTCGTGCACCTCTTGCCGCAAGGCATTGACACAAGGCCTTCAAAGGCTCGGGTGGCTATGCCGAACGCAGCCTGGCCATACAACCAACCCACCTGTGCGTTCAACAGCCGATGAAGTCGGCCTAAGGGGATAAATCGATCCAATCAAAACCATCCGTTTGACTTGCAAGGGTCAAGACGCCCTCCCAGTCACACAGCACCTGGGTCAGGGCAGATTTCGCCAGCGCTGGCTGATTGTTTTTTTCACTGACGTGCGAGATCACTAGGTTCTGTAACCGAGGCAAATTCAGCGTCCCAACAAGGTCCGCGGCCTGATCATTGGATAAGTGACCAAAATCGCCGGCCACTCTCCGCTTTAAGGCGGCAGGATAAGGCCCTGAGGCCAGCATTGCTGTGTCGTAATTACATTCCAACATCAGCAGGTCACAGTCGTGATAACGGTCTCGAACGTGCGCGGAGATGTGCCCCAAATCCGTTAAGACGCCCAGCCGGTTGCTGCCTTCACTAAAAATAAACTGGCAAGGTTCCCGAGCATCATGCGGCACAACGACAGGCTCAACTTGAAGCGAGCCAATGGAAAAACATTGCTCATACTGAATGGGTTTCAAAGCTGGGAGCGGACCGGTTCGCCTAGCATCATAGGTACTTGGCGTCATATAGGCCGGGATATGAAATTTCCGCGAGAACGGCGCAACCCCATTGATGTGATCCGCATGCTCATGGGTCACCAGCACAGCGTCGATGTCCATCGGCGTCAAATCGAGTCGGGCTAAACGGCGAATAGTTTCTTTTAAGCCAAATCCAAGATCAAGTAACAGGCGACCCTCGCGCCCCTCAATGACCGTGCTGTTGCCCTTACTACCACTACCTAAGGATGCAACCCGCATGGATTAAGTCGAGTACTCTTTGATGACCTTAAGCAATCGTTCAGCGGCCAAACCATCCGCAAAGCCCTCGCCTTGATAAACGGTAACCAGCACTTCGCCTTCGACATCTTCCAAGCGGACCTCATAGAGATCTGTTGCCGCTTGAGTCTGATCTCCGCCGCTGAATAATTTTCGGAAAAAGGACGGCTTAGACAGATGGCTTGGCGTGTAATACACGAAATACGTCTTCGTGCTGCGATTGATATCATTCACTGGAATATTCGCATTTTCCAATGCATCACCAACAGTCGCCCATGCCCGATTGAAATCAAGCTTATAACGAAGCTCGGGCTTAATTCGATCTGGGATTAGCCGCGTCCGACCTTCGGTCAAACCGGATGCCATCATGCTCATGGTGCCCTGACTGATATTTTCGCCCAGATAATACGCCATGGCTTTTAAGACTTCGCGCTCCAATGCCAAATCATCACTGCTGCCTTTCCAAACCATATTGTCCAATCGATAGGGCGCATCGGCAGGCACTTCACGCTGCTCAACATACAGCTCCGTACTACCACTTCGAACCCCAGGCTCAAGCCTTAATTTAAACTGATACAGGTTGATGTCCCGAGTATTTCGAAAGACGTTGCCTTGCCTAATACTTTCAAAGACCGATTCCGCCTCGCCCTGCCTCGCCGTCAACCATTTGCTTGTTAATATGCCTAAAGATGGATCAGCAGCCGAGACTTCTAGATTATTGGCTTCCCAAAACTGCACAACTTTTGGCCAAACTACTGACGGGGGAATATCTAGGAACACCCATTGAGCATCATCTAGCTTTTTAATAACGATTTGGTCTACGCCATAACGCGTACTGAGTGGTTCCGGCCGCCTCAATTCGTACCGTGTGCCAACAAGGCCCCGCGGATCCTGTATTTCTGGAATCGGCATCAGTTCCACATAAGCCGGTGTCTCGAGCTCTTCAGGCACCTGCGTCAATTTAGAACTACCTGTCTCCAGGCGCCCGACCATTTCTTCGTTGCCAAACCAGCTACAGCCAGTCGCCCCAATAATTAATGCGCCTAAAAACCAGTTTCTCATGATGGGTTGATCCCCGCTGTCATCATCGCCTGTTTGACTCGCTCGTGATGGTGCTCGGCGAGACGCGTTAATGGTAGTCGAATCTCCTTTGAAATGCGCCCCATTTCTGCCAGCGCCCACTTCACAGGGATCGGGTTTGACTCGACAAAAAGGCTTTGATGCAGCCCCATCAGAGGCTCATTTAAGGCCTCAGCTCGCGCTCGATCACCCGTAGTTGCTGCTGCCGCCATAGCTGCCATTTGCGCTGGCACGAGGTTTGCGGTGACACTAATGGTGCCGTGGCCACCCTGCAGCATCAATTCACAAGCAGTTTCATCATCCCCTGAAAAAATCAGGAAGTCATCGCCGCATAAAGCGCGAATAGATGCTGCCCGTTCAACTAACCCAGTCGCCTCTTTAATACCAACCACCTGTGGGATGTCCGCGAGTCGTTGGACGGTTTCAGGTAATAAGTCACACGCGGTCCGGCCCGGCACGTTATACAGGACCTGTGGCAAATCGACCGCTGCGGCAATGGCTTTATGATGCAGAAACAACCCCTCTTGGGTGGGCTTGTTGTAGTAGGGCGTCACCAAAAGACAAGCATCTGCGCCAGAATCTTTCGCAGAAGCCGTAAAGTCAATCGCTTCGCGGGTTGAATTGGCCCCGGTTCCAGCCACGACCGGCACGCGCCCATTGGCGGCAGTGACCACTGCGCGAATGATTTCGCAGTGCTCGTGAGGTGTGACGGTTGGCGATTCACCCGTGGTACCAACCGGAACGATGGCCTGTGTACCGCTTTGAATATGCCAATTCACCAGCGCCACGAGCCGGTCCCAATCGACAGATTCATCGGATTGCATCGGCGTAACCAGGGCGACAATACTGCCTCGGATCATAAAGCATGATTCCATGAAAAAAAGGACCTCATAATAGCCATGCTGGTTTGCCGGCACAACTCCTCAGGGGCCAAAACTAAGCTTGTCGTCTAGGCCAAGCACTCAAAAGCGCTTTGATCAAAATCGCTAAGGGAATCGCAAAAAACACGCCGGCCAAACCGAACCAGGCCCCAAATATTAAAACCGCCAAAATAATCGCAAGTGGGTGTAAATTATTAGCCTCTGAAAACAAGATCGGCACCAAGACCAACCCGTCTAACGCCTGAATAACGAGATAACCGACCATTAAGTAAAAAAAATCACTCGATAGACCAAATTGCATTAATGCGACAATCGTCACCGGCACGGTCACTGCGGCAATTCCAAGATAGGGGATAATAACGGACAACCCGACCAAAAACCCCAGCAACGCAGCATAGTTGAGGCCAAAAAACGTAAACAACCCGTAGGTCACCAATCCCGCGATGATCAGCTCCAGAAACTTCCCTCGAACATAGTTCTCCATCTGCCCACTCAACTCACCTCCGATTTGATTCATCAAAGGCCGCTCCACGGGTAAAAAACCCAAACAGTACGATAGCAGCTGATCTTTATCCTTAAGCAGGAAGAAAACCAAAATCGGCACGAGCAAGGTATAACCCAAGACAGTAATGAGCACTGGCAGTTGAGAGATCGATACCGTCAACAGCCACTGTCCGAGCGCCGTTGCTTCATCGCTTAACAGATTCACCCAGACGCTAATCTGGCGTTCGGAAATTACCAATGGGAAGTGCGCTTGCAGCGAGACTAGCGTTGCGGACAACCGGTCACTGAGCTCTGGCAGGTCACGATAAAGGCTTCCAAGCTGACGCCAAAACCGGGGCAGCAGGAACAATAAAAAGCCAACAAAGCCGCCAAGAAACAATAAATACGTAACGGATACGGACAATGACCGGGGAACCCGTAAGCGCTGCAACTGGTTAATCACCCCCTGCATGACGTAGGCCAGCACGATCCCCGTCAAAATTGGTACCAAAACCGAGCCCAACATCACAAACAACAGGCTCAAGCTCAGCATTATGGCCAGCAAAATCAGGGCTTCTTCGTCCGAAAAATACTGGCCAACCCATTTTTTAAGAATCTGCTTCACGCGGCCGGATCACTTTTTTTCAACCAATGTTTATAAACCCCTGCCTCGTCGGTCTGATTTAACAGCACATGACCACTTTGGGTTGCAAACACCTGAAAATCTCGAACCGAGCCCGCGTCCGTTGACTCAACCAAAAGCACTTGCCCTTGAGCCAACTTATTGAGCATCTGTTTAGCCTTTAATAGCGGCATCGGGCAATTCAACCCTTTCGTATCCAACTGCACAGGATCATCGCACTCTAAATTCACAACGCTATCCTTTGGAACCTAACCGGAAAAGTATATCAGGCAAAGCCCGATGATACAGGTTGAACTGAAGGGTACACCCCTGCGAACATAGCCGCATGACATCGCGCGACCTCATCAATCTCATCTTGCGTACCGGATGCGCCGGGCTTTTGCTGTTTGCGATCGCGGCTAAGTCAGCCAACAACGACTTAAACCTACCTGAACTGGGCGGGAGCAGTCCCGCAGCCACCTCACTTGCCTTTGAACATGATCTCGGCCAACGGTTTCTGAGAGCTGTCCGGGCGCAAACCCCAAGCTATCAAGACCCTCTGGTTATCGACTATCTTGAACACCTCATATTTGCATTGGCCGAGCATAGCGATCTCGAGGACCGCCGCTTGTATATTACGCTGATCGACAACGCATCAATTAATGCGTTTGCTGCACCCGGCGGCGTTCTGGGGATTAATCACGGTTTATTTCTCCACGCGGAGACCCAGCATGAATTTTCTGCCATTCTCGCGCACGAACTCGCGCACCTTAGCCAACGCCATTTTGCGAGAGGTGTCGAGGCCAGTAAAAAGGCCGGTGTTATATCGATCGCAGGCCTGCTCGCCGGCGTGATACTTGCCGCAACAGCCGGGCCCGAAGCGGGCATGGCGGCAGTCACAACCAGCCGTGGCCTTGTGAGTACGCAACAACTGAGCTACAGCAGGACGCGAGAATCTGAAGCAGATCGAATTGGGATCAGCACAATGACCCGCGCAAACCTTGACCCTAGAGCAATGGCCTACATGTTTGAACGGCTTGATCGCCTAAACCGAGGTAGCGGTGAACAAATCCCTGAGTTCCTTCGAACCCACCCCGTAACCCGAAGTCGAATCAGCGACGCCTACAACCAAACCGAAAGCCTCGCCAAGAAAAAATGGGAACCCGATTTTGACTACCAACTCATCCGCGCTCGGGTCATGGTCTCTGATGCAGACCTGATCCAAAGCGTCATCAAACGTTTTGAAAACAATACGGCGGTAAGCCAAGGCGCCGCCTTGAATGCGGCTCAATATGGATTAGCGCTGGCCTACACCAAAGCAAAACAATTTGGTGAGGCGAAGGTCTTACTCGATGAACTGCTGGCGCAGTATCCAAACCACATCGCCCTAGAACTGGCTCAAATAGAGCGTTTGGCAGACAGTCAGCAGTTAGCCGAGGCGCTCGCGACGGCGCGCCGCGTGCTTGCGATTAATCCGAACAATTATCCTGTCTCGGTGCTCTACGCAAGGCTGCTCGATCAATCAGAGCGCCCGGATCTCGCGAGCGAGGTGCTGAACGAACTGATTCTCACGCGCACTCAGGATGATCAAGTTTGGTATCAACTGGCCGAGAGCCTGGGTTTGGCGAATGACATTCCTGGCGTTCATCAAGCGCGAGCAGAATACTTCCTGCTCAACGGCGACTTGGACGGTGCCGCGAAACAATTAGGTTACGCGCTACCGCTGGTCCGCCAGAATTTTCAACTCAGCGCGAAAATCAAACAGCGTATTGATGAAATTTGGGTGTTACAGGACTAATCTTCTCAATAGACTTTGCGCGTCGTTTTCGGCATCAAACCTTTCGTTTTAAGGCTTGAAATCCAGCATACGTTGCAGAGGCACCAAAGCCTTTGCCGCCAATTCAACTGGCACAAGAACCTCTTGATCTTGCATCAGCAAGGCGCGCTCAACCTGCTCAAGACTATTCATGGCCATCCACGGACAATGGGCGCAACTTTTACACGTCGCGCCACTGCCTGCTGTCGGCGCCTCTAGGAAACGCTTGCCCGGTGCTTGCTGCTGCATCTTGTAGAAGATTCCGCGATC
>JAQWWC010000211.1 GCA_029249645.1 Pseudomonadales bacterium
TTACAAATTAAAGCCGAGTCTGCAAGCCGGGCCTTAAAAGACGCAGGCTTGAATTGGTCAGATGTGGATGCCATCTATGACGCCGGAGAAGCAGGTGGTATGGCCGGACTCACCATGGCGGAGTATTTTGGTCTGTCGCCGAATGTGATTGATACGACCAACGTCGGCGGCAGCAGCTACGAGTTTCACGCAGCCCATGCACGACGCGATATTCGCGCAGGCAAAGCCAAGGTGGCACTTTTAACCTATGGCTCAACCGCGCACAGCAATGCTCGGGCGATCGGCGTGGGCGGCCGAGGCGGCGCGTCCATGCATCCGGCAGAAAACATGGATGCTTATGCGGGGATGACCTTGATTGCAAACTACGCCATGGTTGCCCACCGTCATATGCACCAGTACGGCACGACCAGCGAGCAGTTGGCAGAGATATCAGTGGCCACGAGGATGCATGCCATGCGCAACCCTGAAGCGGTTCGTGCGATGGAAGATTTGGAATTTCTGGATATCCGTGAGACCACCATTTCTGATGTTGTGAACTCTCGCATGATTGCAGATCCCCTGCATTTACTCGAATGCTGCATGATTTCAGATGGCGGCGGCGCGGTGGTAATTGCCTCGCCGGAGGTCGCCCGGGATTGCCGAACCGACCCCGTATGGATCTTGGGCTCAGGCGAGGCTACCAAATATCCCATGAGCGGCGGTGACATCACGACAAGCGCCGCCGCGCAATCCGGTCCACAGGCATTTTCAGAAGCCGGGGTGACGCCCAGCGAGATGGACATCGCCATGATTTACGATTCGTTCAGTATTACGGTTCTGGCGCTGTTAGAAGATCTTGGCTTCTGTCCGAAGGGTGAGGGCGGCCGCTGGGTTGAAGGGGGCAGGCTTCGGTTTGATCGCCCGAACGATGGCCCGGCACTCAACACAGATGGCGGCGGATTATCCTCAAACCATCCTGGCATGCGCGGCATCTTTTTGTTGCTTGAAGCCACCCGGCAATTGCGCGGCGAGTCGACGTCTCAGGTTGTGGATGCGAAATTGGCCGTCGCCCATGGTAATGGCGGCATGCTGGGCAGCCGTCATGCGGCGGGCACCATCATTTTAGGGAGAGATTAAGATGAACGAACCAAAGAGACCGCTACCGAGGTCGGATGAGTTCGACACACAAGCTTTTTGGGCTGGTACCAAAGAAAAAGAATTCCGCTATCAGCAGTGTAAACAGTGTGCAACGGTTGTGTTTTATGCCCGGAGGCATTGCACAGGCTGCTTGGACGGCGAGCTTGAATGGAAAGTGGCATCAGGCCGCGCGACGGTCTATACCTATAGTGTTGTGCGTCAGAGCTATCATCCGTTTTTTCGGAATCAGGTACCCTATGCGGTGGCCTGGGTGGATCTTGAAGAAGGGCCCAGGATTCTAAGTAATATTGTTGGGGTCGAAGACCCGCTCACCGAAGTCTCCATTGGTATGCCGCTTGAGATCGAATGGGAAGAGCACGACGATTTGTGTATCCCGTTGTTTAAACCCGCCTAGGTTGCGCGAGCGTTTGGCTCGCGGTATCGAGCGGCGTTTTGGGAAGGCGCCCTCGTGGCCTATCGACTCGAGATGTCGCGTCACGGGTAGGGGCTCGGGCTGAATAGGTGCCTGATAAACGGGGTTAGTCAGCGCCGGCCTTGAGGCCAATGGTCGCGGTGCCAAAAACCCGGGTTTCTTGCTTGGTGTTCGCGACCGTTAAGTCAATTTCTACCGTGCCCGCGTCTGGGTCAATGTCCGTCACGACACCGCTAATGGTGTGGGATTCATCTGCCATGACCGGTGCTCGAAACACCGTATCAATGTTGATGATGCTGGCACTCGGCGCCCAATGGTGAATCATGGCAACCAGAAAGCCTTGGCTCATCACCCCAGGAATCATTGCGCCGGGTAAACCCTCTTTACGGGCGCCCTCGTGATCGCTAAAGCGTGGGCCGTCCCAACCAATGAGCTTGGCAAATTGCGCGCCCTTGGCCAGCGAAGTATCCGGGATGAAGGCCGGTAGGTCCGAGCCAAATTCAACGTCTTCAATGCAATGGACCGTCATGCGCTCTTCTCCCGCATTACAATTCGGCTGTCTGAATTGGCCAGGTGGGTGCCCGCTTCATCAAAAAATGCGAGGCGCGCCACGACAAAAATCATTCGGCCGCTGCGGCCAGTCTTGGTATAAATGTCGTGCAGGTGGGTTTTGCCAATTAGCGGTTGACCGGGACGCACCGGTTGCAAACATTCAATGCCTTTGCCTGCATCCATGCCCAGACCAAATCGTGGAAATCCAGCGGGGAGCGAGCGACCGCCGCTTAAACTCGCCACGAAGGTTGGCGATGCCTGAAAATCAGGATCCTCTGGGTCGGTAAACTTAGGTAGCGTCTCACCGCAGAGTCGCGCGTATTCGGCTGTGACGTGGGGCTCGATCTCGAATCGCTTCTCATCGAATGCTTGACCGAGAAATTGATCTCTGATCGCCTGAATATCAGCATCCATAGGCTTGTCCTAGTGTGCGGGTTATCGTGTTTTTAAGGTAATGGCTTCAAAGTTACCGGCTTTTAAAGCTGCAACCAAGTCGTCCATGGTGGCAATGTCTTTTGTGAACCGGGTTGCACAACGGCCAACGTGGGAGACAATATGCGAGTCGCTGCCGCCGATTCCAAAGTAGCCTTGCGCCGCTGCACCGTCGAGGGCAATTTGATCTTCATCATCGCGGCTGCCGCCGTTGTAGACCTCAACGATTTGCACGCCCTGCGGCATGCCAAGCGCCTCGGTATGCGCAAACATACCCACCTTGGGCCTGCCAGGATGACACGGCACTGCAATGGCGCCGTGATCGTTCGCAGCTTGGATGACCTCCTCGAGCACGTTATTAATACTGCTAAAATCGAATGCTTGAGTGAGCGCCTCAGTGACGCCATAGACCAGCACGTGACCATATTCAGTTTCAACCTCGCTGGCTTTTAAAATAACCAGATCGTTTGCTTTGGCCAATGCAGAGTAGTCTGATTCAAAATCGAACTGTCGGTGTTCTGTTAACACGATGCCGTCGATTGGGAGTTCCCGCGCTCGAATCCATTGGCAGTAATTTTCGACCTTGGCGCGACCATCATCAGATTTGATGGAGTGGGTGTGTAAATCGAGTATCAAAATAGTTCAGCTTTTTCTGGTGACGGGTTGTATGCAGGCCTTATAGCCTGCGAGCATTATACCGATATCGCAACGCTTGTGGAGGCTCGGGTAAGGGTTGCAATGGTCGGGTGCGGCACGACCTCACCGCCCTCAATTTGATACAACGCAAAATCGGTTTGACCGGCTTTAAGGGTGATCGTGCCAAGAGTGCCCGGCCTCAAGGTTTGGTTGTGGGGCAGGGTGGGTGAGCCTGGATTGATCAGCACCATCGAGCCAAGTTCGGTAATCGATTCAAAATGGGTGTGCCCAAAAACGAGGATGTCGGGCAGCGTCTTCATTCGTTTCAAGATCTGTTTTTTGATCACCGCTTCCGGTTTTCGCTCAGGGGACGGGCAGTGATGCATCATACCCACTTGAGTGTCGCCAAAGTCAAGGAGCCAATGTTCAGCAAGGCGCGGATCGGTCAGGCCCTCATCACCATTACCGAGTGCGACATAGGTCGGCGCAACATTGCTGAGTGCGTTAACAATATCCAGTGTATGCAGGTCGCCCGCATGCAAGATGGCGTCACATCCAGAAAAAAAATCGAACACGCTAGGCCATAACGTTTTTAGGGCGCCCGGCATGTGGGTGTCTGAAATGAGACCGATCCTGAACTCACTCGTCATGTTGAACCTCAAGATTGGTAATCCCCATATTAAAGAGCGTAAAGCTCAAGCTGTCTGCCGTTTGAGCAATGCGTTTTTCGATGGAGGTGCCGGCGCCGTGACCGGCATCAGTTTCGATTCGAATCAATGTAGGTGCTGGGCCACTTTGAGCGCTCTGCAGCGTGGCGGCAAATTTGAAGGAGTGTGCGGGCACCACGCGATCGTCGTGATCACCGGTTGTAATCAATGTCGCTGGGTAATGCGTGCCGGGCGTTAGATTGTGCAGGGGCGAGTAACTGAGCAAGGTTTCGAACATCTCGCGGCTGTCATCACTTCGGCCGTAATCAAAAGACCAGCCAGCACCTGCGGTAAAGGTGTGATAGCGCAGCATGTCTAGGACGCCGACGCCGGGCAAGGCAACCTTTATAAGGTCCGGACGCTGAGTCATGACGGCCCCAACTAAGAGGCCGCCATTGGAGCGACCACTTATGGCGAGGTAGTCGGCCTTGGTGTATTGCTCATCGATAAGGTATTCCGCGGCGGCAATGAAATCGTCGAACACGTTTTGTTTTTGATGCTGGGTGCCTTGAATATGCCAGTTTTTGCCGTACTCGCCACCGCCTCTGATATTGGGCACGGCATAGACGCCGCCCAAACTTAACCATAAAGCGGTCGTTGTGCTAAAGCCAGGCGTGATACTGATGTCGAAGCCGCCGTATCCGTAGAGCAAAGTGGGATTGTTACCATCTCGCTTCAGACCCTTTTTGTAGGTAAGGGTCATGGGGACCTGAGTCCCATCGGGACTACTGTAGAAAACCTGATGGGTTTCGTAATCATCCGGATTGAAGCGAATGTCCGGTTTGAAGTAGCGACGAGCATTGCCGGTTTCAGGATTATAGGCGTAAATCGTGCTCGGCTGCTTGTAGTTGCTAAACGTGTAGTAAACCGTTTCATCGGCCTTTTTTCCAAAAGGAAGGCTTGCGGAGCCCGGTTCGGGTAACGGGAGCTCTCTTACCAGATCACCCGTGTAACGGTACTGATAAAGTCGGGATCGGGCGTCCATCAGATAGTGTGCGAACAGGTATCCTGCGCCGGTTGAAACGCGGAGCGGGGACGTGCGTTCTGGGATGATGTCGGTCCAGGCAGCTGGTTCAGGTTGATCTAAACGTAGCGCAACCAGGCGCCCATTGGGCGCATCATGGCTGGTGAACAGCAGAAGCGTCTCATTGATGCTTTCGATCACGCGGGTGTCGGCATGTTCCTCGGTCTTGAGTTCAATGAAGGGGCTGTCAGGCTGGCTCAGGTCCTTGATGAACAACGTATTGCCAGCAGTGGTTTGCGCCGTTTGGATGGATAAGTAACGTTGGTCCTCGGTTAAGTCGGCACTCACATAACGTCGCTTTTGATCTTTCGGGCCACCATAGATGAGCTCATCATTCTGTTGAGAGGTGCCGAGACGATGGAAATACAATCGATGGTCGTCAACTTGCGCCGTCAGCGCACTGCCGTCTGGTTTTTGATAGCTTGAATAGTAAAAACCCGTGTCGCCAAGCCAGGTGATACCTGAAAACTTTACGTTCTGCAGTGGTGGCTCGAGCACTTGCTTTGTAGCCGTATCCAAAATGTGAATGCTGCGCCAGTCGCTGCCGGCTTTGGATTGCGAGTAGGCGCTCAATCGAGCCGACTTTGAAAAGGCAACCTGACCAATCGAGATTGTGCCGTTATCGCTTAGCGTATTGGCATCTAAAAACACTTCAGGCGCTTGATCTGGCTTCTGTCGCATCAAGACAGAATGATTCTGCAATCCCGTGTTTTGATAGAAGTAGACCCAGTCGCCTTCTTTAAAGGGCGCCGATATCCGAGGATACTGCCAGAGCTCGGTGAGCGCTTCTTGAATAGGCTCGCGAAAGCTAATCTGTGATAGATAGCGTTGGGTCACTTGGTTTTGATCGATCACCCAGGTGGCGGTCTCATTACTTTGATCATCTTCCAGCCATCGGTAAGGATCTTGGATGGCTTGCCCAAAATAAGTGTCATGATGATCACTCGCGCGGGTTATTGGATAACTGGGCGGCACAGGTAGATCGGGAACGTCGGTTGCATTAGGTTGATCGGTTTCACCGCAACTACTGATGATTAAAATCATCAGACCCAGCGCCGTATGCCGGTACAGCGTTCGCCAACGAGTTCGAAAAAGCGCCGGGATGTTAATAGCGGTGTTGTGTTCGAAGGGTTTCATTATTTTGAGCCTCAATATGCCCGCTGTCGAGCATCGCTTAAAGTGTGAGACCGCCATTAACGGCGGTGTTTCAGTTGGTCCTTCAAGGATTGTAGAAAGCCGGAAAACGCCTCGATGGTTTGTTCGGTTCGGTTCGGGGCCACAATATCTCCGGCGAAGACGTGCGCAATGGCGTTGGGTTCGGTCAGTATGGGAAGTCGTGCTTTATCGTCGGTCTGCCATTGCTGGAAAACCTGTTTCGCCGCCTTGGCGGAGATAGTCGGATCGTTATCCATGACCATCATGGCCATGGGTGTGGTCCAGGCACGTGGTGGTTGCGCCCTGAACCAATCCACCACTTTCTGCATTTCGATCACGGCTTGAATATCGTAGGTACTGGTCCAATATCGTGCGGCGGCGTCGTTTTCAGGGGTCCAGCTGTGGGTCCTACCCAATAATCGTGGCACGATCGACTCGGCAAAGGGCATAGTGAGTAGGAAATCGAAGGGATTGTTGATTTTAAAGTTTGGGGCCATAAAGAGGTGGGCAAAGGGCGCTTTATAGCGTTGCTGCAGTTGACGATCCGCCCAGCAAGCCAAGGGCGCACCGGTCGAGGTGCCGACTAAGATCACCTGCTCGCCCAATCGGCAAGCAAGATCATAGCTGTCCACCACGCTCGCCAACCAGTCTTCAGCAGGACAATCCATGCCGCTTTCAGTCAGTCCATGACCGGCTAGCCGCACTTCGATCAAGTTTGCTTTGAAGTCGTCTGCTAACCGTTGGGTGACTGGCGCGGTTTCCTGACGACAAGCCGAGAAGCCATGGATTCCCAAAAAGGCAAACGGGGTTTGGGCTGGGCTTTCAGGGTCTTGGTAGCGAATTCTCGCGGCGCCGCCGTCAACAACAAAAGGCTGTTGCGCCTCGTAATTTCCCAGCCAGCCGCTGAGATCTTTGATCTGCAGATTTTCGGGCACTCGAGACTCTGGGGTCTGGGTGGAGAGTTTAGGGCGTTTCAGCATAAGGAACCTATCGGGTTGAACGGAACAGGGTCTGTATCCGGTGGCGCACCGAAGGTCAAATCAGCCGAAATTGATCGGCGGTCAATGGGTCAGCGCATCTGCGGTTTTGAAGGGTAAATAGTACCGCGTTTCGATCTTTTTGTTTCGCTTAATGGAGCATTGCAGTAAGATTCGGGGATGCGACTTCAAGCGATAAAACTGGCCGGATTCAAATCTTTTGTAGATGCCACAACCGTGCCATTCCCCAATAATCTCTGCGCCGTTGTGGGCCCAAACGGGTGCGGTAAGTCAAATATTATTGATGCGATTCGTTGGGTCATGGGCGAGGGTTCCGCTAAGAATTTACGCGGCGAGTCGATGACAGATGTCATCTTCAACGGAGCCAGTAACCGTAAGCCGGTAGGCCAAGCCACCATCGAGCTCCTGTTTGATAATTCTGCGGGCCGTTTAACCGGCGAGTATGCCGCGTATTCTGAAATCTCGATTAAACGGCAAGTGTCACGGGATGGCCAATCCAGCTATTTTTTGAATGGCGTTAAGTGTCGGCGCAAAGACATTACCGATATCTTTCTGGGGACCGGTTTGGGGCCCAGAAGCTACTCGATCATTGAGCAGGGCATGATTAGTCAATTGATCGAGGCAAAACCCGAGGAGTTGCGGGTTTATCTCGAAGAAGCGGCTGGCATTTCAAAATATAAAGAGCGGCGGAAAGAAACAGAACGCCGAATCGCACACACTCGAGACAACCTTGATCGCTTAACCGATCTACGCGAGGAACTCGAGCGGCAGATTCATCACTTAGAGCGCCAAGCTAAAAATGCCGAGCGCTATACCGAGTTTAAACAGGAAGAGCGCGAGGTCAGTGCACAGCTCTCGGGTTTGCGGTGGCAAAATCTGGATCAGAAGGCTGGCGTTCAGCAGCAACAGATCGATCAATTTGAAATTGAATTACAAGCCCGGATCAGTGACCAACGCCGGGTTGAGGCTGATATTGTTGCCCTGCGGGATCAATTGATTAGCTCGAATGACACCCTCGCTGAGGTGCAGCAGCGCTTCTATGATGAAGGCACTGAGATCGCACGGATAGAAGAAAGTATTCAGTACCAATCCGAGCGTGCGCGAACCCTTGCCGATAGCTTGCGCCAAACCGATCAGGAACGGACAGAAACCGCGGCGAGCTTGGGGAGTGATGAAGCGCTGATTCGCGATTTAACTGAGCAACTCGAGCGCCTGGCGCCGGAGCAAGCGGCCCTGAGCGACTCCGAGATTGCCTCGAAAGACCAACTGGAGATGGCCGAGCATCACGTTGCGGAACTGCAGCAGCGCTGGGACCAATTTACCTCGGAAGCGGCCAAGGTGGCCCAGGCCGGTGAAATAGAACAATCAAAAATCGCGTTGCTCGAAGCTTCGCTCCAACGTTTGAATCAGCGCCTCAAAGCGGTGGGTGATGATAAAACCCGGCTTAGTGAGCAGGCCGTGGCGGAAGAAATTGGTCCGTTAGAAGCCATGATCGAGACCCAGGAAGAACAAGTTGGGCGCATTCAGTCGGAATTTGATGGTTTGGCGAGTCAGCTTCAAAGCCAGCGGGTTCAAAATGAACAATTATCGCGCACCCTCAACGAGCAGCGCAGCGAAATGCAGCATCTTGCCGGTCGACGAGCCTCTCTCGACGCCCTCCAGCAAGCGGCTCTTGGTCAGGCTGGCGATGATACGGCTTGGGTCAGCGAGCAGGGGCTTGAATCAGCCCTTCGGGTTGGCGAATCGCTAGAAGTCGAAGCGGGCTGGGAAGAGGCGGTGGAAGCGGTCCTTGGGGATGCGTTGCAAGGGATCCTCGTCAGTAATCTTCGAGAATTGTCGCCAGCGGTCGCGCGATTGACCCAAGGCTCGATAACCCTGCTGGGGATGTCGGGTACACATGCGCCCGTTGTACA
>JAQWWC010000212.1 GCA_029249645.1 Pseudomonadales bacterium
AAGCCCACTCGGGGCCCAACCGCGTGTCGAATTGGCATCAGAAAAACAAACTGGTCAATACGAACGCCGCTCATACAGAGCGTTAGCCTGACAATGATTACCGGCCCCTTCTAGACGACTGTGATCCAAACCACGCGTCGTCTACAATCATTCATCAACCTTACCGGCTAACGTTGATGCACCGTTTGGTAATCGGATCGCATTCAACGAGCTCTCTCAAAACTACGGAAACACCCCATGAACGTCATTTCATTTAACACCAACAGCATCCGAATGCGCTTGCATCAACTCAAATCCATTATTGAGCGTTATGACCCCGACGTCATTGGCATCCAAGAGAGTAAAGTCTCCGATGAAGACTTCCCATTCGATGACATTGCAGCGCTGGGCTATCACGCCGAAGTGCACGGCCAAAAGACGCACTATGGCGTTGCACTGCTCTCAAAGACGAAACCTGACCAGGTCTTTAAAGGCCTGCCTGGCGACGCGGCGGACGCCCAACGGCGACTGATCGGAGCGGAATACCAAGACCCTGAGCTCGGCAGCGTCGCGGTGATTAACGGCTATTTCCCCCAAGGCGAAAATCGTAAGCATCCGACCAAGTTCCCTAATAAAGTGGCTTTTTATGAGGGCCTAAACCTTCTTTTAGAAACGCGCTTTACGCCGAGTGACAACATCCTCGTGATCGGAGACATGAACATCGCCTCAATTGACGAAGACATCGGGATCGGCGCTGACAATCAAAAAAGATGGCTTAGGGAAGGCAAAACCAGCTTCCTTCCGGAAGAACGGGCTTGGCTACAGAAGCTCTATGACTGGGGTCTAACGGATACCTATCGGCGCCTTCATCCAAGCGTCAGCGATCGATTCAGTTGGTTTGACTACCGCAGTAAGGGCTTCGAACGTGAACCCCGTCGTGGACTTCGCATTGACCTTATTCTTGCGTCGCAACCCATGCTCGAAAAGCTCCAAGAAGCCGATATTGATTATGAGGCGAGGGCGATGGTAAAGCCTTCCGATCATTGTCCGATCTGGGCGGCGTTCAAGGGCTAGCTTGGTAACGAAACTATGCTAAGGCACATATAACCTACTGCGTCGCAAAGTGTGCCCAAGGGACGCCATAATACGATTCCTAAAAAAGACGACCGTAAAAAGCGATTCAAAACAGCGCGCCTCGTTTTCTTGTAAAAGTGCCGACGCGAATCAATCCAAAACGACAAACATTCGAGCCAAGGGGCTTTATAAATTCAGAACCTCATGACCTTTTCAAGATATCTATCAACGGCTGTAATGCAGCAGGCTTCGAAAGATGAAAACGAGAAAGCGCGTCATAATTAGACTAGACGCCTAATGTTTTTTGAATCAGGGGATCAAACCTTCTTCTTAAAGTGCGCCGCACAAGCCAGAACAGAACAATGCCTGCCGCGTCGGCCATCACATCTAGCCATTCGAAATAGCGATAACCGATACAATACTGCAGCACCTCTACGAGCAGGCCAAAGCTCAGGAGCGGCAGGAGCTTTAACGCACTGACTGCGACGCTCGGAAACGCGTAATCGGTCAGCAGCGCTAGCACAAAAAAAGCGCCTAAGTGATTGAGCTTATCAAAATCGAGCAGCCCAGCAGCCCGGGGCGGGTTGGCAGAAAGCGCCAGCCACAAAATAACGCCAATCGCTATAACCAATAGGACCTTAGCGATTCGAGCCGCCGCACTCACCCACGATGCTCGTTGATCAGATCCCGCGTCGCAGTCGCCGCTGCGCGGACAGCGCCAGGCGCATCCGAGTCTGGATATAAAACGGCTCTCGAGCTTGACACAATCAAACCGCCACCGCGTCCCGCCTCTAGGCTCGCCGCAACATCACCGCCCTGAGCGCCAATGCCGGGCAGCAAGAACGTCATGTCGCTGGTAATTTCGCGCACCCGCCTGAGCTCAGCAGGCCGCGTTGCGCCAACCACCAGCCCAACATTGTTGTGCGTGTTCCACTCGGTCGCAGCGAGTTGTGCCACGCGCTCGTAGAGCTCTTCACCGCTAGCAAGCTTGAGGTTCTGCAGATCTGCCCCCCCTGGGTTGGACGTTCGGCAGAGTAAGATGACGCCCTTGTCCGCGCGTTCTAAAAACGGCTCAAGCGAGTCGCCTCCAAGATACGGGTTTACCGTCACCGCATCCGCCCCATAGACATCAAAGGCTTCTCGCGCATAGAAATCTGACGTACTGCCGACATCGCCGCGCTTGGCGTCCAGAATCACAGGCACCCCCAGCTCGCGGCAATAAGTGATGGCTTCCTTTAAGTCACCCAAAGCATCCGCCGCCGCAAAATGGGCGAACTGAGGCTTGAAGGTCGCAACCAAATCGTGGGTCGCATCGATCACGTCCAGGCAAAAAGCCAGAACCGGCCGCGCAGCAACTTGATAGCGCTGCGGAATTTTCGACCTGTCCGGATCTAATCCAACACACAAAAAGGTATTGAGCGCTTGCTGACGCGCGCTCACCACATCAAAAAAGGAAACTGGCGCTGACATAACGGTCCTCACAGGCAAGGCAGCCAACCGCCGCCGCTTAATTTAAGATGATAAG
>JAQWWC010000213.1 GCA_029249645.1 Pseudomonadales bacterium
GCTCGCACTTCCGACAGGCTTCGACGCTCGATATTCGGGTGCTTCGGTGCTTCGGCGCTTGAGTGTCTGAATGCTTGAGCGTTTCAGAGTTTCAGAGTTTCAGAGCTTGGCGAGATACCGAATCAGCCGAGCAAGGCGGACAATACGGCGGTATTTGCAATTCGCCGCGAACGCGTTCTGCCAAGCGCTTGACTTAATCGTTCAGCGCCCCCTTTACTGGCCGCCTCGCCGGATTAAGACGACACCTTACTGAAACAAGTTCTTAACGGAATCGCGGTAGTTTCTGGAGACCTTTAACGTTTTGCCACAAGCAAGCTCGAGCAACCCGGCGCCTTTTGCGAGCGGCGTCAAACTGATGATTTTTTCCACATTAACAATGGTCGAACGATGGATTCGCGCGAACGTCCGTTCATCAAGCTTATCAATGAGTTCACGTAAGGTGCTTCGCATCACCAACGTCTCGCCAAAGGCATGCACACACATGTAATCACCGGCTGCGTCGACCCAGGCAATATCATCAAAGGGCACGACTTTAACAACGCCAGAATCACGGACCAGGAGCTTTCGGAGCATTCGATGTCGCGCGCTATTATCCGCCGAGAGCGATGCCAGTTGATTGTGATGATGTGATTTCTGAGAAGCCATTCTGGCGCCCATGGCTTGCTTCTGCGCTGCTTGATTTTGACCTAGCCCGCCCATTAGGTCGCCACCATCGACCGCGTCTAGCGTGTCTCGAGCTGTTTCAAACAAACGGTTAGCATCAAAAGTCTGAGGGTTGTATTCAACCGCCGCGAGCGCCGGACCCCGCGCTTGTGTTGCAACCGGCTCAGACAGCAACATAACTTTCGCGCCATAATGCGCGTGTAACGTCGAGGCCACGGAAAGTGCATCGGGAGATGTAATCCGAGTGTCGAGAATCACCAGGCTAGGCTTTAATTCCTCGCACGCTCTCAAAATTTCATCGCCCGTCGGGCAGGCCGCAACAACATCGATCAGCCGCTCATTGCGCAACATCTCTTTCAACTTCATCAAAACCGATCGACCACTACACCCTACGACTACTCGGACCTTCTCAGCTCGACACTCAGCTCGCTCAAGTCGTCCGTCAAAACGCTGCATTTGATTACTTGCCACTGGACAAACCTCCTGCACTCAATTCCAACATGCATTTTAGAATTCGAAAATCGGAAACATCCCCTTTGACACTAAGAATGACAACGGTGTCATTCCTTGTTTTAAGCCTAAATGACAACGCTGTCAACCTCGACACCTCCCCCTAAAAACGCCTTGGCCCCACGAGCAGATAACTTCCGGTGACGCAGGCGGCGGCGACGGTCAGGACAATACGCATTTTTGGCATCATTCTCGGGCAGCGACTGCTAATGCGCATTTACCAATTCGCAAGCGACGCCAACGCCAAACGCTTAAACTTTTGTGCAACTTCAGCGATGCCCTAAGCTCTTGTACCTTACTGAACCAATTTTCAGGCCTTCAGCCTGACCCGGCCATCGTGATTCAACCTTGCCCGTCTTGGCGTTTCGCGTTCTGCGTTTACACCAACCGAACCAGAAAGATCGCACACTTTTATCCTGCCCGACTTGTTAAGCTCGCCTGGGTCGCCATTGCCCAGCGCCACTGAACAACCCCGCACAATGGCGTTGACAGCGGCGAAAGTGACCCCTATTTACGAAACGCGCGACATAGGGTCGGCCTCGACCGGCCTCGCTGCGCAATGCAACTCTAATTAAGTCGCGCAACGGGTAATCGATGATGGTTTAATGAAGCGCATGAAACCGCAACACATCGCAGCAGCGAATGCGTTGACCCTGTTAGCAACCGGCACTCGAGCCGATCAAACCGAAGAGCAACTACGTCATCATGTTGAAGCAATTTAATGTCAGGGTTTACGGTATTTTGATGAGCCCTCAAAACCAATTATTAGTGAGCGATGAGTTGATAAAAGGTAATCGGTTCACCAAGTTCCCAGGTGGCGGATTAGAATGGGGAGAAGGCACACGCGACTGTTTAGCACGTGAGTTTATGGAAGAACTCGACCAACCCGTTGACGTGCTAGAGCACTTTTACACGACGGATTATTTTCAACCATCGGCCTTTCGCGAAACCGATCAACTGATCAGTATTTATTACCATGTAAAACTGATTGGCAAACAACAATTTGAGGCGAAGGTTACTCCCTTTGATTTCCCTGAAGACGCCGGTTTGCAATGCGAAGTACCGCGCTGGGTGGCGTTTTGCGATCTGAATCCGACTGATTTTAAATGGCCAGTCGATCAACGGGTGGTCAACCAGTTGAAGGCGTTGCGCTAAATTATTTTAAGGTCGCGCCATCTCGGACCAACGGGCGCCTGCAGACTGAGACTTGCAGGCAAAGCAGAAAGCCTTGAAACAATTCGTTTCGACCGGCAAAGGGGCGCCACTGGCTTACAGCCGCTAGACCGCAAATTGATCTGAGTGTTGATTAACCCATACAGGTCCTTGACGCTCCAAAGAGGCAGGTCAGCCTGCATGATTTGCAGAACGCACGACCTTAACCGAACCTGTTTCACCGCGGGAAACCTTCGATAACACCGTAAACTGGAGTATCCAGGCCTTTTTAAAAGCTAAGCGTCCCTGTTATCGCATAAATGCCCTGTTAGTCTCAAAAACAATGTGTTTCGGCAGGTCAACCGTTAGCCTTTTGAGTGCAGAAATGTCCGGAAACGGCAGATCCAAACATCAATGCGCTTATATTGAGCGCCGTTCGACCTAGGGGGTTCAACACAATGGTATTTAAACGCAAACTACTTTCTAGCAGCGTGGCCTTGGCAATCGCTGGTTATGTCACCCCACTCATGGCCGAAGAAGGAATGGGCGCCCAAAACGCGGTCATGGAAGAGGTCGTCGTTAAAGGTATCCGAGGCAGTCTGCAGCGTTCGATGGATATCAAACGCGATGCCAGCGGCGTGGTTGACGCCATATCAGCAGAAGAAATGGGTAAATTCCCCGATGCGAACCTCGCGGAATCACTTCAGCGTATCACCGGCGTCTCGATTTCCCGCTCCAGGGGCGAAGGCAGCCAGGTCACTGTTCGCGGCTTTGGTCCAGAATACAACTTGGTGACCTTAAATGGTCGCCAAATGCCAACCCACAACGGCGCGAGTCGATCCTTTGACTTTGGCGACCTAGCCTCAGAAGGTGTCGCAGGGGTTCAGGTTTACAAAACAGGCCGAGCTGATATTCCAACCGGCGGCGTCGGATCCACCATCAACATATCAATGCCAGAGCCATTAAAAGCCGACAGCACCGCCAGCATTTCAGCCAAGATGGTCCAAGACACGTCGACACGGACTGGCGATGACATTACCCCTGAATTTTCCGGTATCTATATTGGTAAGTTTGCAGACGACACGGTCGGCATCGCGATCACCGCGTCCAATCAAAACCGAAACAATGGCGTGAATGCGGCCTCGACCGGCGGCTGGTTTACGCGGACCGGCGATGATGCCTCGATCGTGGTTAATGATGCCAACCAAGTGAATCGCCCGCAGTCTGCAAGCGAGTTTTACTCCATCCCACAATCGATGGCCTACAATATTGCTGAGTTCGAATCCGAGCGAACCAATGGTCAGGTCGTCCTGCAGTGGGCGCCCGCAGATAACATCATCGCAACGGTTGACTATATCCACTCCAACTTCACGCTGGAGCGCTCTTACAGCGACATGTCTGCTTGGTTCTCAAACACCAATGCGGTGTCACAAACCAGCGAATGGGATAATTCCGGTATTCATTACACCCCTACGATTTACAGCGAAGTTGTTAATAACGCTGACTTTGCGATGGGCACGGGCGAAGATGGGCGGGAAAACACCAATGACTCTGTTGGCCTAAACATTGAATGGGATCTTAATGACCGACTGATGTTGGCGCTTGACTATCACGACTCTAGCGCTGAAACCGGCGCGATCGGTGGCAATGGCACCAGCTCTCTCGTCACGATGGCGTCTTTTAACAAAGTTGGGCAGAGCCTCATCACGGGCTTTGACATGCCCGTTATGGT
>JAQWWC010000214.1 GCA_029249645.1 Pseudomonadales bacterium
CAACGCTTTGGACTTCATTCAAGGCCAGCGCGATCAGCTCATCATTATCTAACACACGATTTCGCGGTACATTTAGGGCCTGAGACTCACGCTCTCTGAACGCGCAGAACGTGCGCAGATACTGCAATTGCCGCGCATTCAAAGACGAGATGCCCTTGAGCTTCAAATATGCCACGTCGGGATCAATTTTAGTCGGCAGATCTTTGGTTAACTTTAGCGACTCTGATAACACCCATTCAACGCGACCTTTCTCTGCAAGCAACTCGGCCAAAATTGGATAAATTTCGAACAAGTGAATAACGTCCTGGGCTGCATAATCTAACTGAGATTGCCGCAAGGGTCGCGCCAGCCAATCCGACCGAGTTTCTCCCTTTGGGATATCAATGCTCAGAAAATGTGCAACCAACTTTTGATAACTCAAGGCGTGCCCGATCCCTAGCATTGCAGCCGCAATCTGGGTATCAAAAATTGGCGTCGGCACGCAATCGAGCCAATATTGAAAGACTTCCATGTCCTCTGAACCCGAATGCACCACTTTTAAGGTGTCTGGGCATTTCATGAGCGCCTGCAAGCCGCTGAGGTCTCTGATCGGCAAAGGGTCGAGCAAATAATTGTCATGCCCCAGTCCGATCTGAAGCAGACCAATCATAGGGTAATACGTGTTGAACCGCGCAAACTCCGTGTCGAGCGCGATCACGGGCGCCGCGGCACAGGCCGTCAACAGCGCCTCGAGCCCAGCGTCATCGTCAATATAGTGATAATTCATTAGATTGGTTTTCTTCCCAGCATTGCGTGCGCCAAAGTACCGCCATCGACAAACTCAAGTTCACCGCCCATTGGAATACCATGGGCAATTCGGCTGACTACCACACCGAGGGGCAGCAATCGATCAGAGAGGTAATGGCTCGTGGCCTCGCCTTCAACCGTTGAATCTAGGGCGATGACCACCTCTTGCACATCAGACTGACATCGAGCGACTAAAGCCTCCGCGCCAATCTCTTTCGGGCCAATGCCATCGATCGGCGACAGGTTCCCTTTGGTCAAAAAATAATGCCCCTGAAAGCTGCCAGATTGCTCAAGGGCCATAACATCCGCCGGGCTTTCAACAACGCAAAGCTGCGATTTATCGCGTTTGGGATCAGCACAGATACGGCAAATTTGGGTTTCACAAAAATTTCGACAACCCTGGCATTCACCGATCCGGGTCAGGGTCTCGTGCAAGACTTTTGAGAGCGCTTCACCACCAGACCGATCCCGCTCAAGAAGATGCCATACCATGCGCTGGGCCGACTTTCGCCCAACACCGGGCAGACACCGAAAGGCATCAATCAATTGTTCTATCAACGCATCATTCATAACCGCTTGCTCGCCCTTCGCTTCATACCTTAGCTGCCGAAAGGAAACTTAAAGCCCGGCGGCAACGGCATCCCCCCGGTCAAACTAGACATCGAGTCTTTTTGTTGCGCCTCCACCTTGCGAACGGCATCGTTTACCGCCGCGGCCAATAAATCTTCCAGCAATGTTTTTTCTTCGGTCAGAACAGCTGCATCAACGTGTACGCGCTTAACATCATATCGGCCCGTCATGCGCACCGTGACCATCCCAGCGCCCGATTCGCCTTGAACTTCCATCGATGCCATTTTGTCCTGCATCTCTTGGAACTTCCCTTGCATCTCTTGAGCCTGCTTCATTAAGCCTTCCATTCCACCTTTCAACATAGCTACCCTTCTCCTTTGGCGACTTTAGGCATGATGCTTCCCTCAACAATCTTTGCATCGAACCCTGCAATCAGATGCTGCACGCCGGGATCTTTAGTGACTTCCTGCTCCGCGGCTTCTAGCGCGGCCGCTCGTGCAGCATCGATCAAAGCCGCTGGCGTTTTACCCTCAACCAATGCAATGGTTACGAAAACTGATATCTCTCGACCTAGAACGTTACCGAGTAGTTCTGACAACCGAGGGATTTGCCCTTCGTTAAACAAACTCGAATGGGCGGGATCAAGACTCAGATGGAAGTTGCCTTCGGCTTCGTCAGTCAAGACACAATTGCTGGCCATTGCATACGCAATGCCGCCTAAATTCGTTTGCGTTAATAACGCGCACCATCGATCGTCTCGCCCGGGTTGACCAGGCTCGGCGGGTCTTACCGCCGGCGCGGCGACTGCGTCGGTTGGCAGCTCGATGACGTTGTTCGGCTTTCGAATCGCTGCGTCATCCGCGGCACCTACTTCCGGGGCCTCATCCTGAGGCTGACCAACGCTTTCGGACGCAACTCCCTGCTGGCCATCGGGCAATTTGTCAGTCCCTGGGTTGATTTGACGGCGGCCGGCACCTGACGCACTAGGGCTTTGCGCGCCCACAGCCGGCGAGCGATCAAGAGAACTGATTGCCGGACCATTGCCCTCCGGACTCGGCGCTTGCAGCGCAGCGGCCGCAGTCGCGTCAGACGACATGATGGTTACCGCCTCCGCTGCTACCGCAACCGCGGGCGTTGAGTGTGCGGCTTGCGGATTTTGCCCACTCGTTAAAGCGTCCCGGAGGCCCGCCAAGGGAGAGCTCATGGCCGGTTTAGGCGTGCTGCGATCAGCAGCCGGCGGCTTTGGGACTGCCACCGTTGCCTCAGGGGGCGAGTCATCGTCTATTTCAAACGCCAACATACGAATCATGGTCATCTCGAAGCCCATTTTAAGGTCCGGTGCGAGGTTCAGATCGCGCTTCCCCATCAACGCTATCTGATAAAACAACTGAACCTGTTCTGCGGAAATATTGGTCGCTAACTGACCTATTTTTTCGCGGTCACCGAAACTATTATCCACGCCCTCAGGCACCACTTGAAAAACAGCGACCTTGTGCAGCACCGTTAACACTTCGTCGAGCAAAGCTGAAAAATCTGGCGCAAATTCAGCAACTTGATCAATCACTTCATAAACCTTTGCGCCGTTGCCTGCCGCCACCGCATCGATCAGTCGATACACCTCTTGCCGATCTACCGTGCCCAGCATGGTTGCCACCTCTACGCCCAGCAGCTTGCCCGAACCAAATGCAATGGCCTGATCCGTCAAACTTAATGCATCGCGCATGCTGCCATCGGCTGCACGCCCAAGCTGCCAGAGCGCACTGTCTTCAGACTCGATGCCTTCTTCGGCCAATACCACCTTCAGATGATTGACCACCCGCTCTGGGGTCATGTTCTTTAAATTAAATTGTAAGCACCGTGACAAAACCGTTACTGGCAGTTTTTTAGGGTCGGTTGTTGCGAACAAAAACTTGACGTGCTCTGGTGGTTCTTCAAGCGTTTTCAACATAGCGTTGAAGCTGCTTTTGGACAGCATATGAACTTCGTCGATCAGGTACACTTTGAACCGCGAAGCCGTCGGTAGATACTGCACGTTGTCGAGCAGATCCCGCATATCGTCAACACCTGTTCGGGAGGCGGCATCGACTTCGATCAAATCGACACTCCGGCCTTCACTAATCTCAACACAAGAAGAACAAGTACCGCAGGGTTCAGACGTCACGCCCTGTTCACAATTTAAACATTTCGCAAAAATTCTAGCGATGGTGGTCTTACCCACCCCCCGGGTTCCAGTAAACAAATAGGCGTGGTGCAACCGATTTTGATCCAAGGCATTGATCAGCGCTTGAAGCACATGCCCCTGGCCTTCCATCGCCTTAAAATGGCCTGGTCGATACTTTCTTGCAAGAACCTGGTATGACATAGTGTGCGCCTGTGAACCGCCTTATTGTAGCCCATGCAGTTGGCTTGGGCGAACTTAACACCGATTTTTAAGTGCGACAGTTGACCTTTACAAGGACCTCTCATGATCATCATTGGCCATCGCGGCGCGAGCGGTAATTTTCCTGAAAATACGCTTGCAGCGTTTCGAGCTGCTGCCGAACTTGGCTGTGCCTGGGTTGAACTTGATGTGCATCTCTTAGAGGGCGAACTCCTGGTCATCCACGACGAACAGCTCGACCGGACAACCAATGGCAACGGCCACCTTACCGCTGCAGGTTTGGCAGGTGTCCGGGCACTGGACGCAGGCAATGGCGAGCAGGTGCCATTACTGTCGGAAGTCCTCGCCACACTCAATGGTAACGTTGCCATTAATGTTGAATTGAAGGGCCCAGGCACGGCAGAGCCAACCTCAAAACTGCTTTCCGCGGCCTGTGACACCGGCATTTGGCAGCCCGATCAGTTCCTATTGAGCGCGTTCGATCATAGAGAGTTGCAGCGGGCCGACCCAATTTTCCCCCGCGGTGTGCTTTGGGGCCGTCCCGCCGATGACATGATTGCGCGCAGCCTAGCATTGGGTGGCCAATGGATGAATATCGCCCTCAAAGCAGCGACCGAGGAGCGGGTAACAGCCGCGCAGCAAGCCGGTTTAAAGGTCGCGGTTTATACCGTCAACGAGCCTAGCGACCTGGCCACCATGCGCGCCCTTGGAGTTGATGCGGTATTTTGTGATTACCCCGAACGCGGGCTACAAACCTAGTGACAGCGCCAGGTAGCATGATGCGCAAATCGTTGACCTAGCCTGCTATTTTTCCCGGACTCAACCACACCCCTTACGAAGTCGCCAGACGAGCGCTTGCTATGAACCCGGAATATTACCTCGAGCACATTGACTTTCAAGCCACCACAAAACTGGATTTCACCACCCTGTTTCGCGACCCCAAAGTCTTTAGAGCGTTAATACTGGATCTGATCAAACCTTTTCGTCACGACGATTTCAACAAGATCGCCTGTCCAGAATCCTTGGGGTTTGTACTGGGATCTGCCGCCGCAACCGAGCTGCGGAAAGGGTTAATACTGATTCGAAAATCGGGCAAGTTACCCAATATTCAGAGCAACATTGCTCGACAAACCTTTACCGACTATACCGATGCAAAAAACAGCTTTGAGGTCAACAAAGCGCTCATCGAGCCCGGCGATCGGGTTTTAGTCATCGACGACTGGGTTGAGACCGGCGGCCAAATGAAGGGCCTAACACGCCTACTTACTCGACGCGGCGCAACTATTGCCGGCATCTCGGTGATTGGATTCAACAAAATTAACCGAACGCAGGGACTGCAGCGCCGCTATAAACTGCGCGCCTTGATTGATTACTCGGCGCCCGAAGCCCGAGACCTCACGCGTCGTTTGGACTTGTAAGCGTCTGCACGCTTTGGAACACGCCAGCACGTCGAACGATCGCGACTCGGACCGATTAACCCGCAGGCAACCCAATGCGTTTCCGAAATTTGGTTTTAAAAGCCTTGGCCTTGGGTTTTAAGGGCTTTGTCCTTCGATTTTAGGGGCGCTTGCCTTCGGATTTAATTGCGTTGAAAAAGAGCGGCTTTGCGTTTCAAAGACCATAAAAGCCAAAGCCTTTAGCTGAAAGCGGCCTCATAGCGGCCTGACCCTATCGCAAAACACTTGCGCCCTACCGACCACCCGAATGGGCTTGAAGCCATCTTCGAGCAGCCAAATAGAGCGCGCTGTAACCAGCGTCGTACCAAACAATCCGTTGATTGGCTTGCCCCATCGATCCGATTATTTCCCTTTGAACTCTGGGGTGCGCTTTTCAAGAATCGCATCAACCGCCTCGACATGATCTTCCATCTGATGCGCCAACGCCTGCAGTCCCGCTGACATTTCGAGAATGCTCGGTAAATCCGCTTTACGAGATTCTTTTAACAGTTTTTTCGTCATGCGCAACGCATGCGGTGGATTGGCCGCGACTCGTTCAGCCAATTTCTGAGCCGCTGCCATCAAATCTTCCGGTGCAACAACACTTGAGACCATTCCCCAGGAGAGTGCTGTCTCGGCATTTACCGGCTCGCCCGTAAACGACATCTCATTGGCTCTGGCTTGACCGATCACTCGCGGTAAAAACCAAGCACCGCCATCCCCGGGAATTAATCCTACTTTGACAAAACTCTCGGCAAAAATGGCCTTCTCGGACGCCACCCGCAGGTCACACATCATCGCAAGATCGCACCCTGCCCCGATCGCCGCACCGTTGACCGCAGCAATAATTGGCACTTCTAAGGCATCAACCGCCAAGGGAATACGCTGAATACCTTGGCGATAGCCATCGCGAATTTCAGCAGCAGTGCCGCCAAACATCCCGACCTTATCTTTCATATCTTTGACGTTGCCACCGCTGCTGAAAGCAGAGCCCGCGCCAGTGAGAACCACCACGCGCACACTGGCGTCTGCATTAATTCGATCACAAGCGGCAACGATTGCGTTGACCATGACATCTTCTGAAATCGCATTTCGCGTTTCATGCTTGTTCAAGGTCAGGGTTACGATGGCCCCTTTCTGCTCATATAAAACGACATCACTCATAGTTGCCTCCAATCTGTTCAAGCGGACGGTAACACGCAACAAACGATGTTACCATCGCGTCATGCGAACCCCTTTTATCACCGTACTGATCCTTCTAATGTCGTTGCTGCACCCAGTGACGGCGCGCTCGAGTGATACCCTTTTTAAAGCAATGGGGGCGCGGTTAGGTCACATGAAGGCTGTCGCTCACTATAAATTTATCCATCAGCGCCCCATTGAGGATTTATCGCGCGAGGCCATTGTGATCACAAACGCTGAACGCGTAGGACTCGCGATAGGCTTGCCCGCAGCGCCCACCCGGCAGTTCTTTACAACCCAAATTACGGCGGCTAAAGCTATCCAGCGCTACTGGTTTGAGCAATGGCTGGCCAACCCGCCTCCGCCGAACCCACCCAGCTTAACCAAAGATATACGACCGAAACTTCTCCACTTGGGCGACGAAATCATGAGGACTTTAACAAGCCCCGTTGACCATCGGGCCCGGCAATCATTTTTGAAGCGAACCCAAACCGAAGGCTTACCCAAGGCACTTCAAAACCAATTATTCGATGAGCTTTACAGCCTCAGCACTTTTGGCAAGAATCTCCAGCGAATCAAGGCCGCAGGGGTGCTCAAGGTGGGCACGACTTTGGATTATCCACCCTTCTCTAGGGGCACATTGGATAACCCTCGCGGCGTTGATATCACCTTGGCCAAGAACCTCGGCGACACGCTCGGGGTCGACGTTGAGTTTGTGCAGACCAGCTGGCCAAGCCTCACCCGGGATTTCACGGATCGAGCCTTTGACCTTGCCATCAGCGGAGTTTCGATCACATCAAGCCGGGCAGCGCTGGGTTCATTTTCAACGCCATACCATGTCGGCGGTAAAACGCCGATCGGCCGCTGTCTAGACCAAGACCAATTCAAAGATTTTGCGGCAATCGACCAGCCAGACACCCGAGCGGTGTTCAACCCGGGCGGAACCAATGAACGGTTTGCACGGCAATATTTGAAACACGCCAAGCTTATTACCTTCCCCGACAACCGATTCATCTTTCAAGAGCTCTTGGCGGGTCGGGCGGACGTGATGTTTACCGATGAAATCGAGGTCGCGCTCAAAACGCAGCAACATAGCCTTTTGTGCGCCCTGCTCCCGGGTCAACGATTAACGCATCAAGAAAAAGCCATATGGTTTCATAAAGACGACGCCTTGAAACAGCATATCGATGCTTGGCTACAGACGATCCTCAGAGATGGCAGCCTTAAAACCCTATTCGACGACGCCTTGGGACGATCCGGCGCGGGACCGATGCTGCGATAGCTGATTCGGGGCGGCAGTTCGCAGCCGGTCCGCCCTGACAATGCCTTTCCAGAACCTCACACAAGCCTTTGATCTGCCTTAGCCCAATTCGGACGTTGATGACGCGTTCAAAAGAGTTTGATATTCAGGAACTGGCTCACCGGCTAAAAAAGCCTCAAGCATGGTATTGACCGCCTCTGGCGCATCCTGTTGAACCCAATGCGAGATTCCTGATAGGTACCGCAACGTGAGGTCTTCGACGTGGTTTTCAGTGCCATAAGTTGTCTCGATAGACAACGCCATATCATCCTCACCCCACAACATTAAGGTAGGCACTGAAATCATAGGCAGCCCCAAGCGTTTTTGTCGCCGCATTCCGCCGCCGCGAACCAGACCTCGATAATAATTAATCATCGCTGAGACGTTGTCATTACGGCGCGCATTCTCGTCATACAGCGCAACGACTGCCTCAGAGAAGTTTTCCGGAGCTGCCGCCGTTGATTGAATCATGGCCCCCATACCGGGACTCTTGAGCAACATACGTTCTGGCAGCCTAGGCAATTGGAAGAACAGGATGTACCAAGACTTTTTGAGCTGCCCCCAACTCATGGCGGCCGCAGCCGGCCCAGGATGTGGGACATTGCAAATCACCAGCCGATCGATTTTGCGGATTTTATGCATCGCGAA
>JAQWWC010000215.1 GCA_029249645.1 Pseudomonadales bacterium
ACATAAATTAAACTGAAATGCCGTTGAAAAGCAGTTATTAGCACAATAAGCGTCTTAATTGAGCTATTTTTTCTGATAACGCCATACCTCTTTTAGCGCATTCACAACAAAAGATAATAAGTACGAATCACAAATGCGGCGGTTGGGTGTGGACGCGTTCTGCGCAGACAACGCTCAAGAGCACGTCAACCACCAGAACTCATCGCACACAGCGCGAACCTCCGTGGAACATCCTGAACCCGCCCGTGCTAGGGTTTTGCAACCAGATCCGAGCCCACCAACTGATATCGTGTTAACCAATCTAGGATTTTTGGATACTGTGCTGCTCGCTCGAAATTGACATGCGATTTAGCGGCAGGGGAAGCGATCATATCAAGGCCTTGCAGACGCCAAACGGCGCCGCGCCCTTTTGGATCTAACGCGCTATGCGCGCGGTCACCCACGACCAAATAATCGCTATGGTAGGCAAAATTATGGGGGCCAGCCTCGTCTATTTTTGCAAATAGGTTCCGCCCTAAGTTTGGATAACGCGCGTCGGACAAAGCAAGATGATAAAGCGTTGGCATGACATCCTTATGCGATGCAATAGAATCGGTGGCGCCCTTTGCGATTTCCTGTTCATATCGCTTGGGGATATAAAAATAAAGCGGGACTGAAATCTGATGCAGCGCCTCCTGCTCGGTATAGTCCAACCCCCTAACCGCATGATCTCCCGTGACGACAGCGATCGTTTTCTCTTTCAGCGCGGTCTCTTTGATTTCCGCCAAAAAATGACCGAGCTGATCATTGGTGTAACGAAAGGTTTCCATAGAGGTCATCGGCAATGCGCCCAGCCTCGATACCAACCCTTTGGAACTTTGAACCGTTTTCTCTGCAGCATGGCTCGGCAACTTATAAGGCGGGTGATTCGTCACGCTCAACGTCACAATCATTAAGGGTCGTGAATCAACCCTCCCGTGCTTTAATCGCTCGATCGCGTGAGCGTAGACATATTTGTCGTCGCCCCCCCAAACCGACATTTCCATATCCGGATACAGCCTCTTCAATTGCCTAGCCCCGATGAACTCGTCAAAGCCTTGCCGTTTAAAGTAGTCTGACCGGTTCTTCGTCCCCTCAAAACCCGCGTAAATGAAAATCGTGCGATATCCGGACCGCTTAAATACCTGAGCAGCGGAAGTTTTAAGCTTCGTATACTGATGATTTGAATAACTGATTTCACTGTGTTCGCTATTAAGCAATAAGCTCAGAACTGATTTCTGAGTATCGTTATGTGCAGGCAAAAAATGTTGAAAATAATAGTCTTGCTGAAGATGCGGCGCCAACGCGCCAGCAAGGGGCGCAAAATTATTAAAGCGGTCTAGCAGCAGACCTTGCCCCAGACTCTCAACGAGATTCAGAACCACATCCGGTGGGCTGGATCTCAGTCGATCAGACTTTCGGGTTTGAACAAAAAACTGAGGGAACAAATCAGATGGAGCTGGCGCGGCGCCATAGAATTCTTCAAACAATTGCCGGCCTTGCTGATCAGAGGCGAGCTCGAAATCCTTTGATCTCCGAAAATCCTGATACCCATAATAAAGTGCAACCAGCCCATTCGGAACCAGGTTGTTAATCGCACTTATGGAGGACACGGTCAGATGCTTCTGTGCCAGGGGAAACGTTGTCAGCGTGCCACGCCCAAGAGACAGATAGAGGATTAACGTCCCGACAAGCAGCAACCCAAAACCTTGCCTTGAAAGCGCCCGCTTTTCGGTCTGGCGCTCGATCGTGGAAAAACCAACAAAGCACACCCAAATCACGAAGACACTCAAAGCAAGCAATGCGCCCAATGCTGGGAAAAAATCGTCGAGGGCGGCAACACTTAACAGGGTTTTATCCGCGCCGTACCCCAACCCATGAAACACAAAGCTATCGAAGGGGCGTCCAAAAAATCGGATATAAACGATATTGGTTACCGATAGGGCTATGCCAACTAAAATGATAAACAGCGCCCAAAGCCTGGCAAAAAGCCATATAGATCTGTGCAGCCCAATATAATTATGACCGAGCGGCAAGACGACTAACGCAAGGACAACACTCAGCAGGTTCGCGCGAAAAATAAACGCAATATCAAATCGAGAAGCGATCATCAGCGACCGCTGTAAGTCATCCTGATGCGAGGCAATCTCAGGACCAAAGCTTAGTAAGGCCAACGTTAAACGGCAAAGCATGAAGACCAACAACATCAGCAGCGTTGAACCCACTACCAGTGCCATCACTCGCAGATAGTTCAAGCCTCCAGGCAAGCGTTTAGATATCACAGCCGACTTCCTTGACGAAAAATTTAGTCGCTACATTCCGCGCCTTGAGACTGGAAAATAGGTTACTTAGGATCAAAAGCCATCTTCAATCTGAGCTCGAGCC
>JAQWWC010000216.1 GCA_029249645.1 Pseudomonadales bacterium
CAACGCATCAACTATTAAACACATCAACTATTATAAACGCATCAACTATTACGCGTATCAACTATTAAAAAAACGGTTAGAAACACGCCGGAAAACGACAAAATCCGAATCACTGTCAATCCTCTGCGGGCATATTTTCATCAGACAACCTTTACCGTTATGCTTAGTGGGATGAGAACTGGTCGTGGATGCCTGACACAGGCTCAAAAACAAACTTTAAATTTACCGCAAAACATTTGCCTTTCTATCGGCCATTTATTATATGAATCGTTTGAAACCTAAATTATTTCAGTGTGTTAGCTTCATTTTCTTACAGCTAGTCGTGAATTCGAACAGCTTTGGCGAACCAAGCCTGAGCCCTTATGAGAACGCCGCAGAAACCACATCACTGCAGCAGTTGAAATCAGTAGCACCGACGATCCAAACAACCGAAAATTCCGCCTCAGAAACCTGCCTCGACTGCTTTTCATGGGACGTTGACGCCAGCGGGAAGGCCGAGCCTCTGACCGATGGCCTTATCATTCTAAGGTACCTTTTCGGATTTACGGACGACGCACTGCTCAGCGGCGCTCTCGCGGGTAATGCGACAAGGCGGTCAAGCGAAGACGTTACCGCGTTTTTAAAAGCGCATGAAGGGCAGCTTGATGTTGACGCTGATGGCCGGGCGCTACCGCTAACCGATGGGCTCTTACTGCTGCGCTTTCTCTTTGGCTTTGAAGAATCCGCCCTGGTCACGGGCGCGATGAGCAGCAATGCGCAACGCTCTGATGCCGCCGCAGTCGCCGATTTCATACAATCGCGTTTGCCCGAAACACAAAATGATGCGCCCGTGGCGCTTGAGCCAGCCTGGGATTTTGCGCCCGCGTTCGCGGAGCAAGTGGGCACCAGCCAGACGGCTGTCAATGGGGTGCTTGACCACATTTTCACGGATACGGCTGTACAAGCAGCTCTGGTGACCAAAGATGGTTATCTGATTGGAGAACGCTACAGCCAGGGGTATGACGCAAACTCACTCGGGACCAGTTGGTCGGTCGCCAAGAGCTTCTACAGCGCCGCCATTGGCGTTGCTATTGGAGATGGCCTCATCACGTCGGTCGACCAAAAGGCCAGCGAGATCATCACCGAATGGCAAGGCACCTTAAAGGCAAATATCACGCTAAAGCATATGCTACAGATGAGATCGGGATACTCAGCGATCGATGAAGTTTTTTTCGAAACAGATCAAACCGCTTATGCCATTGATCGCCCGTTGGTACGCGCGCCCGGATCAGAATTTGCTTACTCTAATGCGAACTCACAACTATTCGAGACAATTCTTCGCAGAGTAACCGGGTTGTCTGCCCATGACTATCTCAGCGAAAAAATACTTACGCGCATTGGCATCGATCCGAATAATGTTGGTTTATGGCTCGACGCCTCCGGCACAAACCCCATGACCTACTGCTGTCTTGATATGAAAGCTGCGGATTTCGCGCGGTTTGGTTTGCTGTATGCCAGAGATGGCCAATGGCGCGACAATCAAGTTTTGCCTGCCGACTACGTTTCAAACAGTCTGACCGCTAACGGTTGGTATGGATATCAGTGGTGGATCCTGAATTCTGCCTACTTCTACGGCGAGCCCGCTGCAATTGAGGTCGCCGCCGCACAAGGCCTTCATGGTCAATACATTTTTGTTTGGCCGGAGGAGGATGTGGTTATCGTCGTACTCTCGCAGTATTCACACTCGGTTGAGCAAGGCTATGTGGTTGACCTAACGAGCACCCCTCTCAACTTTCCGGACACTTGCACCGCCCGAAATAGCTGCCCCGGCGCAATTGGCCCTGAAGTGCCGTCATTTTCGCACAAGACGCTTGTCGAGCGCATGGTGCCGCTTGGCGACAGCCGGTAAATTGACCTCAATGCCAAATACTAAAAAGCGGTCATCCTCCCATGTATCACCCCGTTTTTACGACTAACCTCAAGAAAATATCGATAATTCAGGTCTGTGAGCGTTGCAAGGTAGACTGGGGAACCATCAAAAATTGCAACCGTCTCAGTAAACCCACTTTTGAGCAGCGCCTTTCGTTGTGACCGTTTTTGCCTGCCTTTGCTCCTGAATCATAATTTCAGCAAAGAATTTATCTTTTCTTTAACGTGTCGTCCCCTTCATAAATCACCCGTTTCACGTCAAAACCTGCTTGACGTAATTAGTGACGCAAATAGAAAGATGAACAAAAAAGATGTTCTATTTAAATTTTAGACAACGCTGCAAAAGTAGCGGTCTCTAAGTCCCTCGTAAACAACATTAAACGACCTTAAAAAAAGGAATAATGCATTCTCGAGACTTTTAAATTGGTGCCCAGGCCCTAGCGCATCACCCTAATCTGGCACCATTTCGCTTGTCAGCTGCGGTAGGATCAATAGCTTACGCAGCCTTTGTTCACTGTCAAAGACAGTAGAACGTCTACTAATCGTCTATCGTGGACTTATTAAAGCCGCCACCCGCTGCGCCCGCAGCTCACAGGGTGTCTGATTAGAGGTCGAGGGGATTTAAAAGCCGCAACCTGCGCGACAAGAACGATCAATGACAACATTTCACAAGACGAGCGAGCGCGCGGAGGCTTTTAACAATCAAGCGCAATCTCATTGGACAGACTTTTCCTTCAATAGGGGAACCATGGCGCTCCAGACACCATCTCCCTTAAGCCGATGATAAATCGCGCCAGCAATGTGTAAACCCATCAGATTTACACTTACCCAAAAAAATATCTCGTGCAGCAAAAGGACAGCTTGTAGCGCGAAACCCTCCTTCACTCCGAAATAATACAGACTTCCAATTATCAACCCCGTTAAAGCAATCAACGCAAGACTTACATACATTCCCAGATGGACAGTTCGGGCCAACAGGATCAATTTTTTAGGCATATCGAGGCGTGGCATGGCTGCTCGCGCAGAACGCATATGTATAAATCGGAAAAGCAGCAGGGAGAGAAATACCATTCCAAAAATCATCTCTTTCATAAGGAGCGTAAAGCTCTCAAGCTCCTCCACCTCGTCTACCTGATTTATAACACCAAAGGCAAAAACTCCGATAAACGCCCAGTGCATAAACTTCGCCCTGAAACTGTACGATCTAACCATTCGCGCGGCCCTATTTGCTCCCCCTAAATAGTAGCAGTTTCTAAAACCCTTATAAAAAGACGGTCACAGACAGATAGAAAATAGTTTGTCACGGCCATGTTGCTCTTGCGACCCAAGGTGTCCATGAACTCGCCGAACGATGCGTCACGATCTTCGCCAGTAGAAAATGCTAAGCGCAAGAGTTGTCGGCATCTTTCAGACGTCATTACCCTAATGGCTGCCCTACCGAGGCAGAAACCATGCGTATTCCAGTCGAAAGCGCATGACAAAAAGATCTGTAAATAAAGCAAATTGCTCTCTGATTTACAATTTTGGAGATTTTTGTTGACCGTGAAATCTACATCATTAGACTGTGCGCCATGATTTTTTTGTCTAAAAGCCACTTAATCGTTGCTCTGATTTTGCTAGGCCAACTCACGGCAGTGGCTCATGCAGCTGAATTCAGCGGAGCTCCCCATACCCACAATGGCGTGACCTGCTTAGCACTGTTACACGACGAAGAAAAGTTCCCGCTGGTTAGGCATAAAGTCGTGATAAGCCTCACGACCCGCCGTGCCCCTAGCATCAATTCCGTCGATCTGTCGGCAAACCTTCCAAACATAAATATCACACCGCCGGCCACTGGCCCGCCCTCACTCTAGCTTCACCTCGTTTCGTTTCGGAACAGAAATAGCTCGCTGAAAAGCGTGGCTATAGATCACGTGAGCAGTTTTAAGATTGAGAGCATTATGGAAAATATTAATTATCGCGCGGTATTCGCGCTCGTAACTGGAATAACATTTGCGGCCTCCCAGCCAATCCTTGCCGAAGAGGCATCTTCGCAAAAACAGATGAATCCTATTGAAGAGGTTTTCGTTTTAGGTAAGCGCCGAGCATATCAAGGTAACTTTGATAAAATGGAGGTTCCTGCCGCAAACCAACTAATCAACGAAGATCTTTTAAAGGATGTAGCAGCCATCTCTTTAGATGACGCGCTAGATCTTTCCGCCTCAGTTGCACGACAAAATAATTTCGGCGGCCTTTGGAACAGCTTTTCGGTGCGAGGTTTCGCGGGTGACATCAATTTACCCAGTGGATTTTTAGTGAATGGTTTCAATGCTGGGCGGGGTTTCGCCGGGCCAAGAGATATCGTCGGTATCGAGTCGTTGGAAGTGTTAAAGGGACCTCGATCCGCACTTTTTGGCCGCGGCGAGCCCGGCGGCACCGTCAACCTCGTCACCAAGCGACCACAGTTTGAAACCAAAGGCGATATCAAAGCGACCCTTGGAAGATGGAACCAAATGCGGATCGAGGGCGATTTTCAATCGACCACAAAAGGAGCCAACGACGAAAATAATGCAGTCGGTTGGCGGCTCGTTGGTTTTTACGAAGATGCCGAAAGTTTTAGAGAAACCGTGGAGACTGAGCGTGTGGGCTTCTACCCTTCTGTTTCGTGGGATCTATCCGATGCTACGAATATGACCTACGAACTTGAATACACCCGTCAAGACATCCCTTTCGATAGAGGTGCAGCGTATTCTCCGCAATTCGGCTTTACACCTCGCTCAACATTCTCTGGCGAGCCTGGTGACGGTCCAATCGAAACTGAAGTGCTAGGCCATCAAGTCGAATTGCAGCACAACTTTTCAGATAGTTGGAGCCTACTTGCGGGCCTGGGTTATCGAGACACTTCCTTTGAGGGGAATGCCTCTGAACCAAACTTTGGTAGTCGCCAGACTTATCTGCGGGATGGTCGCAACTTATCTCGATTTTTTCGATACCGAAATTATGAGTCGGACTATTCGGTCGCGAGGATCGAGCTGGCCGGAGAATTTACAACCAATCAACTCAGTCATCGTTTTATTGCCGGCATTGATTATGATCGATTCAACAATCAGCAGCTAATACTGCGCTATCGGCCCGCATTTATTCCTGCAGACACCGACCTAACCACACTCGATCCGGCAGCATATCTGTTCCTTGATGTGCTCAATCCTATTTACGGCGAATCACCTCAACCCATCGCGGGTCCTAATACGGACCGTGAGGAACGCCTTAAAGGGATCGGTGTCTATCTGCAAGATCAAATCGAGTTAACCGATCGCTTGCAACTTAGGTTAGGTGTACGCTGGGACGATTTCGAACAACAGCTGACAAACTTAAGAGCCGTGCCTGCCGCCCAAGCAATATCCGCCAACACGCGAGTTTCTCCCCAGTTGGGCTTTGCCTATGCCGTAAACCAAGGGTTGAGCATTTATGGGTCTTTCGGCGAAGGCTTTAGACAACAAACCGGATCGGATTTTCGAGGCGGCCAATTCGAACCCAACGTCACCGAATCCATTGAAATCGGACTAAAGCTTGATCTCGCTACTTTCAATGAAGACGTTTCAGGAACCGTCACGATTGCACTATTCGATGTAGATCAGAGCAATATTTTAGTGAATGATGCTCGCCCTGAAGCGGTTGCAGCTGGATTTTTCTCAGTAGATGCGGGTGAAGCTGAAAGCCAAGGTATCGAAATAGACGCTAGCCTTTCAACAGATAGTGGCTTAGACCTCTGGTTTTCTTACGCCTATACCGACGCAGTGTTCACCAACAGCAATCCCAGCGCCGATTTTGGCGCCATCATAGAGGTCGGCGATCCACTGATTAACTCTCCTGAGCATCAAGCAAGCCTGCAGATCAGCAAGCAGTTGACACTCGCCGGCATGGCCACTCACATCGGCAGTGGTATTCAATACACGGGTGAGCGCCTTGGATGGACCGCATTTGATTTCACGCTTCCCAGTTACTCAACTGTGCGATTTTTTGGTGAAATCGCGCCCTCTGAGCGAGTCAAGGTGCGGCTCGATATTGATAATGCTTTCGATCGGGAATATTACACAAACTCCTATGCAGACGTTTGGGTAGGTGTAGGCACGCCACGTCGTTATCGGCTAACTGCCTCCTATCAGTTTTAGCAAAGTCGCCCTCGGAGGTGTCGCCGCTGCGGCATCTCCAAACTCAATCCAATCGGGGTTAGAGCAATGTTTAACACCTTACTGCAGATGTTTTTCGATAAGCGCGATTGGTAGGTATTAGTAGAACTCATCCGATATTGACTATAAGACCCGCTAACTGATTCAAGGAGCGAACTTTGACAAAGTCCTTAGTAACTGCAAGCAAACTCTGTGTGGAAAGGGGTAACCGCCGAGTGCTTGATAACATCAGTTTCACTATCAATAAAGGTGATATTTTCGCCCTATTGGGCGGCAATGGAGCAGGAAAATCCACCACATTGCTTACCTTTTTAGGATTCGTCAAGCCATCATCAGGTGAAGCAATCATCAATGGCATCAAGGTAGAGGAAGATATTCAAGCAGCAAGGGGACAAATCGCTTACCTACCCGAATCTGCAAATCTTTATGCTCACTTGTCCGCTTACGAAAATATTGAATATTTTTTGTCCCTAGCCCAAATTTCCCGCAGTTCGCAAGAAATTTCACTCAGTCTGGACGACGTTAAGCTGGCGCCGAAGATGCGAATCGAGCCGTTGTCGTCCTATTCCAAGGGCATGCGACAGAAAGTTGCTATCGCGCTGGCGATGCTTCGACGTTCGCCTCTGCTGCTCCTCGATGAACCGACCTCCGGTCTTGACCCGGTGGCGATCGACGAATTTAACACCATTTTAAAAGCGCTCGCAGATGCGGGAACCACGATTTTCATGGTCACTCACGATGTCTACGGGGCTTGTGAAATTGCAAAACGAGTAGGGTTATTGCAGCAAGGGAAAATGGCCTCGGTTTTCGAGGCAGTTGGAGAGACCAAAATTTCTGCTGAAGCAGTTCACCAGGCCTTCAGACAATCACAGCCGTCATGAATTTTCGTATCGCTTATATTATCGCGAGAGACGAATGGCGCTACTGGCTACGTTCTCGGCTCAGCGTTGCGGCCCTTGTTGCCGCATCTATCCTCATCGTTGCCGCACTAATCAGCACGATCACCCAAGTTCAAACTGAACGAACGACACGCGAAAATTTTCAAGCGGAGGCTATCAACACTTTCGAAAGCCAACCCGCTCGACATCCACACAGAATGATTCACTATGGCCACTACGTTTTCAGAACCCCTGCACCCCTCTCAGTCATAGATCTTGGCGTTGATGCAGCCGCTGGCACGGTAATGTTTCTTGAAGGTCATCGCCAAAACTCTGCGGTGTTCACACCAAATTATAGTAGCGCAAATGCAGGACAACTCGCCGAGCTGTCACCCGCGTTTGCATACCAAGTTCTTACGCCTTTGCTACTGATCATCTTGGGTTTCGCATCAATCTCGCGTGAACGTGAATCCGCAACTGAGACTTTGCTGTATTCGATATCGGTAGCGCCGTTGGAACTATGGATGGGTAAGATCATTGCACTGTCTGGCGCGGCCTTAATGAGCCTGCTACCGCTTTCCCTGGGGCTAGGCCTTGCAATAAGCGCAGGCGAACATGCAGGGGTAGCGGCCTATATGTTAAGCGGTTATGCACTTTATCTTTTGACTTGGGTGTTTATCATCACCGCGGTGTCTTCTTCCTGCCAGGCTTCATCGACGGCCCTCACGCTGCTCTTAGCCGGCTGGATCTTCTTCTGCATCGTGATATCACCGGTTGCAAGTGGCATCGCCTCGACTGGAGGCGCCTACGAAGGCAAGGTTGTCTCCGATATTGCTGTCCAGCAAGCACTTAGGGGCTCAGGTGATGGCCATAACGAGGCTGACCCTGCGTTTGATCAATTTAAGATGCAGTTGCTGCAACAGTATAATGTCGAGTCCATCGAAAGCTTACCCATCAACATTCGCGGAATGATTTCGAAAAATGCCGAAGAGAAACAAACACAGATATTAAACCGATTCTCTGATCGCAGAATGGAAGCCGCGAGAACCCAATCACGCATTGTGTATTGGTTCGGTTTGCTGTCGCCAGCGCTGGCACTGAAAAATTTCTCAATGAATGTCGCAGGTACAAGCCTCAGCGAATATCAGCGTTTTCAACATCAAGCCGAAAATGTGCGCTTTGACTTCGTGCAGCGGCTCAACAACCTGCACGCCGAGCAACTCAGCTACAGTGACGATATCAATCGCAGCAAAGACCATCAGTCTGAACAGCGTACGCGGATAAGCCCGGTACACTGGAAAATGCTGCAGCCTGTGGCTCATCACGAGGATAATGAGCAAGAGCGCGTCTCAGAAAGTTTGCCTCATTTCATAATGCTGTTTTTTTGGTGTGTTTTCGGAGCAATTTGGAGCGTTACTCGCGCGACGAGGGGTGCTGCAAATGCTGCATGAACTGAGGCGAGAGCTAAACCACGCGTTGAAAGAGCCGGCGCTACGCTGGCTTGTGCTAATCGCTTTTTCGCTATCGACGATCGCCTTGCTGATCGGTGCGTTAACCATCAGCCATCAAAAAGATATGGTGCTGCGACTGGAGGCTGCGGTAACCGCCGAGCGATTACTGACGATTAAAGACAAAACTGACCCTGGCGATATCGCCTACAATCTTTTTCACCTGACCTTTGACCCACCAACTGATCTTGCTTTTATGGCACTGGGACAGAGGAACGAACGCCCTTGGCTTCATCGCCTAAGGATGTTGGCACTGGAAGGTCAAATTCACGAGACGAACGATTCGAACCCCGAGATATTGATCCTTGGTCAACTTGATTTCACCTTTTTTTTGAGCGTCTTAGTACCGCTCATCATAATTAGTCTACTTTTTGACATTGAGGGGAGAGAGCGCAGAGAAGGACGATATGAACTCATTTGTGCTGCAAGTCCTTTGGGCAGCCGGGTATTTCACATTCGCGCCGCCGTCAAAAGTTTACTACTAACGGCAGCGATCATCCTGCCTTTCATTGCCGCCGCAATAAGCAATAATCTTACAATCTTGGCGTTTCTCAGTGTGCTCGGGCTGATATTTTTCCAAATCGTTTTATGGGTGATTTTCTGCCGGATTGTCACCTGCATAATACCCGAGGCAGTGACCGCCGCACTGAGCTTGGTAACCCTTTGGTTACTTTTAACCGTTTTAACCCCAATCATAGGAAAAACAGCCGTCGAAAATAGCCTACCAGTACCAAATGGTGGAACCATTCTACTTACCCAAAGAGAGACCGTTAACGCCGCTTGGGATCTGCCCAAAGAAACGACGATGGATGCGTTCATCCATATCTACCCCGAGTGGAAGGCGCAGGCTACGATCAACCGCCCTTTCGAGTGGAAATGGTATTACGCCTTTCAGGAAATGGGTGATCAGGCCGCTCAACCTAAATCTTGGGCCTTGTACCAAGGCATGACCGATCGTCATGAAGCGATGGCCTTGGTAGCCCTATTATCCCCCGCGCTCTTCATCGAAAGAGCGATGACAGAACTTGCCGGAACCGATGTGCTGCAACACCTGAGATATGTTCGGTGCGCGCGTGCATTCCATGCCGACCTAAGACATTTTTATTACCCCTACCTTTTCAACGAGAAAGCGATGTCAGAGAATGATCTAGCGCAACTTCCAGAGTTCGAACCATGCGCCATATGAGCGTAATCGTCGGGTTTTGCTGTCTTGTATTAAGCAGCATTAGCGCTTTGGGCAGTCCAGCAGCAAGCATTCAAGCCGCATTATTGGCGCCGGGAAAACATCATCTAAACGTTCTGATTCAGGCTGCTGATCAAACTACCGAGATTCCCGTTACCGTGGTGACCGGTTCACAGCCTGGCCCTACGCTACTTGTTTTGGCGGGGATTCACGGGTCTGAATACGCTCCAATTCTGGCCAGTCACCGCTTCGGCGTTCAGCTTGATGCTGAGGGAATCAGAGGTTCAATCTTAATTGTGCATATAGCCAATCCACCTGCTTTCAGGGGTAGAAGCATTTACACAAGTCCAGCAGATGGACTCAACTTAAACCGCTTATTCCCTGGAAAGGCAAGTGGCTCGCTGTCACAAAAAATCGCCTTCTTTCTAACCAACGACATCTACCCGCTTGCAGATGCCGTGCTTGATGTTCACTCGGGGGATGCTAACGAAGACCTAAAACCCGCGTGGACGGGATTCTATGCCACAGCAGGTTCGGCCACGGTCATCGAACAATCACGTGCGTTAGCGTTTGCCTTTGGTTTCAAACATGTCGTCCCATTCCAGTGGACGTTTTCAGAGCGTAAAGACGCAATCTGGGCGGGATCTGCTGCTGTCGCATTGGGCATACCTGCTATAGATGTTGAATCGGGTGGTATGGGAGTACCCGAGACTGAAGCTGTCGAGGCTATTCTCGAAGGGTTTCATCGTACCCTGGCACATCTGGGCATGACCGATCAAACATTTAGCCCGCCAAAAGGTCAAATTATTATTTATGACCGAGAATCGGTCAAAGCGCCCCAGGACGGTAGCTGGGTTTCCTTAAAAGAAGCCGGTAAAGCCGTAAAGTCAGGAGAACTATTGGGCATCCTGACTGATTGGCATGGCCGTACTGTGTTCGAGGCGAGATCCCCTAAAGATGGCATTTTGCTGTTACGATTATCAGCGCCACCCGTTCGCGAAGGCGAAACTTTGGTCATTGTCGCTTCAACAGAAAGTGTTAGATAAACTCTGAGGGTCGCGCCATTTTATAAAGGCAGTCGATCATGCCCAGAAGCCGCTAGCAAAGCGCTTCAGCCACCCTTTCCACATCAGACAAGCTGTCCATCGCAGCGGCTATAGGCAGGCATGAGACCTGTGACACTCATAGCTGCTCCACGCTTTCTAAAAACCCCTTCATGATCACCTCTGCCGTAATCTTTGCTGCACGTAAACACACAAAGCAGCTGGCGCAGCGGGTGTAGGCTTTAAAAAGCCAATGGTAGACGATTTAGTAGACGTTCTAATGCCTTTGGCAGTGAACTAAGGATACGTTTGCTATTGATCTACGGTAGCTGACAAGCGAATTGGTGCAGGATTAGGGCGATGAGCTAGGCCCCGGGGCACCATCTGTGACTTTTTAAAGTTGTTAACGCCGTGTTTAGCTTCGGGTTTTTCCGAAATCGCTAAATACCAGTGGACAAACAACCGCCTCTTTTGGATATTAATCATTCTAAACTTAAGCAGGTGAGCATGAAGACTTTACTCGTCATCCACATATTGTTTGGTACGCTTGCGCTGCTTTCTGCGGCCGTAGCGGTATCAACCGCGAAAGGTAAGAAATTTCATGT
>JAQWWC010000217.1 GCA_029249645.1 Pseudomonadales bacterium
CTGATTTGTCTGACGAACCGGTGCCGGGCGGTGACTTGATCTTGGGTCGTGTGGCTCCGCACGAAGCGGCTCTTAACGCTTAACGCTCGCTCGAAAAGGACTCGGGCACGCCTCGGAGACCCACGTCCTAAATCGATTGTCTTAACGAACAAAATTGCTTGTAGAAGGCTGTGCTCAAGAGCAGAGCGGGTTATAGTAGGTGGGATTGGATTTGGTGGCGACAGTATGAAGTTTTTTCTAGGTCTGTTCGGAGTACTCGTTTGCGTCCTAGGCGGGTATAAGTGGTCCGGTGGGTTCTTTCACCAGCTAGCTCATCCGCCAGAGTTTATGATTATCGGCGGCGGTGCCATTTTCGCGTTGGTGATCGGTAGCAGCGTGGATACGATCAAAGGCATTGGTCGAGACTTCAAATTTGTCCTGAGAGGCATGAAATTTAAGGTCGAAAATTATCTCGAGCTGTTTAGCTTTTTGTACTTATTGTTTGACAAAGGCCGTCGAAGTGGGATGTTGGCGCTGGAGGACGATGTTGATCGACCAGAAGACAGTGAGATTTGGCAGCAATTCCCTGCAATCCTGCACAACCATCACGTCAAAGATTTTGTTTGCGACATTTTGCGAATTAAGATTCTGGGCAATCTTAATGTCCACGAAATCGAAGCACTCATGGATATCGAGCTGGACACGCATCACCACGAAGCACTGCAACCTTCAGGCGCAATGCAATCTATGGCGGACGGCTTGCCGGCATTTGGCATCGTGGCGGCGGTGATGGGCGTTGTGATCACGATGGGTTACATCACGGAACCGCCAGAAGTGCTCGGTATGCGGGTTGGCGCCGCATTGGTCGGAACCTTTCTCGGAGTTTTATTGGCCTATGGCTTTGCCGGACCGATTGCGAGTGCGTTGAAAAGTGTTGCCGAGGAAGACAGCGCTTATCTGATTTGCATCAAAACCTGCCTCATTGCCGATATTCAAGGCTATCAGCCGAATATGGCGCTGGAATTCGGACGTAAAACGGTGCCCTCGGTGTCCAGGCCCTCTTACGGCGAGTTGGATGAGCGCATTCGAGAAGTGAAAGCCTCTGTTAAAAAGTCAAGCTAAGCGGCAAGCGTGGAACCCTCTAAACCGACCACGATTATCGTCAAGCGCATTAAGAAAGGCGATCATGCCCATCATGGTGGCGCTTGGAAAATTGCCTACGCTGATTTTGTGACGGCGATGATGGCGTTTTTTCTGATGCTTTGGCTGCTGGGCTCCTTGAGTGACGCAAAGAAAGTCGGGTTATCCCGGTTTTTTTCGTCACCCAGCGCGATGGTGAGTTCTGGCGGCACAAACAGTTCTGTCATCGATTTCACCGGCGAGCCAAGGCCGGAGTCAGAATTTGATCCAGACCCATCGGAGGTTGCAAAAGCAAACTCGGATCAAGTGATTGAGCTCGATGAACTCTTGCTCCAGTTAAAAGAGCAAATCGAAACCAGCGAAGCATTCAAAGATTATAAAGATCAGTTGAAGCTGGACATCACAATAGAAGGTCTCCGGATTGAGATGATGGATGATGATGACCGGCCGATGTTTGATGTCGGAAGCCCAATACTCAAGAGTTATGCCGAAAGGATGCTGAGCACCTTGGGCGCAACGATCGCGCAAGTTCCGAACCGAGTGAGTGTTGCGGGCCATACCGATGCCCGGACCTACAGTGCGGGCCGGCGTGAATACAGTAATTGGGAACTCTCTGCCGATCGCGCCAATGCCGCCCGACGAGCACTGGCTCAGACTCTGCCCCGGGAGGTTCGGTTTGGCCGGGTCGTCGGTTTAGCCGATTCCGTTCCCTATGACAAAACCGATCGTTATAGTGCAACCAATCGGCGGATCAGTATTGTTGTGCTCAATGCGGCCACCGAGCGCGCCATTGGGCTCCGGGAAGACCTCCCGACAAAACCAGACACACCGACGGCCGATGGCGCATCGACGAATGCAGCGCCGGCAACGATTGAGGCGGCGGAGTTATTGCCAGCACCCGCCGCCGCGACCGGATCAGCGTTGGAGTAACGTCGTGAAGCGCTGTGCGCCAGCGATTGTGCTCGCAGAGGGCGCTTCTTTTCAGATTTTGAGGGCAGGTTGTCTGCCAAAACGCCTGCCGTCTCGCGAAACCAGAAAATTCTAGTCATCGCGCAGCCGCAATTTTGCGGTCAACTGCCGATTTTGGTACAAGTGGGATGGCAATCGTTGGAAGTGCGCCGGATGCCTTTTTTGTGTCGAGGGCTGGCGGCATGCCTTTGGCTCGATCGGGGCGGACACTTGGATCAACTTGGATAAGACGATATGAACTATGTTTCGATTAATGAGGCCAAGGCCGACGCTGGTTTGAGACTTGTGGTCAACGCCGGAGTGCCGGGGCCTTGGAGTGAGTCGGCAAAAGCGCTGTTCCGACACCACCAGGTGCGGTTTCTGGCAGTGCCTCAAATACCGGCTGCGGCCAATGAGGACCTGGTCGAGTGGACGGGGCATCGCAATGCCCCGATTGCGCTCTATTCGGCAGAAGCGCCAATAACGCGCGCGCTCGAACTGGTGCAGCTTGCAGAACGTCTCGGTAGTGGCCCTTCGTTACTGCCACAAACCCGTTCGGCGCGGATTCAAGTCACCGGGTGGATCCATGAGATTGCGGGAGAAGTGGGATTTGGGTGGTGCGCCCGGCATTTGATTTTTGACACCTGGGCTCGACAGATGGATTCTGAGGTACGAGCGGCCAACCCGATGTTTGCGGCTTATGGCTATGATGAAAATCGTCAGGAATCGATGCTCGAAAGCGCTCAATTGTTTTTACGCGATCTGGCAGGCGCACTGAAAACGAGCACAACGGGCTACCTGATTGGCGATCAACTAACCGCCGCCGATCTTTACTGGGCATACTTTTCCAACCTGCTCGCGCCTCTGCCAGATGCGGTCAATCCGATGCAGGCTTCCTCCCGAAGTGCTTACGAAATACCAGGTCAATTGTTGGTTGGATATGACCCGGTCCTGCTTGCGCATCGCGATTTTATTTTTCAGGCGCACCTTCAACAACCGCTTGATTTTTAGAGGTGCGTTTAGGTGCGAGGTAATCAAGACAACGATACATTGCGCATGAGCAGGCGCATTAAGGGGAACGAGTTTGGATGACGCAATGGCGCAAATGCTTTTTTATGAGCATAACTTAAAGACCACTCGGTCAGTCCGTCGAAACTTGGATTTTGACAGGCCAATTGAGCAAGCGGATCTCTACGCGTGCATCGATGTCGCCGTTCAGGCGCCAACGGGGCTGATCGGTGAGGGTTGGCGATTTTTAGTTGTGACCGAAGCAGATAAGAAAGCTGCTATTGCAGCGTTGTACTGTGAAACGCTGACCACGCTTATGACCGAGCGCGGAGTGCCACTAAAGTCATCTCATCGCGCATTGATGGACCATCTGCATGATATTCCCTGCATGATACTGGTTTGCGCCGTGGGGGAACCGCCCGAGGAAATTGGAGGGCAAATCGGTTTTTATGGCTCGATTTTGCCGGCCGCGTGGTCGTTGATGTTGGCGCTTCGCGGTAGAGGCATAGGAACAACCTGGACCTCACTGTTGAATGCCCGTGCAGCGGACGTTGCGCAACTCTTGGGTATCCCGGAGGGGATCACGCAAACAGTGATGCTGCCAGCTGCTTATACTAAAAATGCGACCTTGAAGCCTGCGGCCCGAGCACCGGCGGCGGCCGTAACCTTTTGGGAATCTTGGGGCAACAGCCGTTTTGAAGCCCCGGATCCGGAATGAAAGCTTCGAATGTGTTGCGGTGCACCCTTGAGCGCGTAAACTTTTTTAGGTCGGCCCAATCATGCTAAGTCTTTTAGATGGTTTGGCGATCATCGCGTACTTTGTGGTGTTACTCGTGATCGGTTGGCGGATCATGGTTCGGGCTCGAGGTGAGGCTGCATTGGGGTCGTTTCTGGCGGCCGACCGAAATATGGGACTGATCCAAACCACCGCATCAACAGCTGCGACGGATTTGGGCGGCGGCTTTAGTATTGCGATGGGCGGGTTAGGGTTTACCTTGGGTATCTCTGGTTCCTGGCTGATTGCTATTTCCGGCCTGAGTGTCGTGATGGTGTCATTTTTACTCGTGCCCCGACTGAAAATTTGGTCGGATCAATCGCAAGGTTTAACCACGGGCGATTTATTTACGGATCGTTTTGATCTGAAAACGGGGCGATTGGCGGCGCTTGTCATTGCGCTCAGTTGGTTTTCGTTTGTTGGCGGACAAATCATTGCCGGCGGTAAGTTATTACAAGTGACTATGACGATGGATTTGAGCCTCGCAATTGCAGTGTCAGGGTTGGTGATTCTGGGCTACACCGCGATGGGGGGGCTTAAGGCGGTTATTTATACCGATGTTTTTCAGATGGTGGTCCTTTTCGTCGGCATCGTTCTGCTGTTGGTGCCACTCGGCCTCGTCAAAGTGGGAGGTTTGGGGGCAGTGATCGCGCATTTTGAGACAGATCCTGAAACCCAATCCATGGTGGACTGGATGGCGCTTGAGCCAAAGCAACTCATTGGATGGTTTTTAGCGGTCTTCCCAGTTTGGTTTATCTCAATCGCGGCGATGCAGCGCATTGTCGCGGCAAGAAGTGTGGCGGTTGCGCAGCGAGCCTTTTTAATCACCGGTGTGCCCATTGAATGGCCATTGTTTGCGATCAGCGCCACGTTTGTAGGGCTGCTCGCTCGAATGCTTATGCCGCAACTGAGTGATCCTGAGCTGGCAACGCCGATGATGATCTTAACGATTTTACCGGCGGGCATCGCAGGGATCGTGATTGCCGCGTACATTGCCGCGGTCATGTCGACAGCAGACTCGTGTTTGATTGGGCCGGTCGCGATTATTACCAATGATTTCTATAAGAAGTGGTGGCGCCCTGACGCCAGCGATACTGAGTTACTGCGTTGTGCGCGGATCCTAACCATCGTCTTGGGGGTGCTGGCCATTGGTTTGGCCTATTTAGTACCCAATGTCTTAGACCTCATTTTATATGCCTATACTTTCGGCGCGGCAGGTTTATTCTTCCCGATGTTGGGTCTGCTGTTTTGGCGGCGGACGACCGCGACAGGCGCCTTTGCCAGTATGGTTTGCGGGGGCGGTAGCGCGGTGATTTGGATGGCCGTCGGGGAGCCTTACGGCTTTACCGCCGCTTATTTAGGCTGGGGGGTGGGTATGCCGGTTTTGGTATTGGTCTCGCTTGCGACTCAGCATAGTGCCACTGAAAATTTAAATTTGTTCGCACGCCGGGTGAGGGCGGCCGTTGAGGCAGATTGATACGCGGCCCGCCGGGCACTCTAATAAATCTTTAAGGAGGCAATGATGCCGGATTGGCTGGAACCGAAGGCAGGCTTACAGATCACACCGAAAACCTTCGCCGTGACGCGGCAGTATCAGGCCGAGAAACTCGGCGCGCTTGGTATCGATCCGAGTATCTTTGGCCGTCAATGCGATCCCGCCTTCTTTATTGGGTTGAGTATTCAAGCGGGCGCGGAGTCCGGAATTTCAGCTGAAGGTAACGTGAATATGTTGACCGAACTAATTCAGCATCGCCCAGTGCCGTTGGATGAAGATCTTACCTTAACGGGGCAGATACAGTGGGTCAGACCCGTGCCCAGGGGGCGACGAATTCGAACAGAGGTCGAAATCACGCTGACCGACGGCACGCCGGTGCTGTCTGTTACGCGCGAATCGCTTAAGCCAAGTCCCGAGTTGGTCGGGACGCGAGGCGCCGGCGAGCAGGCGGCGCCCGTCATTGTAGATGCGGGTGCGCTGCATCCGATTGCGCGTTATGCATTATCCCCCGAGGCGACCAGAGCCTATAGCAGTGAAGGCAATGCGATTCACTATGATGTTGATGCCGCCCGCGCTGGGGGGTTTCGCGCGCCCATCATTGGCGGCGGACAAGGTGTTCATTTAATCACTGCCGCGCTGTGGCAGGATGGGATTGATCAAATGGACGTTGTGATTTATTTCAGGCGACCGATTTTTTGGGATGAATCCGTTTGGGTTGGTGTGATGCCGGATCAAAGCGCGGTAGGGCTCATAAAAGGCGAAAAAGTCGCAACCGAGATTCAGGTTCATAACCTAGCGCGGCGCCCCAGTAGCGCCTAAGCTGAAGGTTACAATTGGCTAAAGCGTAGGCGTGCTGCAGTGTAAAGTGCCCTCCTTACGTTCGAGGCGTGCTGGTATAACAAGCAAATTGTGTAGATCAGAACGGACCCGGACGGATTGGGCAGCACACAAACTTTAAGGAGTCAAAATGGCCCAATTTCAAGACCAAGACGTTGATCTGCATTATGAGATTTATGGGGATGGGTTTCCGGTGCTGCTGTTTGCACCGGGCGGTATGCGTTCAGCGATTGATTTCTGGGAGCACGGACCCTGGAATCCAATCGAGGCATTGCAGCATGACTTTAAGGTGATCGCCATGGATCAAAGAAATGCTGGCAGATCCCATGCGCCGATTACAGCAGCAGACAATTGGGCCACCTATACGGAGGACCACCTTAGATTGCTGGATTACTTGCAGGTTGATCAATGTCATCTCCTCGGCGGTTGTATTGGTGGGGCGTTCAGCTTTGGCTTGATGCGAGCGGCGCCATCCCGTGTTGCAGCGGCGGTGATTCAGCAGTCCATTGGTCTCGATCAGAATCAAGCCGCTTTTTATGACATGTTTGATGGCTGGGCCGTCGATCAGAGGCGGCTAGACCCAACGCTGACAGAGCAGACCTT
>JAQWWC010000218.1 GCA_029249645.1 Pseudomonadales bacterium
CCCGGGCCGCGCGCCATCCTCTGATGAGGAATGGTATTCACCGCTGCCACTGGCGGCGAAGTCTGGATAGGGTTTGATGAGAACGTTTGCTTTGGGCAGTAAATCGAATACCGACGCCATTTTTGGCCGCGCGCGGGCCAAGGCCGCAATGGAAAAGTCGAGAACGGCCTGTTCTGACTCAAACGTAAACGCCGGATCTCGATTGATGCGCCGTAAAAACGTTGCCGTGGCTTCGCCCTCAAAATGGGTATCGATGATCTCACGCATCTCAGCTTGGATGCTGGCCATTTCAGCAAGACCCGAGCGATGAATCTCAGAAGGCCTGACGGGTAGGGTTGAGAAAGCGCGCACCAAAGCGGTATAGCATTGCGCGCCATTAGGATTGCTGCTGATGGCAAGGTCTTCCCGGGCGTTGGGTAGGTATTCAGTTTCGATAAAGTCGGCAAAAAGATTGAGCGCCGGCTGAATTGATTGGTCGTACTCGCGCCGCACAGCGGCCTTAAACAGAGGATCGTCAGACCGTTCGCCGAGGTTCAAGAACGGGTTGTCGGGCTGCAGAAGGGCTCTGACTTGATCGGGAACCGCAACGACCGTCAGGCGGGGCGAGGAATAGCCTTGAGCAAGGCCGCCTCTTAAATTCTCGATTTCAGTTTCGATGTAGCCTGCAACTGCACTAAGGCGCGTCAAAGCATCCAAGCGTTCGGTTTCAGTGGCAATTGGCTGGATGTCAAAAATAAAAGGCAGGCCTGTGTACCAAGCAGTGGTTGTGCTGGTTTCCCAGAGCGATTTTTGGCAGATGCGGGTGCTTTGGCTGGACGATAAAGCTTCGATCAAAAAGCCGTGGGTAATCCAGTCCCGAGATCCAATAGCGCTTGGCGCTGGCAGCGCACCTACCGCGCGGGAAAAGGCATCCTCTTGGTCATGCCAGCGTTGTAGGCCCGCTTGGGAATTATCGAACAACCGGTCGTGCCGCCAGTCGGGCAAATCGTAAGCCGTCGCCATGCTGGGATAGCGCTTGAGCAGGGCGTCAACGTACGCATCCGCAATCGATTCAATCGGGCTTGGCACTGCAACGGGTTCAGGGCCAATTGCTTGGCAACCCGATAGGAGTAGGAGGGCCATGAGTGCGGTGATCTGACCGGGAAGTGTAATGAGAGGGTTGGACATTATGTCGGCTCGCTTGATAACCATTGTTTGAATTCTGTTTGGATGCTTGCAAGGAGTCTACGAAAAAAAACTCTATTGTGGGCCGTGCAAGCGAAAAACCTGCAGTTGCGCGGCAGATCAAAATTACGGTAGGTTTAAAGACGGCCTGTAACGAAGAAAACGCCATGGATGATGCCCACCAAATACGCGAAACCGTACAAGTTTATTTCGACAGTATGTTTGAGTCCGATGTCGACAAGGTGCACGCAGCCTTTCATCCCAATGCCAAGATAACAGGCTATTTGCCGACTGGTTTGGCTGAGATGAGCGTGCAAGATTTTGCGAATTTTGTGGGCGCGCAGCCGTCGGCAAAGGCAGCGGGTGAATCCGCTTATTTAGAGATTATTTCACTCGAGATTGCTGGCGCAACGGCGGTCGTGCAGTTGCGAGATGATTATATTAGAAGTCGTTTCCTAGATACGCTGTCGTTTTTGAAGGTCGATGATCGCTGGGTCATTTATAACAAGTTGTTTCATGTTGAAGGCCCAGCTGGCGGTTAGGTCGGGCCGATGAGGCGCGGCCAGATCATGGTGAGCCCTGAAGGCCAACAATCTGTAACCGTGCTTGTTAGATGGGGCAGCTTAAAAACTAACGCCGCCTACCATTCCAGGTCATCCGGAATGGGGTAATCTTTATAAGGGTCATCCTCATCAATCGCGTCGAGCGCTCGATCGTGGAGATACAACACCGAGTCGGCATGACGTTCTTGGATTCTGCGCGCAACCACCTCCGGCACGAGATCATAACGGTCGTCGACCTTCACAATGGCGAGGTACCCCTGATTGAGCTGGGATTTGTTTTCTTCTGAAACGTAGAGTTTCTTGACTTTCTTCGCGTCCGTAAAGTTGTACGCCACCTCACCGGCCTGCCGCTGGGAATGGGTCGCAATCAGTTGCTTAACCTGGGCGAGTAAGGCTTTGTCTTGAGCTGCTTGATTCAGCGCGTCATTGCGACGACGGTCGGCCTCTACTTTTTGCGTTCGGGCGGCTTCAACCTCTTGTTTCACCGAATCAACATCGATGCCTTTTTTGATGCGCAGTTCCGTGCGCAGGGCACCGCGCTCTGCCTTTTTAGCTTGTTTTGCAGTAACCAGGCCGGCGTCTTTGAGCTGATCGCGGAGGGATCCGAAGGTTTTTTTGTTTTTTGACATGGCGCGAGTATGACGTCTATGGCAGACGCACACAATTCTTCATTGGGTTTACGGACCCGATCACCAAAAATAAAAACTGTCTAATGCGAACTTGGGTATGATGCGTGGGACTTTTGGATGATGCCCACGCAATGAAAGACTGCAACCAATGTGGCAAGTGCTGCCAGATTTATGGCGATGGCGGGCTGTCGGCGACCCAGGCGGAGATCCGCTGGTGGCAGGAAAAGCGGCCCGAGATCGCGCGGTTTGTGCAGGCCGGACGGATTTGGATCGACCCTGAGACTGGTGAGGCCCTCACAGCCTGTCCGTGGCTGAAGCCCTTGCCGAAACAAAACAAGTATGGCTGCAGTATTTATGCGGATCGCCCAGATGATTGCCGGCAGTACCCTGTGCTGGTGAGTGACATGATTCGAGATGGTTGCGAGATGATCGAGCCCATCGATTTGAAACGCCCGAAGGTGGCTCAATCAAAGCTCGATCAGCTCATGGTCGATAGTCGGGCGGTGCACCGATAGTGCCGCTTGCGAAATGCGACAGGCGTCAACCTAATTTGATTGGTTGTGTATGAGGTAGCCTGCTGGCCGCCGCGCCGTTTGATTGCGTGTCAGGGATGAAGGCTTTCGGGCGAGTTGCGCTGGCTTTTAATCATTGTGTTATTTTTGGCTCGTCAGCGCGGGTGTCGATCACGTTGCCCCGAGGGCAGGACCTGTTCTTTATGGGCGGATAAACACCGCTTTGAGGCGCTTTCCTTGAGACGCGCTGTGTCAAGCGCGCCGCTTTCAATCAAAAAGCCACTTAGTGAAAGCAACTGAGATTGTATTTCAAAGAATTGTGCTCTAGGGTCTTAAGCGGAAAGTGGTTCGAATAGTTATAGGGTGGGGTGCCGTCATACAAGGCAATCAAACCGATGTTCGATAAGCATAGCGGCGCGCGGCAAGGGAATCGCTGCGCGCATTTGATTGAGGAGAGGGAATGTCCGTGGCTGACCAAGACGCCGGTGTGCTCACCTGGCGGGTACGCATTATGTTTGCCGTTGGGCAAATTCCTGAGGGTGTACAGTCGACCTCGTTTGGGTTTTTCCTGCTGTTTTTTTACAATCAGGTGCTGGGTTTGTCGGGCTTTTTGGCGAGTGTTGCCATTGTCATTGCACTGCTTGTGGACGCTATTAGTGATCCGGTGATTGGCTCTTGGTCGGATGGTTTTCGGCATCGCTGGGGCCGTCGGCATCCGTTCATGTACGCCGGCGCCGTGCCGTTTGGACTCTGCTTTTATTTGTTGTTCGCGCCGCCCGCGGGTTTGTCCGAGACCGAAGTGTTTGCTTGGCTGGTTGTATTTTCGGTGCTGACGCGAACGACCCAATCAGTGTATTCCATCCCACACACCTCGCTCACCGCTGAGCTCTCAACGGACTATCAGGAACGCACTCAGCTGTCCTCCTTGCGCTCGGTACTCCAATCGGTTGGCATGTTAATGGTGTTCCTGATTGGCTTGCAGATCTTTTTTGAAGCCACGCCAGACTATCCGAATGGGCAATTGAACCCGGCGGCCTATCC
>JAQWWC010000219.1 GCA_029249645.1 Pseudomonadales bacterium
ATGATGGATGATCCACCCTTACTGGTGCGGTAACCAAATACATCGATAAACTCCTTCGCCCTATATCGTTCCTGAAAACCTAAAGGCAAATAGATGAGCTCTTTCGCACCTCGAAACACGGAGTAATCAAATACCTTAAACGCAAAGAACGCAGCGCCCACGGACCATAAACTGGGCTCTATGACGGCCCATAAAATCAATGCTAGGTGCACAACTGGCATCAACAGGTGCACCCACCGGAGCGCGACAGCGGTCAGCAAAATCGGCGTGAGAATAAACTGCGCCGCCACAGCAACAGCGTTAAGATAGGACCAGAATGTACCTTGAAATGCTGTCTCAGCATCGACATCCCCGTTGAAGGCGCCCGACAACATCCCCTGGAACTTGAAATCCAACACAGCAGCCATGATCTGGGATGATAAAACGATCGCCAACAGCGCCAGTAACCGAGGATTACGCCTCACAAAATGCCACCCAACCCCTTCACTGAAGGTTTCAGCAGGCGGCTCGTCTTTGTGGTCTGATGGCTCGCCAAACCATCGATAGGCCATATTGGAAAGCAACGCCGCCGGAATCAACGCCATCGCTGCGAGTAAAACGAGATTTTCAGTCCCGAAAGGAATGGCCAGTTGCGCGACCATCACGCCACCAACCACGCTACCAAGGCCTGCAAGGCCAGTGATCGGCCCATTAAATCGCTTTGCCGTATCTTGATCGAGCCGGGAATTGATATAGCTCCAATACTGCTCAATCAAAAGCACCACATAGAACTCTTTCAACAGAAACAGCACCGCTGTAACCCATAACAGATCAAGTTGCAGTGCCCCAAAACACAACAGCATCAAACAGGCCGCAGCGATGGTCGTAATTCTCAAGGTAAGGCGTGGGCCAAACCGCGTCAACAGTGCGCCATAACCCCACACGCCCGCAAACATGACCACGGGCATCAGTGCCATAACCACCGGCAAATTTTCAGCACCATAGGCCGCTTTAAATAAAACCGTCGCCGACGATCGAATCAACTCGTAACCTGAGAGCGTAAAAAAAGCCGCGCTGGCCATTAAACCAACGAGTACCAAATTCGATTTCATGCGCAGTGTTCCGATAACCGTGTGCGTTTTCAAATCTGCCTGAGAATAAGGCTTTCTGACGAAGTTGCAGCTTACAGCAACGACAGACAACCCCATGATGCCTTATACTCTTGTCTCTGAACACTAGCCAGCCGATAAATGCGATGAACCTACCTGAAACAAAACCCAATAACCCGTGTTTCTCCTCCGGACCCACTGCCAAACGCCCCGGCTGGGCGCTTAGCAACCTTCCAATCGATGCACTCGGTCGGTCTCACCGAGCCAGCGTACCGAAGTCCCGGATTAAAGCGGTCATTGATCAAAGCAAAGCCCTTTTAGGCATGCCCGATGACTATGTACTCGGCATTGTTCCCGGATCCGATACCGGCGCGTTTGAGATGGCAATGTGGACCATGCTAGGCGCCCGCGGGGTAGACGTCCTATCTTGGGAAAGTTTTGGCGCTGGTTGGAAAACAGACATTCAAAAACAGTTGAAACTATCAGACGTTCGCATCTTTGATGCCCCCTACGGCAGCCTGCCTGATTTGACCACGGTCTCAACCCTTGAACGCGATGTCGTGTTCACCTGGAATGGTACGACCTCCGGCGCCTGCATACCTGATGGCGATTGGATCTCGGATGCGCGAGAAGGCTTAACTTTTTGTGATGCGACTTCCGCGAGCTTTGCGATGGAGCTGCCTTGGACTAAGCTCGATGTTGTAACTTGGTCCTGGCAGAAAGTTATGGGGGGCGAAGCGGCCCATGGCATGATCGCCTTATCGCCTAGAGCAGTCGCACGACTCGAGTCCTACGACCCAGCCTGGCCGCTGCCCAAACTGTTTCGATTAACCAAAGGTGGCGTCCTGATTCGAGATTTATTTGAAGGCGCGACCATTAACACCCCCTCCATGCTCGCCGTTGAAGATCAGCTTGATGCCTTGGCTTGGGCGCAGCGAATTGGCGGACTACCTGCACTCATCGCACGCAGCCGCGCGAACCTTAAAGTGGTACGAAAATGGGTAGACCAAAGCAGCTGGGCGGCATTTTTAACACCCGAGATCAGACAGCAATCCAGCACCTCGATCTGCCTTAAAATTGTCGATCCGGTTTTTGATGGACTCCCAGATTCAGACCAGAGAGCTTTTATCAAATCCATGACCGCGCTACTCGAACAACAAAACGTCGCGTTGGATATTGCAGCTTATCGCGATGCGCCGCCTGGCCTGCGCTTGTGGGGCGGCGCAACCGTTGAGTCAAGTGATTTGGAATTGCTGACGCCTTGGCTTGACTGGGCTTTTTCAGAAACCCTCATGACCATTTCCTAGTGCCTAGACTTGTAACTTGGGCGCTCGCATTGACCCTCTTGATCGGGTTCGTGTCGAGTATCACAGCCGCCGATGTGGGGCTGGACCGCGTTCACTTCCTCATTCCGGCGGGTCCGGGCGGCGGCTGGGATGGCACCGCTCGCGGTGTAGGACTCGCGCTGGACCAAACGCAACTGGTTTCGAACGTTACCTATGAAAATGCCGCCGGTGGTGGTGGCGGCCGAGCGATCGCAAAACTTATTGAAACGGCAGATCGACAGCAAAACACTTTGCTCATCAGCTCGACGCCAATTATTGTGAGAGCACTACAGGGCGTTTTCCCACAGTCGTTTCGAGACCTTACTCCTATTGCTGCGATGATCGCAGACTACAGCTGTTTTGCCGTTCGCGCAGATTCCGAGATCCAGAACTTTTCAGATCTCGCAAAACGTTACAAGGCAGACGCAAGATCGATTGTCGTTGCCGGCGGGTCCGTTCGCGGTAATACGGATCACTTCGTCCTCGCAAAAGCACTGCAACTTGCTGGCGCCGACCCGAAGAAACTGGTCTATCTTGCCTATGATGGCGGCGGCAAGGCGGCGGCTGGCCTTTTGTCTGGGGAAACTCACGTTTTATCAACCGGTCTCAGTGAAGCGCTTCAGATGCACCAAGCGGGATTGCTAAGAATTATAGCCGTCACCGCACCCGCACCAATGCCACACCTACCCGATCTGCCGCTGTTAAACACTCAGGGTATCGACTTGGTGTTCGCTAATTGGCGCGGATTTTTCGCAGCCAAAGGACTCGGAGATGCCCAATATGCACGGATGCGGCACACCCTTCATACGGTTTCGGAGACCGCTGCATTCGAAGACATTCGACTTCGTAACGGCTGGGCAGAAAACTATATTGAGGGTGATGCGTTTTATGACTTTTTGACGCAACAGGAGGAGCAGATTCGATCCCTGATGCAAAGTATCGGTTACTTACAATAAATGCGCAGCCGGTGCCGTCAGTGATTAGAATCAACTACGCCGCGCTAGCCCTTCTTTTGTTTTTTACTGGCTATTTATACCTCGCCGCACAGATTCCCATCGATCCTTGGTCCCTCCCTGGAGATTTTACCGCCAGTGCGTTTCCTTACTTTGCCGGCGGACTGGGTTTTACTGCCGCACTCCTCCAGCTGCTCACTGACGCGCGTCGGCCTACTGAGCAGAATCCGCAGCCCCCGTTTAAGCACCGCCTCTATAAGGACCCAATTCTCGGCATGATCGTAGTCCTAATCATCTACATTAGTCTGATTGACGTCCTTGGCTTTGTAATAGCAAGCATCGCCTTTTTAACCATCGGCGCTAGAAAGACAGGCGCCGTCGCTTGGCGAATTTTATTGCCCTTTGCCGTGGGCGTTCCCTTGATACTTTGGGGTTTGCTCGACCTGATGAACATCTACATTAGCCCTGGGCGAATCCTCACGACCTGGTTGCACAGAACATGATTGACGGCTTGCTACTTGGGTTATCAACGGCGCTTACCTTTTCTAATCTTTTGTTTGTTGCAGCCGGCTGCCTGATTGGCATGTTGATCGGCATGCTGCCTGGGCTCGGTCCCATTTCTGCGATCGCCCTTATGATTCCCATCAGTTACAACCTGGAACCGGCCAGCGGTATGATTTTACTTGCAGGCGTGTACTACGGTGCCATATTTGGTGGTTCAACCAGTGCAATTCTGATCAATGCACCGGGCGTTGCTGGAACAGTCGCGACGGCATTTGATGGCTATCCTATGGCCAGAAACGGTCATGCCGGAAAAGCACTTGCGGTTGCCGCTTATGCTTCATTTTTTGGCGGGACCATAGCGGTCCTCCTACTTATGATCTCAGCGCCTGCGCTGGCCGATCTATCCCTTGCCTTTCAGTCACCAGAATACACCTTGATGATGCTCTTGGGCCTCTCCCTTGTTGCCTCTTTTTCTGAGCCCGGACAGTATCTGAAGGCCGTTATGATGACGGCTATTGGGTTGTGCTTATCAACGGTGGGCACTGACCTTGCCTCCGGCATCCCAAGATTTACGTTTGGCCGGATGGACCTCATCGATGGTCTTAGTTTTCTCATGATCGCGATGGCAACTTTCGCGTTAACGGAGGCGCTGATGATGCTGAGAGCTGGGCAAGCGACTCAAACTGTAATTCCGATTATTCCGAGTCAAGCACTCCGGTTAGAGTCTCGGGAAATACGAAGCATCGCACCCGTGATTTCTCGCAGCGCCGTTTCAGGCTTTTTAATCGGCGTGTTACCAGGGGCGGGCGCTACCATCGCGTCATTCATTGCGTATGGTTTCGAAAAAATTATGGCGAAAGCACCAATCCCGCCCTTTGGCAAAGGCAACTTGAAAGGGCTTGCTGCCCCTGAATCTGCTAATAACGCTGCCTGCACGGGCTCATTTGTGCCGCTTCTTACCCTAGGCATCCCTGGCTCTGGCACGACCGCTATTTTGCTAGGCGCTCTGCTGGCCTACGGGATTCAACCTGGTCCCAGGCTTTACTTGGACGAACCAACCGTCTTTTGGTCGATCGTCGTCTCCATGTATATTGGCAACCTGATCTTACTGTTCTTGAATCTCCCAATGATACCGATCTTCGCAAAGCTACTGAATATTCCACGGGCGATTCTTGCACCCTTAATCATTTTCTTTTCTTTGACTGGCGTGTACTTGGTTTCCTTTAACCTCTTTGATCTGTACCTAATGGTCACCTTCGCCCTGATCGCTGTCTGGCTTCGAAGCCGCACTTTTCCCATGGCGCCACTGCTACTGGGCTTTATTCTGGGCGACATGCTCGAAGACAATCTCCGTAGAAGTTTGATTATTAGCGATGGCAACCTCAGTTACCTGCTCGATCGGCCGATCAGCTTGCTCCTGGTGACGCTCATTGTTCTCGCGCTCACCGCGCCATTGGCACGAAAGGTCATTAGAGGCTCCCTCAATGCAAGATCTTAAAAAAACCCATCCGATCCTAGCTCAACTCGGCTATCAAGAAATGATCGGCTGTCTCGACGGCGAAACTGATCTCGATCAATTAGGCAGGGTTATGCGACAAGACCGCCAACGTTATTCGGTGATTACTGAAACGGGTATCGTCCGCGCAGCCCTTACAACCGGGCAACGCTTTGACCCGCGAGACAAAACAGCCCTTCCTGTTGTTGGCGACTGGGTCACGCTAGGCGCTCTCGAAGCCAATAATGCCACCACCCCGATTACAGGCAGAATACCCAGGCGCTCCAAGCTCTCACGCCGCGCATCAGGCGACAACTATCTTGAGCAAATTTTAGTATCCAACCTTGACCTAATTTTCGTTGTGTCCGGGCTTGACCAAAATTTTAACCTGAACCGGATTCAGCGCTTTCTCACCATGGCCTGGAGTTGTGGCCTGCCTGCGATCCTTTTACTCAGCAAAGCCGATATCGCGGAAGACGCAGACGAAAAAATTAAAGCCTTAGAACCGATCCTACACGGGACTAAGGTATACCCAGTCAATATGCACGATGCTGAGACATTAGCCGGCCCCCTGAAAAACTTAACGCCAGGACACTGCGCCGCCCTCATTGGCTCTTCGGGCGTCGGGAAATCCAGCATGATTAATCAAATTTTGGGCCTCGATCACATGCCAACGCAAGCAGTCCGTGCCTTCGATGATAAAGGCCGGCACACAACCACTCATCGAGAGCTGTGCATCCTCCCTAATGACAGCGGCTTGATCATTGACACACCGGGCATGCGCGAAGCGCAAATTTGGTTTGAGCCTGCACAATTCGCTGAACGCTATAAGGACTTACTAGCGCCGGCACAATATTGTCGGTTTTCTGATTGTCGTCACGATGAAGACCCAGACTGCGCGGTGCGGGATAAGGCCCTACAATCCAAGGAAACTGCAGACTTGTGGCGCCAATATAGTTTGCTACAAGCAATGGCGGTTAGCGAATGAGGTCGAGCTTAATCGGAGTTGATTGACCTTTAAGCGCTATCGCATCGGCGCCGGAAGCCGCGTCTGTACGCTTGCGCCGTCACACAACGTCCCTCGCATAGCGCGTCAAAAGCAACTGCCACGTAAACACCGTCACCAAGATCTCTCAGCGGAAAACACGAATCGTTTGGGAACCGAGACTGTGCAGTGCACATCACTTACGAGTTGATCTGAGTCAATAGGACGGCCCGACCCGCGGGTCGCCGCCCTATCGGTTGCTAACAGCGACCTTTGGTCGCGTCCCTCGCTCCGGTTTTCGGAATTCGAGCCTGGGCAGATTACCCTTCGAGCATTTCTTTGAGTGCCGCTTGGCGTCGTTTTTCACCGGCGATATACCGGATATATTGACGCGCTTGCTTCGCAATTTTCTTATCGAGTCTTGAGGCCGCCTTAAACGCCGTTGACGCCTGATCCCAATTTTCTAAAGACATATGCGAGATCGCCATCCAAAACTGCGCATCAGATGGCGACTTCAATTCATCATCTTTTAACGCCTGCCGATAAGCACCTACCGCTTCCTTATGCCGATCTTGCTGTGCAAGTGCTTGGGCCAAACGGTACTGTATATCGCCATCTTCAGACGACTTAGTCGCGCGTTCCCAAGCCTCAATGGCTTTACTCATCTCTTGCGCTACCGTGTAGCAGGTCGCAAGAAGTCTTAAATTCTTCTCGCTGGTTTCTACCAGCTTATCTTTGATTCCCTTCTCAAGTACATTTGCCGCTTCATAAGGCACCTCAGCGTTTAGAAGACGCTGAGACAACATCACAATCTCTGAATCCTTCTCGAACATGCCCTGGCTGTAGATCGCGTAGTAGGCGGATAACGCGCGGTCATCCCACTCTTTCTCGGTATACATCCCAGCAAGGTGCATCCAGTACTGCTTCTTGGGGTAATCGACAACCATCCGTTCTAAAACCCGAATCACATTATCGTCGTCTTTAAGTTCACTGTAGAGCACGACCTGCAGATAAACCCAGTTTTCCTTCATCGCACGCCCTTCAGCGACGATGATTTCCTCGACCTGCAGTGCCCACTTCAAGGACTCTGTAAATCGCTCTAACTGATAATTGGCAGTCGCTTTTAGATAACTGACGGCAGCATCCGGCTTGCCGTTTACCGCTTCCCACAGATCGATATACTTAAGCGCTAACTCATATTCTTCGGTTGAATAATTCAACTGAAACAGCGCTCGGAGCGAATTCTTCTCGAGTGCTTCCGTAATCAATCCCTCTCTACCGGCAGCCAAGACCTGCTCATAGGAATAGATCGTTTTCGGTACATCTTCGAGGGTGTAATACCCGAATGCGAGCAGGTTCCAAATTTGTGATAACTCGTTGGAGTTCAGCCGCTTCTTTTTGGTCATGTTCAACAGCATTTGGATGCCGTCTTGTGGCGTGCCTTTCGGTACTGGCGCCGGTTCCCCTTCCTCGCGAGGCATTGAATCCGGATCAATCATGATCTGGGCTTCGGACATTTGCTTATACAAACTTTGGCTAATGGCGGGGACTCGCCGTGTTTTCTTTTTGTCCTCGGCAGCGGTGGCTTCTTCAATCGACGCGAAACCGAAACTGATAATCAAGGCGATACCGACCAGGCTCTTAACCAGTCCATCAGCGTTACATTTTAACTTCATGCCTAACCTCTCCATCAACTTTCAGCCAGTTCAAACACGATCTTGTTTTGAACCCCTCCGGTTTCGACCGGATTCCCATCAATGACTTTGGGCTTGTACTTAAATTTCGCCGCCGCCTTGAGGGCCGCTGAGTCAAAAACGCTATTCGGCTTATCGAGGCACTCTCCGGGTGACCGCGCACTCGGGATATGCCCGCAATTTTCAACCACGAAAGGATTCTTCACTGTGCCCTGTGCGGTTACCGTAAACTCCACAATGACATATCCCGCCAGACCGCGAGACAAAGCTCGTCTTGGATACTGCGGTTGCACCTTTACAATTGGGAGATACTCGCCATCACTAATCCCAAATCCGCCGCCACCAACGTCAACACTCACTGACAGATCAACATTGGACATATTGAATCCCGCACTGTCTACAGCCACGTTAAAGTTTTGTGGCGGCACATCAGGTGGCGGTTCATCGGGTGGTGGTGGCTTCTTGGGCTTTCGTTGCTTCGTTTCTAACTGCTGGTCTTGCTTGACACGTACAAAATCAACCAAATTACCGATCTTATCATCCGTCAAAGCGCTATCTGCACCTTGAATTAGGTACTGCATTAGGTAAAACAATCCCAATGTCACTACCACACCGACGATCGTCGAGAGACCAACTCTTATAAACATCACCATCTGGTTTCCCTCTTAATTCTCTTCCGACGCAATCGCGACTTGAGTAATCCCGATTTGACGGGCGGCATCCATTATCGCCAGAACTTTCTCAACCTTAGATACTGAGTCTGCCTGGATTACCAATCCGCCTTTTGGGTTCTCTGCGTGCAGCCGTTCCATCGTGGGTCTTACGTTTCTAATATCGACTTTCTTTTTATCGATCCAGATTCCGCTGTCTGACCCGACACCGACGAGCAAGGACACAGTCTTCTTCATCTCTGCCGTTTTGGTGTCCGGGCGATTGATTTCGACCCCCGTTTCTTTAATAAACGTGGCCGTTACGATAAAGAAAATTAGCATGATGAACACAACGTCTAGCATCGGTGTTAAATCAGCTACTTTTTCTTCTTCTTGTATTGTTCTTCTTCGCATGATGCTCTCTATGTTCGATCTTTAAAGCGAGGCTTTAGTGATCCATGGTCAGAGTGTCTTCCAGAAAGATTGATTCTGTATCGACTTTACTGGTGAGAAATGAATTGGCGAGCACGCCCGAAAGCGTTGCAACCATTCCGGACATCGTCGGGATCGTGGCCGCAGAAACGCCAGCTGCCATCGAACGGGCATTCCCGCCCGAATACGTCATCGCTTCGAAGACTTGAACCATTCCCGTCACCGTGCCTAACAAACCCAACAAAGGCAGCAGCGCGATCAATGTTTTGATCAGCCCCATGTTGGCCTTAAGACGCTCGTTGACTTCAGAAATCAACCGCTCTCGAATCATCCGAGAGTTCCACGAAGTCCGCTCAGCACGGGTCTCCCAGAAAGTCAGGGCAGCGCCTACATCCTTCTTATGCTCAGTGGTAATGAATATGTACCGTTCACAAACGATGGCCCACATCAAGAAGGTCGCGCCGGCGATGAGGTATAACACATCGCCACCGGCCTCCATAAATGTCCTAATGGCTACAATGATAGTTTCCACAGTTATTTGCTCGCTTTCTCAGCGTGCTCAGCAATCAAACCGCCACTTTGCTCGTTCAGAACCTGCATGATGCTGGTCGCGCGGCTGTGTACGAAATAATGCAGTAGCACCGTCGGAATCGCGACTGTTAAGCCCAGAACCGTCGTAATCAATGCCTGTGAAATACCACCTGCCATTGTTTTAGGATCACCAGTACCAAACAAGGTAATCGCTTGGAAGGTCACAATCATGCCGATTACAGTACCCAGTAGACCCAGAAGCGGGGCGACCATTGAGATGATCTTAATAAATCCTACGAACCGATTGATTGCAGGCTGTTCCTTCATAATGGCTTCGTCGATCTTAAGCTGAAGGGTCTCCGAATCAACCTCACTATTGTTCTGGTAGACCGAAATAATGCGACCCAGCGGGTTCTTCTCCGAAGGATTCCCTGCGTTCTTAGCTTGACCATTGACCGTCATACCCAACATCGTGAGTGACACAAACTTTGTTACTGCGATGATCAGGGCAATGATACCAAGCCCGATAATTACGTAACCTGGCAAGCCACCTTGATGAACGCGCTCTTCTAGAGTCGGTACTTGGATCTGAAGCGCAAGCAACTGCCCGCGGGTTGGATCAAGGCCGAAAGGAACGAATCCTGAGCTCGCAGCAAGTAATGCTTCGGTCGAGTCGACGAAACGTGATTCAGGCTGCTTTGGCAACTCTTTAATCAACTGGTTGTCGATGTCGTAGGTCACATAACCGCCATCACTAATTAAGTTATAAGAACCGATACGAATCACTTCTTGGGAAACACGTTCACCATCTAATTTGATCAACTCGGACGTAAACCGACTCACTTTCGCGGATTCGGTCATCTCGCGCTGGAGTTCAAACCAAAGTCGCTCGATTTCCTCAATCGTTGCAAGTTTCGAGCTCTTGCCCATCGACTTCGCAAAATCTGCTAGCCATTGACCGCGACCTGGGAACTCGGCGCTAATGATTGAGCCTTCAAACACCCCTTGCGTATCACCCGCGACCTGTTGCAACACCCCGAAGAGTTCCCGCAGAGACCCCAGACGCTTTGCCAAGATTTCTTGTCGCGCCGCAATATCTTGCTCATTTTTTTCGAATTGGGCTTCCAATCGCTCAGAACGGGCCTCTTCGTTAGCCTGTTCTCGTTTAGCTTTCTTCACTTCATTCTCTTGCCGCGACTTATCGGCATTGAATTCTCTTTCACGACGCTCATTGAGCCTGGCATTAACGACCTTGCCATCTTTAACCAACTGCAGCAGTTCGCTCAGCGATTTCGCCTCAACATCGTTATCAGCAGCCTGTGCTTGAAATCCAATCAGTCCCGCAACGAGGACAACACTCATCCATAAATTTTTCATGGTTACTCTCCCGCCGCTTTAACTGGCAATTTCACTAAATCCGCTGTTTGCGTTTTACGTGCGATCCGCAACGCATCTCTAACACCAGTTCTATATTCGTCACTCAAAATCACCCAATCACGCGCATCGTTGTCCCACACGCCAGTGGTTTCGCCATCTGGTGATTGAAACACCAAGGACACTCGACCCCACTTCAGCACATCAACCTGTCGAGACTTGCCTTCTAATTCAATCATGTCGGTGTAAGCTTCGATCGTCGAACCGTAGGCATTTTCAACTTGGTAGGCTTGCAGCACTTGACTGAATTTTTCTGCAACACTGACATCGGCCCGATCTAAGGTGTCTTTCAAGAATTCAACACGTTCTTTCCGTTCGGACATCAGGAAAGGTATGTCTAGGCTGACAAACGTTTCCAGGTTGACAATCATTCGCTCAATCAATGGCCCGATTTGACGCTCAATAACTGTCACACTATCGATCGATGCTTCTAACTCAGCCAGCTCTTCGTTCTGATTCCTAATTAGCCGCTCCTGTTGCAAGTTATAAACTTTCAACCCGTCAACGACCTTCATCACTTGCTTGTATTGCGTCAGCAAGTCGCGAGTCTGATCCTTCACTTCATCGATTTTAATTTGCGACTTCTTGCCATCCTGAGTCGTTGCGGCGCGAACGCCTAACACTTCATCTAGAGATTGCGCGGTCACGTTGGATACCTGCGAGGCTAACGCCAAGAACACCAGTGCTGCGAACAGCCCTGACCTGGTTTGGATTTGTTTCATGATCATACCTATTTCGGATTGTTGCTCTATTTATATAAGAGTCTATGCAGAAACAACCAAACCACCCTCTTTGATTTGGCACCAACATTGACTACCCCCGAAGAATGTAGAAGGAGCTTGCCTTTGTCAAGCTGTGCAAACCATATTCGACGCGAAAATGCGTATTGACGGCACTTATAAAAGGATGTTCGGTTCAACGCAATCATCCGTGCTCGCGCGATTGAGCAGCTTAAAAACGTTCCGCTAGCTCCAACGTCTGACGCACTGGGCGAGTTTTATGCAAACGAATTGTTGTCGTTCACCTCATGACCGATCTTGCCGAAAGACTAAAGGCAGCCCTTGCGAGCAGTAAAAGGCGGCCCACATTGTTCGCCCTCAAGATCGAACAGTCCCCAGTGGGATTGACCTCGGGCCTTAGCAAGGCGCCTTTTAGGATTATCGCTCTGCTGCATTTCACAACATTTTTTTGCCGGGCAGAACGCCAGTCACGAACCAAAACACCCTAAAAAAGTTTTGCCTGCCCGCACCGTTTTTGCCTAGCCGCAGCGTTTATGCCTGGCCGCAGCGCTTTTTCCTGGCCGCAGCGCTTTTTTGCTGGCTGCAGCGCTTTTAGAGTCGCCTGCGGGAACTAAGCGCTGCCCAACCGCAAAGCCCTTTGCTACAGCAGGTCGAGCCATTAAATCTGTGCATCAGTTAAAAACCGAAGGGGGTTCAGCCAAATCAATACCATGACGAAGATGACGGTACACCCAGGGCAATATCTGCAATGCTGTCGGGTCCGGCTAAAAAAGTGTTTGCCTGTAACGGACCTTCCAGCACTGTGTACAATCTTCGACACTCGCGCTCATATCATTCAATCGCGAAATCATTTTTAACGTCAGCATAAAGTCCGAAATGATGTGCTTGCCCCGCCATAGGCCCCAAACCGCCAACCTGCCAGAACAGAAATTGCAGGCACTACCATTTTATCTGCGCGTCTTGTGGCAAGAACTTGCCTTGCCATTCTGCCAAGTCGAACAAGATGGCACCTGACTCGAATACAACTTGCTCATTGCCGGACTGCCGATAACGCAACGCTGGAATCTTTCGAGTTGGGACCTGTCAAACGTACGCGTCGGTTTACTGATCGCCTTGCGTTATGTTTACCAGCACCAGCTGATACGCAAGATCCAACTCTTCTCACAAAATCGTCGCTTGATAACCGTTGCGGGTTGGCCAGAAATAAAGTGCGAGATCCTGCGTCTCATCCAAGATGGGCATTAAAAAACTCATGCGTTCGGGAAAGGGCCAGCACGGCCGCGGCCTCGTTATAGCTCGCACGGTGATTACAATTAAAACCATGATCCGCTTCATAAAGAAATAACGGCGCATCGGGTTGTGCCTTTTCAACAACCGCTACATCGTCCATCGAGATATGGGCATCCTCTGCTGCAAAGTGAAACATAACGGGCACACTCGACGTCTGGCTCATTTCCGAGGCAACGCCGCCGCCGTAGTAACTCACCGCGCAAGATAACTGCATTAGTTGACAGGCTGCCAGCCAAGCCAAAAGACCACCAAAACAGTATCCAACCACACCCACAGGCCCAGAATCCGCCGCTGAATCAATGACCGTCTGAAGGTCCGTCAAGGCGTCTTCGCGCCGCAGCTTACCGCGGGCGAGCTCGACACCTTGCATCATATCCGCGCCGCTATAACCGAGCGCAACCTGTCGCTCTACCCGATCAAAAAGCGCCGGCGCAAGCGCCAGGTAACCCTGCTCAGCAAACCCTTGCGCCACTTCTCGAATATGAGCATTCACACCAAAAATCTCTTGGATCACAATAATGGTGCCTTTTGCTACGCCAACGGGGCGTGCTTCAAAGACATCAAATTCATGACCATCTGGACTCATCAAAACAATCGCATCACTCATGGTCTTCAAACTCCCTCTTAATTTATGGTCGGGTCAATCAGTTTTTTTTAAAACAGCGGTTTTGGCCACTACATTTATCGGCGCGTCGCCCAAAGACGATTCAAATATAAAGATAAGCCAACTTCAAACGATACTTTTTTCGCTCAAGCAGTTCCGCTTGCCCTTTAATGATCAGGCAAACTTGTTATGACCAGGTAAACTTGGATGACCTAAGACCGCCATAGTCGCCTCGAGCGCGATCTTTTTTTTGGTTGGGTCGTCGATTGGCAGGCTCGCAATCAATCGATTGGAATACAAGACATCCGTCAACGCAAAAAAATCCGCAATCGCTCAAGGCCTCCGATCGAGGCTATCGTGCGAATCCCAATCCGTAAAAAAACGTTGCCCGGCTAAAGCTGCGTCGCCCGAAAAGAATCGGGCAAGGCACGCGCGCTTTCTAAATTGGTGATCACGGCAAGACTCTTGCTGCCTGACAAAATCTGTTCCGCCGCATCAATCACCGATTCGGGGGTGACCGAGAACAGCGCTGCCCGATGCGCGCGCTGGTGCGCGTGCGAGCGACCTTGCAATTGCTGATAAAAATCCCCGCGGGCTTCCCCTGCTGGCGAACCAGGCGCATCCTGACTACTCATGAGGCCCAGAACGGCCTCTTCAATCAAGTTCGAGGTCCATTTCATCGAACGAACTGCCTCCAGCGCGCCATCAAAAACAGCGAAGGTCTTGAGCAGTTCTGGGTCTCGATACGAATAAAACCGGAACAATCCGTTGGCCGCGTCATAGCTGGCGCCGCCACCATAGGCCCCACCTTTTTCACGAATCTCAGCATGTAGATATTGGTTTCGCAGAACTGCAGCCAGCACCTGGACCGAGGCTACAGAGGCACTGGACTCACTGGGGCAAGCGTACGCTGCGGCGCAAAAATTGACTTCCGTTTCTGTCACGTAAACTGTTTCGAGCGCCGTTTGTTCCGCGTGAATCAACTGCTGCGCTGGACCAGACTGCGTCAAGGTACCTCTCTGTAACAAAGCATTTACCAATTCCGGAACCTTGGCCTCGTCCGCAATCACCATTGCGCTTTGAGGCGCCTGCTCGAATCGGGCATACAATCCCGCCAGATCTGCCGCAAGAGATGCCACATCACCTTCTTCGATTTTTGCAACAAGCCCCTTGAAAAAAGCCAAGGAGCCCAGCCCAGATAACTGATGATTCAACGCTGATATTTTGGAAAATGCAGCGGACGCCGCGAGCATCGCCAGACTGTGACCCTGATTCACCACCCCCATTTGCTTGCGGGTATTAGATTGCCGCACGAGTTCTGCAATGCGCGCTGTTTCGTCAAAACGCAAGCCTTGTGAGGTTTCATTCAGTAACGTCATCATCTTGCTCGCGTTGCGAGCTAGCGATCGGCTACTCAAAACAAAGAAGGTGCCCGCTTGATTAATATTGGCAAGGCTTGCTCGCACACTGGCAAAAGCGCTGATCCCTCCGGTCAGCGATTGTTGTAAGTTCTGTGCTGCCACATAGTCCTGCCCCCCAAAGCCCAACTCACCCGCCACCTGATTCAGCACTGGCAGCAATCGCCAGTCCGCTTCACTCAGCTCCGGCAGCTCGCGAATCAACTGATGGTACACAATGCCGTTACAACCAGCGGCGTAGGCCGTAACAGGCCCCGTCATAATGGGTTCTGGATAAATGTGATCTCTGGGCACATCCTTTAAGGTTACCTTGGGCAAAATATCTAAATCTTCAACTTCAGTTTGCCTTAGCGCCAAAGCAGCCGTCTGATCCATTACGTAACGACGCTCAGAATCAGTCATCGCCTCGGCTGTCATCTGTAACCGCGCCCGCTCTGCATCGGCTTTCTCCTGGGCAAGGTTTACATCGGGCTGCAGCGTCACAGTGACTCTATGCTGATTTTCCAGCAGTAAGCTACGGGCCAAACCTTTAATAAACGCAGGGTCTTCGATGTCTTTCCGAAGCGTATCGATGGCCGCATCAAGATCCAGCAGCTCGACCGGATCACCTCGATGAATGGCGGCAGACAGACACGAGAACATCAGCTGCAAACCATAAGGCATGCCATCGCCACCCACCTCGCGTTGCGATAATTCGATTTGATGCAAAACCGCCTTTAACTGATCGAGTGGGATGCCGTGCTCGGCAACCTCTGCTATGACTTTTAGCACCGCCGTCTCAAAAGCTTGCACAGCATCACCCGTGACCCCTTCAATCCCACAGAGGAAGCTCATTTCACGATGGCTTTCCTCGAGACCGGTTAAAGGCGAGACCGACTCTGCCATTGGAAAGGCCTCTAGAACGCGCCGCAAAGGCGAGCCGCTGTGGTCCAACAAAGCATCTGACAGCAAATTCGCTTGCAACAGGCCCGCAAGGTCGGTTGACTCGCCAAGTAGCCAAGCCATCACCAGCTGCGATTTTGGGGCCTCGTCACCCGCCGCGCTAGCAGCATAGCTGGCCTGGTGCCGCACAGGGGCCGACAGCCTATGCTCCAGCCCCACTTCGATCTGATCAACTGAATGTTCAAAGTGGCCTAGGGCTCTATCTTCCAACACCCCATGAAGTTCAACCACATCAATAGCGCCAAAGGTCATAAACACGGCATTGCTAGGATGATAGTGGGCTTTATAAAAGGCTTTAAACGCCTCGTACGTCAACCCGGGAATCTCTGCCGGATCGCCCCCTGAGTTATGGTGATAGGTCGCTGTTGGAAACAGCTGTTGATTAAGCGTCTCCCAAAGCACCGCCCTGGAGGAACTCATATCACCCTTCATTTCATTCAAGACTACGCCTTTATAGACCAGCGGAGAGGCTGAATTATCTGCCTCTGAGAACTCAACCCGGTGACCTTCTTGAGCAAAATCCAATGGATCTAAACGCGCAAAGAAGACCGCATCAAGATACACATCCAAAAGATTGTAGAAGTCTTTTTGATTAACACTCGCAAACGGATAGGCCGTATAGTCACTGGCTGTAAACGCGTTCATAAAGGTATTCAGCGATCGGCGAAGCATCGAGAAAAACGGATCCCTAACCGGGAATCGATCGCTGCCACACAGCGCTGTGTGCTCAAGAATATGTGCAACGCCGCTTGAATCCTCTGGCACGGTGCGTAGCGCCACCATAAACACACGCTCCTCATGATCACTCGCCAGATGAAAATGTTTCGCACCTGTTCTACGGTGCTCGTATTCAATGACCTCGACGTCGAGGGTTTCTATTCGATGGCTCCGAATCCGAGCAAACCCCACAAGGTTTGATTTAACTTGATTCATTGCTTTAGCGCCTAGACTCAAAATCTTGCCAATAATCCGCGATGGCTTGCTTCATCTCTTTTCGCAACAGCAAGATTGCAATCAGATTCGGAATGGTCATGAACGCCACCGTAATCGCGGCAATTAACCAGATCAGAGACGTGTCAGCGATGGCGGCAAAGAAAAAGCCGAGCACATAGGTCAGCCTGTAAGGCGTAAGCCACGCCGTGCCCACCAAATAGACCACCGCCCGATCACCATAATAGCTCCAGGCCACCGCGGTCGAAAACGCGAACAATAGCAGCACCAAGGCAACAACATAGCGACCATAATCACCAAACGCGCTGCGTGTGAAAGCCTCAGAAGTCAGCGCGGCAGAATGAATGAGGGATTTTCCAGTCAACACAACATCATTCTCGATG
>JAQWWC010000220.1 GCA_029249645.1 Pseudomonadales bacterium
AGCGAGGTCAGCGCGCTGGATGCAGAATTATTACAACTGGCCAATGCCGATGAAAACTTGAGCTTTGCGCAGCAGGCTCAGCGACTCATCAGCGAAGACGATACCGGTGGTGGCTTGGCGGCACTGCAATCGGCGCGCCTGGCCTTGGGCAAAGTAAAAGATCCCAACCTAGGCGCCGCACGGGATCAATTGGATCAGTCCTTACTTCAAATAGACGAACTCAATAGAGATCTTTTGCGCTATCTCGATGTCAGTCAGGCTGATCCACAGCGGCTGCATTGGGTTGAACAACGCATGCAGCAAATTCATGACATTTCGAGAAAGCACCGGTGCCCGCCCGAGCAACTCATCACGCTGCACGCGACGTTGAGCGATGAGCTCGCGCAATTAAGCGATTCAGATGCCGCGGTTGAGACACTGAACGACGACATCCAGACCGCGAAAAGCAATTGGGAAGCCGCATCAGCCCGGCTTTCTAAGAAAAGAAACACAGGCAAAAAGAAAATTGAGACTGCGGTCAAGAATTTGCTGACTCAGATGGGAATGAGCAATGCTCGCCTAGAGGTGAGCCTTGCGCCCTACACCCAACCAAGTCGATTTGGCCAAGAAGAAACCACTTTTTTGATCGCGACCAATCCAGGTCAAACTCCCCAGCCGCTTAATAAAATTGCCTCCGGCGGAGAGCTCTCAAGAATTAGTCTCGCAATCCAAGTCGCGACGCTGGGGACAAATGCGATTGGGACCATCATCTTCGATGAGGTTGATGTCGGGATTGGCGGCGGTGTTGCCCAAACGGTTGGCGCTCTATTAAGAACTCTCAGTGCCCAGGCACAGATCCTGTGCGTCACCCACCTCGGACAAGTGGCAGCCCAAGGTCACAATCACTTTAAAGTTTCCAAAGATACCAGTGCAACCGCCATTGAATTGCTGAGCGATTCGGGCCGAGTCGAGGAAATTGCCAGAATGTTGAGTGGCATTGAGATAACCAAAAAGTCGTTAGCTCACGCCCGAGAAATGATGATGACGGCGCATTCCGTCTAATCTGCGATTGCGCGCAAAAAGGCTCTAACGACAGCTCGGGCATAACCCATACATATTGAGCTGATGGTCAGTCAACTCAAAGCCCATCTCAAGCGCGATCACTTCTTGTCTTCTTTCAATCTCTCGATCCGTAAATTCCTCAACACGGCCGCATTTTACGCATACGATGTGATCATGGTGGGCATCTGGCGATAGCTCAAAGATCGAATGTCCACCCTCAAAATGATGCCGGGTTACCAGTCCTGCATCTTCAAATTGCGTAAGCACTCGGTATACCGTTGCAAGACCAATTTCCTCGCCACTATCGAGTAGCAGTCGATAAACATCTTCCGCGCTCATGTGCCGAACCTTTGAGGTCTCCAGGGCATGCAGGATTTTGAGCCTTGGTAACGTGATTTTCAGGCCCGCGTCTTTGAGATCTTGGGTTTCCGCCGTCATAAGTACTCGTCAGATTCTCTTAGCTGAACCCACATTATACGATACAATGCTCGCTGTCGTGACCCAGTGTGAGCAGGTTACCTTTATTTTTAACTATCTAGAGACAATCGTTGTGATGCTGAATCGAAAAATGACCCTGGGGCTGCTACTTCTGAGTCTTGTCAGTTGCGGAAGCATTGAATTCCCAGGCGTGTATAAGCTGACGGTCCAGCAGGGCAACATTGTTTCGCAAGAAATGATTGATAAGTTAAAGCCCGGAATGACCCGAGCACAAATCCAATTTGTGCTCGGCAACCCAGTGCTTGCAGACTCTTTTGACAGCGAGCGGTGGAATTATGTTTACACCATTGCCTACCCAGACCAGCCCATCATCAAGCAAGAACTAATCATCGTTTTCGAAAACAATCGATTAATCCGCTTCGAAGGCGATTATGTACCGAGTGGCGCTAATACTGCGGACCAAAGCTAACGTCCTGCGCGGTTGCGGCGACGCGCCTTCGGATCATTAATCAATGGCCGATAAACTTCGATCCGATCGCCCGGCCGAACCTGATGATTGTCATCAACGACTTGACCAAAAATACCGCAGGGCAGGCATGAAAAATCAAATTCTGGGAACATCGACGGAAGTGGCGAGCCCATAACAGCGGTGCGGATACTAGTGCCTTGCTTGACGGTGATCGGCATCAAAGCCTGAAGATGGGGCGAAGCAAAGCAAAGCTCTGCAGGAAAATCAGCCATAAAGATCATCCAACCGCGCCGTGAAAGCATCGACCAGCCGGTCGGCGGCCACACCAAAAACCCGGCCAAAGGTTTGATCCATTAACTTACTACTAAATTCGAACCGCATGTCTAAGGAAATTTTACAGCCGGCATCGCCCAGCGCGTCAAACGCCCAGACGCCTTCAAGTTGCTGGAACGGCCCATCAACCAGCGACAAACCAATCGCATTGGGCCGCATCAACTGATTTTTGGTCGTAAAGCTTTGTCGAATACCCGATTTTGCCAAAACCAGTGTCGCGATGACTTCCATTTCAGTTCGCTGAAGCACCTGACTCTCGGCGCACCAAGGTAAAAATTCCGAGTATGCATCTATTTGATCCACGACCTCAAAGACCACTTCACAAGCGTAGGGCACCAGTGCTGTTCTTTTAATTTGCCTCAAACCGTTATCTAGCCCCTAAAAAATAGTCACGACAAAAACGATCAGGACACCCAAAGGCGCAATAAACCGTATCAGGAAACGCCATACCGGCAAGGCACCTTGATCTTCTGTTAGCTGGGATTGCAACTGATCCTCACTGAGCAGCCAGCCAGTAAAAATCGCAATGAGTATCCCACCGAGGGGCAACAAAATGTTATTCGAGACGTAATCCATTACATCGAAAAAGTTCATGCCATTGGCCAAGGTCCAATCTGCGCCTAAATTAAAAGACAAAGCGCTACCAAGACCGAGCATCCAAGCAATTAGCCCAACCAAAACTGCTCCGCGAGCCCGCCCTAAGCGCGTTTTTTCAACCACCCAAGCTACGGCAGGTTCGAGTAGCGAAATACTGGAGGTGATCGCGGCGAAGCTCACTAGGACAAAAAATATGGTACCGAAAATTTGGCCACCGACCATTTGACCAAAAGCGATCGGCAGCGTAATAAACATGAGGCCAGGGCCCGCAGAGCTCTCGAGGCCGTTCGCAAACACTAAAGGAAATATGACCATCCCAGACATCAATGCGACGCCTGTATCCAATAACGCAATCGTTGCTGCCGTACCCACGATCGAAGACCCTTTCGGCATGTAGGCGCCATAGGCCATGATGGCGCCCATACCCAAGCTCAGCGTAAAAAAGGCCTGGCCCATGGCTGTAATTAAGCTGTTCGAGCTAAAATCATCAAAATTGGGTTGAAACAAAAAGGTTAGACCCTCAACAAAATGCCCGGTGGTCAAAGCGCTGTACAAGACCAAGACGACCAACAGCAGAAACAACGCGGGCATTAGATAACGAACGGTCATCTCAAGCCCACGCCCCACGCCTCGGGCCGCTATTGTAATGGTCAGCGCCATAAAGGCAGTTTGCCAGCCCACCACCTTTAGTGGATCACTTATAAAGTCATCAAAACTTTTAGCCGCTGCATCGGCCTCAATCCCAACAAAGTTGCCAGAAACCATATCGGAGACATAGGCCATTGCCCAACCTGCAATAACACCGTAAAACGACAAAATCATGAAACCAGCAAGCGCTCCCATCCAACCAATAATTGACCAGGCCGGACTGGCGTTAGATGCCTTGGCTAGGACGAGCATTGCATTGATCGGGCTTTGACGACCTGCCCGGCCGAGCAAAATCTCAGAGACTAAAATTGGAATCCCGATTAAGGCAATGCATCCCAAGTAAGCCAATACAAATACCCCGCCACCGTTCTCACCAGCGAGATACGGAAACCGCCAGATATTACCCAACCCCACCGCTGAGCCGGCTGCTGCGAAAATAAACATAAGACGGGATGACCACATCCCATGCATCGACTCTGATTGATTTAACATGCCACTTCCTCTCTTGCGCATTTTATTGTCACCATTTTGACTTGTATCCACAAGTGATCCATTACGACGTACAATGAACATCTTCCTGTCGAGTAAAGACATTGGCCACCAAAAAAAAATTAAACCCAGGCACCATTGCGAAAAACAAAAAGGCGGGTTTCGAATATCGTTTCCATGAAAAGTTTGAGGCCGGGCTCGTATTAGAGGGCTGGGAGGTCAAGTCGATTCGGGCAGGCCGAATCCAGCTGACCGATACCTACATCTTTTTTAAGCGCAACGAGGCTTTCCTACTAGGGGCAAACATAACCCCTTTGCATTCGGCCTCAACGCATGTGGTGGCAGACGCACAAAGACTTAGAAAGCTGCTACTGAATCGGCGGGAAATTGCGCGCCTAATCGGTGGTGTACAACAAAAAGGGTTCACCTGTGTACCCTTAGCACTGTATTGGAAAGGCCCCCTAGTTAAATGCGAATTGGCCCTGGCTTCCGGGAAAAAGGAACACGACAAACGAGCCACCATCAAAGAACGAGATTGGCAACGTGATAAACAGCGGATCGCGAAGGATTACCAGCGCTAGTCGTAAACGATATACCCTCGACTTCTTAAACACTGCCGTGCGACCCTTGCTTTTTTGGCTTCCGCGTCGGCCAAACCTTTAGCACCACCGGCCATAACGCCGGCACCAGCAGACTTTTTAGCACTCGATTCACTACCAACCGCCATGCTTAGCAATCCACCAAATAGGCCTGTGAGCGCGCCTTTGGATGCAACGATCTGGCCACTATTGACCTGATCGGCATAGTATTGGCATTCCTTGAGATCGGCCTCATAACCCTCTGGGTCAACCCCAGCTTGATCAACAATCGGAGTTGTGGCGCAACCCAATAACAATAGCAGCGGCATCAAGCGCAGAGTCCAGATCATGTCCAACCTCCAAAGGAAAACATTCATCAGTTTACATTTTTTTCCTGACATTTAGCTGAACAACTCACGACGAAAGGCCATACAAAAGACACCATTCAATTTCGAAAAACCCGTTCCGGAGAACAATCCTGCGTTCACGGTCACGATTTCCGTCTGATGCGAGTCATCTATCGCGTCGCCGTAACCTTCGGATATTGGGATATTGGGATACTGGGATACTGGGATACTGGGATACTGGGATACTGGGATACTGGGATACTGGGATAGTGGGATACTGGG
>JAQWWC010000221.1 GCA_029249645.1 Pseudomonadales bacterium
GTTATCAAAGCAGCATTTTCATCGAGTCACAAGTTAAAACAAAGCTAGACGCAGTGATTCCAATCAAAGGTTCCAGATGAAACCGGTGTTCTCAGGGTTCGATAAGTTCCAGATGAAGCCGGCGTTCTTAGGGTTCGATAAGTTCCAGATAAAGCCGGCATTCTCAGGGTTCGATAAGTTCCAGATAAAACCGGCGTTCTCAGGGTTCGATAGATTCCAGATAAAACCGGTGTTCTCAGGGTTCGATAAGTTCCAGATGAAACCGGCGTTCTCAGGGTTCGATAAGTTCCAGATAAAGCCGGCGTTCTCAGGGTTCGATAGGTTCCAGATAAAACCGGCATTCTCAGGGTTCGATAGGTTCCAGATAAAACCGGCCTGACTGAAACTTGAACCGGTGTCAGAGAGCGCCCCGTGATGGGCCTTCAAGCCGATCAAATAACTACTCAGTAATTGCGCGTCCACGCCAAATCGCCCGTCAAACGCAAGCCCCTCCAAGCCCTGAAAGGACCGATTAAGCAAATACCCTTGGGACTCCAAATCGGACTGCGCCCAATTCAGATTATTGGCCGCCAGGCTCTCGAGCGTGACGTACTGGCCCTCGCGCTTGAGCGCTGTCTCATCGAACATCGAGACTGTATTAAACGCCTGTAACACGGCTGCCGTCTCACTTGCAGTCTGATGAAACACTGCCGTCGTCGAGGTCAAAGCCACTTGACCCGAATCCTGCAAAGGCAGACCCTGTTCGATCTGAGCGCGGCTGTTGTAAGGCCCCTTGAAGTGTGTCCGTCCGGCAATATCCGCGTTCAAATCCAAGCCTTGATTGGCGCACCCAGTTTCTTTCGACGCGACTGCGGCAACCGCATCGATCAAACCAGCACCTTGCTGAAGCACGCTAAAAGTGTGCTGACCATCCTTTGTCGCCATTCTCGCAGAAGCCATCAACCGACATTTCACATCATTCGGTGACAGAGAAGGATCATCTTGCAACATTAAAGCTGCAACACCGCTGGCTGCGGCGGCGGCTTGTGACGTCCCAGACATCAAATAATAATGATAGCCATCATGAAACTCTGGGTGTTCGAACGTGACGGTTGAATCATCTGGAATCAGGCCCATCATATGTCCGCCTGGCGCGGTCATTTCCGGCTTTGCGAAGCCCTCGAGCGTCGGGCCAACGGATGAAAAACTGGCAACATAATCATCGCTCTCATCATCCATCGTGTAGTGATCGGTTACAGCACCTACAGTAATCACATAGGGCACGTTGCCAGGCGCTCCGATCGTCATCGCATCTGGTCCAGAATTACCCGCCGAAACGACAACCGTGATCCCAGCATCCCACGCCGCCATAACGGCTTGATTAATCGGGTCCTGCCAATAATGCGAGACCGCATCTCCTTGAAATGCCAATGTCAAAACTTTGATATTAAAACGATCGCGATTCTTAACCACGTAGGCGATCGCGCTCACGACATCCAGGTAGGTACTTTTACTTTCATCGTTAAAGGCCTTTACCACAACGAGATCGACGTCTGGCGCGATACCGTGGTAACTACCGGTACGCCTGCCTGCTCGATCATAGCTTGCTTCTGAAGAGGCCAGTACGCTCGTGATATGAGAGCCATGGCCGTTTTCGTCGACCATGACAGAACGTTCCTCATTCTTAATGGCATCAAAAAATGACGACACTCTGGATTGTCCTTCAGTATTAAGCGCCAGCGCGGGATGCGCCCAAGCACCGGTATCAATCACCGCAACCCCAACCCCTCGACCCGTTAAACCCGCTCGGTGCAACTCGTCCGCTCTGATCAATGTTGGGAAAAAAGAATCTCTGTTTTCGCCTTGAATCGGTAGATTGCGGCGGGATAAGAATTCAATTTTCTGGCCGTTTTTAAAGGATAGATTGAAGGCATACTGACTTTCATCTCGGCTCGGTGCTTCGACAAACGTAACCTCAACCATTGCCGAGCCACCTGGATGCAACGCGCCCTCAAGGCTCAATCTCGAACTTTCGACGCCAAGATCGATAGGCGCCAGCCCCGTTTGCTTGACAACGACACTTGTCAGCGCAGCACCGTCCGGGACAGTCAAATCTAAGGTTGAAAATTCCAACGGTTTAAGGCCTTGATTGACTAACGACCAACGAACGAGCTGCCCCTCAAACTCAAGTGTTGCGGCGCTCTTAGCGGAAAAATTCAAACCAGTTAACGCTACCTGTTGCTTTTGGTGCAGTGGACTAGGCATCGCGTTAAGGCTTGCAACCTGCAGTCGAGAGTCCAGTAAAAAAGCTGGGGGATTCTGTCCCATCAACTCATCGAGCAATCCCGATTTTGTCTGAGTGTCGGGTAAAGCCGTGTCAAATTCACGCCAAAGAAAGCGCGCAAAGCCTGCACCGTACTCGCCCCGCGCTGCAGCAATGGGCATTGCGACTAGAGCGCTGGGAGCTGGTTTCGTTTCTGATGCTTTTTCGTCAGTCCAAAGATACCGTGATAGGTTAATCTCAGGTGTCTTCGCACCGTCCCAGAGGTAACGTGATAATTTCGGTTCAGAAGTCTTTGAACCTTCCCAAAGATAACGCGACAATTTCAATTCGGAGGTCTTTGCGCCTTCCCAGAGGTAACGCGATAATTTCGGTTCAGCAGCCTTTGAGCCTTCCCAGAGGTAACGTGATAATTTCGGTTCGGAGGTCTTTGAACCTTCCCAAAGATAACGCGACAATTTCAGTTCGGAGGTCTTTGCGCCTTCCCAGAGGTAACGCGACGATTTCGGTTCAGCGGCCTTTGAACCTTCCCAAAGATAACGCGACAATTTCGATTCAGGAGTCTTTGAACCTTCCCAAAGATAGCGACTCATCGTATCAGACGGGTTGAGGCCTGATTTAAATAGATCCACCTGATCAGATGCCATGGCGTCAGTCTTCACCGTGCCAACGACTTGTCGCTGAGCGCTTGACTGCGCTGACATTGTGTTGCGCGCAGCTTGTAGATTATCACCACGTAAATTCAGCGCGGGCGCATTAGCACTTATAACCAACGCAAGCAGCGGTAGCCAACCTTTTTGACACAGTTTTAAGACATTCCTAATTAATGTTCGTCGCCGACTCATTGCACCGCTCCTTTAAAAGGTTTTTTCGACGAATCCCGTCATAAACAACGGGACTCGGAGCCTTTTAAAGTGCACAAGCCGTGCCAAAACCATAAATTCTTATAGGTTATTGAATTAATTCATTTTTATTTATCAGCAGGCGTCGGTGCGAGCGACGTTTGACGGTTTCTTGACGGTTTTTGACGCCCATGGCAAAAATTGCCGACGCGCTCAGCAGCAATTCGCGACGATAGGCGTCAGAGACGATAGCCTTCAGCAGGGAAGCACTTGGGATACAGCAAGCCTTCAAGACTATTACGGATCAGGCGCCGTCCAGTATTTTACCGGTGATGCTGCTATTCCGTGACGCAGGCAATCAAGGCAATCAAGACGGTCAGGCAATCAGGCAATCAGGCAATCAGGCAATCAACGTTACGCACCGTACTTCCGCTTAGCCTCGCGACGCCGAGCATGCAGCACGGGTTCGGTATAACCATTTGGCTGCTCTACGCCTTTAAAGATCAAATCCGAGGCGGCCTGAAAAGCAACCGAGTCAGCAAAGTTGGGCGCCATCGGTCTGTATGCCTCATCCGAGGCGTTCTGAGCATCAACGATCACCGCCATTTTTTCCAGGACGGCTGTCACTTGCGCGACGCTGCACAACCCATGCCGCAGCCAGTTGGCAATGTGTTGCGATGAAATCCTTAGAGTGGCTCGATCTTCCATCAGCCCAACATCATGGACATCCGGTACTTTCGAGCAGCCAATCCCTTGATCGATCCACCGGACAACATACCCAAGAATCCCTTGAACATTATTTTCAAGTTCTTCATTAAGCTCATCAACAGACAAGTTTTCCCCATGCAAAAGCGGCAGGGTCATAAGGTCTGTGAGCGAGGCCCGCGCAGCGCTGATCAGTTCGCGTTGTCGGCCTGGCACGTTTATGTCGTGGTAGTGCATCGCGTGCAAGGTTGCAGCCGTTGGCGAGGGCACCCAAGCGCAGTTCGCACCGGCGGTCGGATGACTAATTTTAGCCGTCATCATCTGGGCCATTTCATCTGGCATGGCCCACATGCCCTTTCCAATCTGAGCCCGGCCCAAAAAGCCGGCCGCCAAACCCGTATCAACGTTCCAATCCTCGTAAGCGAGAATCCAAGGTTGCTGCTTCATCAGGGTTTTTCGTACCACGGGACCAGCTTCCATACTGGTATGAATTTCGTCCCCCGTGCGATCTAAAAACCCTGTATTTATAAAAATAACACGGTCTCTGGCTTCATAAATGCACGCCTTAAGATTCAGTGTCGTCCGACGCTCCTCATCCATGATCCCGATCTTTAAAGTATTCAGCGGCAGTCCCAGCTGGGCTTCGATCGCTGCAAACAAATCCACCGTAAATCGGACTTCATCCGGGCCATGCATTTTTGGCTTGACGATATAAACAGAACCACACCGACTGTTTTGAACTCGGCTCTTGCCTAACACGTCAAACAACGCGATCGTGCTGGTCATATAGCCATCGAGAATTCCTTCTGGAACCTCGTGACCAGCCGAATCCAAGACCGCGTCCGTCGTCATTAAGTGACCAACGTTTCGAATCAGCAGCATACTGCGACCCGGCAGCGTCAGAGCCTCGCCCTGCGGGCCCTGGTACGTACGATCTGGGCTCAAGGATCGCGTTAAGGTCTGACCGCCCTTTTCAAAAGACTCTTCCAAATCGCCCCGCATCAAACCCAACCAATTTTGATAGACCAACGTTTTATCCGCCGCATCAACTGCTGCGACAGAATCCTCACAGTCCTGAATCGTTGAAATCGCTGATTCCAGAACAACATCTTTCACGCCGGCCTTATGGGTCGCGCCGACGCTATCCATGCGATCAATTTGAATTTCCAGATGCAGATTATGATTCGCTAATAAGATTGCGGACGGCTGAATCGCAGCACCTTGGAAGCCGCGGAACTGCGAGGGCTTTGTCAGGTGAGCAACCACCTCACCCTCGCAATCTGCAACCAGCTGACTGGCCTCAATACGATAGCCCAACACGCTACTATGGCGCATTCCATCAAGTGGCGCATATCGATCTAAAACGTCAGAGGCATAAGCAATCACACGCTCACCGCGTTTTTCGTTGTAGCTTCGGCCTTTCTCATAGCCCGGAGATTCCTCGATCACATCCGTGCCGTAGAGCGCATCGAACAGACTGCCCCACCGCGCATTGGCAGCGTTTAAGGCAAATCGCGCATTCATGATCGGAACCACAAGTTGTGGACCGGCGATGGTCGCAATCTCAGGATCAACGTTTTGCGTTGTAATTTCAAAGTCTTCAACTTCGGGTAATAAGTACCCAATGCTTTTTAGAAACGCCTCATATTCTGCGGCATCGATCGGCTGGCTCGCATAATCCTGATGCCATTGATCAATCTGCCTCTGCAGGTCATCTCTGACGGCAAGCAGCGCTTTATTTCTAGGTGAAAAGACTTCTAATAAACTGGCAAAACCCCGCCAAAAATCCGTAGGCGCAATGGCAAGACCTGGCAACACATCATCTTCAACGAATGCATGCAATTCTTTCGCAACGCTTAATCCCGCAACGTCAATTCGCTCACTCATGCCTGACCCTACCCTTTATGTCTGAAGTGAAATTGTACTATGACTGCCAGCGCACTTAAACGATCAGGCGCGGTTACACAGCGTTGACCACTGCTCAAGCGCATCTTCTGTCCCTGAATGGGGTATATTGCACATTGGACTTTAAGGATCTCCGCCATGACCCATCGACTCCGCCGCTGTCACATCAGTGTTCCCGGTAGCAACGAAAAAATGTTGCTCAAAAGCACAAAGCTCGATGTCGACGTGGTCATTATCGATCTAGAGGATGCTGTCGCGCCTACAGAGAAGGAAAATGCCCGTAACCTCGTTACGGAACTGCTTCAACGCGAGACTTGGCGCGCGCCAACGGTTTCGGTTCGAATCAACGCGCTATCCAGCGAACACTGCTACCAAGATATTCTGCATCTGATGGATCATAATGGCGCAGCTGGATCAAGGCCCCAAACCTTGATCCTTCCGAAAACCCAACGCAGCTCGGATCTGCTTTTTGTGGATCAATTGTTGCTTCAAATCGAGGCCCGTCGAGGCCTTAACCAAGCCACGGGTCTTGAGGCGCTGGTCGAAGATGCAACCGGCATGCTCAATGTTGCCGACATTGCAACCGCCTGCGAGCGGCTTGAAACCTTAATTTTTGGCATGGGTGATTTCGCTGCGAGCCAGCGAATTAACACTCTAAATATTGGCGACCAGGGCGGATACATCGGAGATCTCTGGCATTACCCTCGGTATCGTCTGATTATGGCTGCGCGCGCACACGGTCTCGAACCGGTTGATGGGCCCTATGCGAATTTTAAAGACGCCACCGGACATGCCGCCGACTGCACGGCAGCCAAGTGTCTTGGAATGACCGGAAAATGGGCAATCCATCCAGATCAAATTGCGCCCATTACGACTTGTTTTAGTCCCAGCTTGGAAGCCGTGGCAGAAGCGCGGGCGCAACACGCGGCATATCAGGCCGCGTTAGCTCAAGGCCTGGGTGCGGTGAGTGTTGATGGCGTCATGGTGGATCAGGCGTCGATCAAGCTCGCAGCCCCTTTGTTGGCGCAAGCCGCCCTTCTGGGCTTGTAATCGAAAATTCGCAATCTACGTAACACGGTCAAACCCTGTGGAGTGCATTTGTGCCAGAAGGCCCCGAAATACGACGTGCAGCGGACGCACTTAGCAACGCCATGGCAGGCCTTCCTATCGATCAAATTCGCCTGCCCTACCATCGCCTGAGACCCTTTGGGAAACGCTTGCGCGGTCGGCGCATCACAGCCTTTCGAACCCATGGCAAAGCGCTTTTAACCGAGTTCGACAACGACTGGACGATGTACTCACACAATCAGCTCTACGGACTCTGGCAAGTGGCGCGCGCGCATGACCCCCTCCTGCCTGGGCGAGCCCTACGTCTCGAGCTAGGCCATAAAGACCAATGCATTCGACTCTACAGCGCGACGGATATCAGCCTTTGGCGGACCAATGACGTCGCGCAACATCCCTTCCTTAGCCGCCTAGGGCCGGACATCCTCGACCCTGCCCTTACGCCAAAAACCATCGTTGAGCGCCTGACATCCGCAAGGTTCCAGAATCAAAGCCTGGGTAAGCTCTATTTGGATCAGCGATTCCTAGCCGGCGTCGGTAATTATCTGCGCAGTGAGATCTTGTTTCGGGCAGGGGTTAATGGCCAGTGCAGACCCAACCAGCTGAGCTTAAAACGCCTCGCTCGACTGGCTCGGGAAACCCTCGCGACAAGCCAACAAAGTTATGAGACTGGCGGTATTACCCTGAATACGCGGCGTGCTGCAGGGCTTCAAAAGGCGGGCGCAGATTTCGAGCAATCACGATTTTGGGTCTTCGACCGCGCCGGCTTACCTTGCTATCAATGCGAACAACCGATCCAGCATTCCACAATGGTCTCTCGCCGCCTTTACACGTGCCTATTGTGTCAAGAAACTTCGTGAAATTTCGGCAGCCCACAGATCAGGAATTGTGGTTTCTACCCCTTGGCGGGTCCGGTGAAATCGGCATGAACCTAAACCTCTTCGGTCACGATGATTGCTGGCTGATGGTTGACTGCGGAATCACATTTGAGCGCCAAGCAAGCGGCGAGAACCAGGTCGAAATGCCGGACCCGGACGGGGCCCAGGAGGCGCTGCGGCGCCTTGTCGGCATCGTCGCAACCCATGCCCATGAAGACCACATCGGCGCCCTTCCACACTTATACAAACGATTTCCAAAACCAATTTATACCACCGCCTTCACCGCAGGCGTGATTCGACAAAAATTTCAAGGCGATGCACTCGCCCCAGAATTGCAGGTCGTTGACAGTTACAGTAGTCGTCAAATCGGCCCTTTTAAAGTGACTTGGCTGCCCATCACCCATTCAACGCCCGAGACTCATGCGCTGCTGATTGAGACCAAGGCCGGCAGCATTCTGCACACCGCTGACTGGAAAATAGATCCTGCCCCCGTCGTTGGTCCCCCCTTCGAATCAAACCGCTTTAGTGCCCAGAACCTCCCGCCGATCAGTGCACTCGTAGTTGATTCCACCAATGCACTCAAAACGGGTCATTCTAAATCAGAACATTCGATCAGGGCCGGTCTTAAAAAGGCCATTGCCGCCGCCACAGGCCGGGTCATTATTGGCTGCTTTGCCAGCAATATCGCGCGGCTACAGTCCATCGGACAAGCCTGCGTTGAAACGGATCGTCATTTAGCGCTGGCGGGACGCTCGCTCGTTAAAATGTCGGGCATTGCTAAAAGCGTGGGCTACCTCAAAACCGACTTTCCTGAGATACCGCTGTCGCACCTCGGTTACTTACCCGGTGAAAACGCGCTACTCATCGCCACCGGCAGCCAAGGCGAGCGCGGTTCAGCGCTGTGGCGACTGGCGAGAGATCAACATCCAGACCTGGCTTTAAATAGCACGGATTTAGTAATTCTGAGCGCCAAAACCATACCGGGAAACGATGCGGAGGTCGCGGCGCTCGTTAGAGGGTTTCAAGCACAAGGCGCCGTCGTCCTATCGGCTGAGACCGATGATGCGCTAGATCTTCATGCATCCGGCCATCCAAATAAGGACGAGCTCTCAGCTTTGTACGATATTGTGCAACCAAACCTTGTGATCCCCGTGCATGGCGAGCCGCAACATCTCGCGGAAAATGCAAAGATTGCGAAAGCGGCTGGGGTTACCTCGACCCTGACCGGCCGCAATGGCGATCTATTTGTTTGCTCAAACCCTGCTCTTATCAAGCGGCAATGGGTCAAAACTGGTCGACTCGTCTATTCACAACCTGATCGATCCTTGATCAAACAACCCTGACTTGATCCGATTTCCGACTGAGGCTAGACTCCGCCGCGAATCAAGGTAAGGAAGGGACATGTTGAAGGTTTTGATCTTGCCAGGCGATGGCATCGGCCCTGAAATCATGGCGTCTGCCAAAACCTTACTCAGCGCTCTGGAGGTGCCCATTGAGATGAGTGAGGCACTCGCTGGCGGCGCCGCCCTTGCAGAGGGTCTTGACCTGATCCCACCGGAAACCCTCGCGCGCATAACAAATGCCGATGCAACCCTCAAAGGCCCGATCACAACCCCGATCGGCAGAGGATTTAGTTCAGTCAATGTTTCCTTAAGACAACATTTTGAGCTCTATGCCAATGTACGACCTATATTGTCGTTACCGGGAACCAAATCACGTTATCAGGACCTTGACCTCATCGTCATGCGGGAGAACCTAGAAGGCCTGTACTCTGGTCAGGGACATAGTATTTCAGAAGATGGGACGCGCGCAGAGCTTAAAAGCATTATCACTAAAGCCGGCTCGGCCAATATCATTCGTCATGCTTTTGAAACCGCCCGCAAACTCTCTCGAAAGCGCGTCACGCTGGTTCATAAAGCCAATATTATGAAATCCACTTCCGGATTGTTTCTCAACACCGGTCGCGATATTTCAGCAGCATATCCAGACATTGCTTTCGATGAGATGATTGTCGACAACTGCGCCATGCAACTGGTGATGAACCCTGAACGCTTCGACATCATTGTTACTACCAATCTTTTTGGCGATATTCTGTCAGATCTGTGCGCCGGCCTGATCGGCGGCTTAGGCCTTGCGCCAGGGGCCAACCTCGGTCATGACCACGCTATTTTCGAAGCTGTGCACGGCAGCGCTCCGGATATTGCCGGCCTCGGCATTGCCAATCCAACCGCTCTATTACTCGCCACAGCGATGATGCTGGATCATCTAGAGCTGGGAGATGCGGCGATGCGACTGCGCAGAGCGATCAAGCAGACCCTTACCCAAGGCGAGTACAAAACATCAGACTTGGGCGGAGAAGCCTCGACCGAGCAGTACACCCAAGCCTTAGTCAGGGCTCTGTAAGGTAACTGTTGTAATCGGCTTGACGAAAAAAGCCTCAAGCGACTGCTTGGAGAGCCCCTCCTGCCGGCCTTTGCAGTTTGGCTCATTTAGCACTCGCCTAAACTTAATCGTCCGTTTTCGCCGCCGGCTTCGCGTCCAGCGCCTCCAGCATGCCTAACTCGCGGAGTATGGCCTCAGTGTGCTCCCCAATGCTGGGCGCCGCGCTAGCAGGCACGAGCGCCGCATTCAGAAATCTTGCGGCGGGCCGCGCCTCTCTCAACTTTCCAGCGACGGGATGATCCCGTTCTCGAAACACTTCATTGGCAATCAATTGCGGATCGTTGTGTAAATCTTCTAACCGCTTAACACTTGCCGCCGGGACTTGCTCGGCGTCAAGCTTTGCAAGAAAAGCGTCAACGGTCATTGATTTGGTCTTCAACAATGCCTCTTTAAGGCTATCGCTATATGCCTGACGATTGCGTTGCCGGCTCGTTAAAGTTTGAAACATAGGGTCCGCCCGCAATGCATCCAAGTCGAGCGCGCGACAAAGGCCCGTAAATTCCCCATCCGACAAGGTCATAAACGCAGCCCAACCATCCGCCAACTCTACCAATTGCCCAGCGGCAGAAATCGGCGGGCGGTGCTCAATATCCTCGCCCTGCAAAGTGACATCAGCGCCCGCATCGGGCCACATAAAGGCAACTGCAGTATCCAACATCGAAAGTTCAATATGCTCGCCCAATCCTGTCCGCTCGCGGGCATACAAGGCCGCCGCAATGGCCTGCGCACCAGTATGCGCCGTGAGCTTATCCATAATCAGTTGGTTAACCTGCTCAGGACCCTCTCCGCGCTTGAGGCCTTGAACTGAAACCATCGCAGAATAGGCCTGTATAATTGGATCATAAGCGCGTTTTCCAGCCTCCGGCCCCTCGGATCCAAAACCACTGATGGAGAGATAAATGAGCCTCGAATTCAAACGTTGCATTGCCTCGAATCCAAGCCCCAAGCGCTGAACGACTCCGGGCCGAAAGTTTTGAATCAACACGTCAGCGCGCGCAACCAAGCTCTTTAAGACCGGCATGACCGCGGGATCCTTTAAATCTAATGCAATGCTCCGCTTGCCTCGGTTTAACACATGAAACGAGCCCGAAAACTCATTTCGACGACTGCCAACATTGCGCTGTATATCGCCCTCCAACTTTTCAACCTTGATCACATCCGCGCCAAGGTCTGCCAGCACCGCGCCGGTCAGAGGCCCAGAGACAACCGCTGATAAATCAACGACGGTTACCCCAGTTAATGGTCCAGCCATTTCAATCTCCCTTTCAGTTATGACCTGTTTTCAAAGCTGCGGTGCAGTCCGTTACAATCCTTCTAGCCCAATATGTGTCGGACTGACCGACTATAGTAACTAACCGTCACCAGGAACCCCAACATGAATCGACAAGCACTGTGGTCCTGGTCTGCCCTCGACATCCGAGATGCTGTTCGATCCAAAGCGGTCTCAGCAACAGAAGTCGTCACGGCGCACTTAGATCGGATCACTGCCATCAATCCCCAGATCAATGCGATCGTCACCTTGGTACCGGAACTTGCGCTCGCTCAAGCCCAAGAGATTGATGCGGCAATCGCACGGGGTGAAACGCTTGGACCACTCGCGGGCGTACCAGTTGCTCACAAAGACCTCACCTTGACCCAAGGCATTCGAACCACCTTTGGCTCTAAGCTTTTTGCCAATTTTGTCCCGACCCGAGATGCAGAAATTGTGGCTCGAATGAAAGCTGCTGGCGCCGTGACGCTCGGCAAAACCAACACGCCTGAATGGGGCGCGGGCTCACAAACCTTTAACGACATTTTTGGCGTCACCCGCAACCCATATGATCGATCAAAAACTGCGGGCGGTAGCTCAGGGGGTGCGGCGGCGGCCCTCGCTGCACGCTTAGTGCCGCTTTGCGATGGGAGTGACTTAGGCGGATCGCTGAGAAACCCAGCCAGTTTTTGCAATGTCGTAGGCTTTAGAACAACCCCCGGCCGAGTACCAATTATTCCCTCGGAAAACCCCCACGATCCCCTACCGATTGCGGGCCCTATGGCGAGAACGATCGATGATTGTGCCCTCCTGCTCAGTGTGATCAGTGGCGAACATGAACAAGCACCGCTATCAAGGTTGATTGCGCAGTCCTTTGAGCCGCCGATCGAAGCAGGCGCTAGTCCCTCAAAAATAGCGTTCAGCGCAGATTTTTCAGGCCAAATCCCGGTTGACCCGGAGGTCATCGATTGCGTCCATGACACCCGCGCTTTTTTCAACGACCTCGGTTGCGAGGTAATCGATTATTGCCCGGACCTATCCGGCGCCAACGACACCTTTCATATTCTGAGGGCCAACTCATTTGCCCGTCGCCATGCTGAGGGCGTTCGACGCAACCCGCACGATTATAAGCAGACCATCGTTTGGAATGTTGAGGCCGGCCTCGCCCTCAGCCAATCGGATGTCCAACGCGCCTTGCAACAACAAGCGGAGCTGATCAAGCGGTTTAGAGTGTTTTTTGAGCACTATGATTTTCTCGTGACGCCAGTCGTCCAAGTGCCACCGTTCGATGCAGCGCTTGAATACGTTACCGAAATTATCGGTCAGCCTATGCAAACCTACATCGAGTGGATGCAGTCGTGTTCTATCTTTTCTGTGACTGGCCTACCCGCCCTATCGTTGCCCGCCGGGTTTACATCACTTGGTTTACCTGTCGGTCTTCAAATCATTGGCAGGCCGCGTGCTGACCTCGCCGTCTTACAATTGGCGAAAGCGTTCGAGACGATCAATCCCATTTGGCAGCGCGCACCCGTTTTTTGAACCGGCACATCCATTGAACACCACTCAGAGCCAGCCCTTTTGTACCGACACCATGCCCATAAAAAATTTTTGTCACACACATCGAGTGTAGTCAGACCGGCAAGCACTATCCTAGCAATACTCGGCTCACCCTATCAGACGTTGGCTAACCGCTCTTAGTTTGGTATCACCTGTGGGCCATCAAAAGCGGCGCTGTCCCCAGCCATTATCAGCCAGCGACCCAAGATCTCTGCCGCTAATATGCGTTATGACGACTTACCTAAACACCCGTCTCGCTGGGCAAATCCGTTACGTCAATGCTTCCTTGCCAATACCTGGCTCACGCTCTCGATCTGTACGAGGTCTTGTCGAAGACTAGGGCCGATTACCGACAGGTAGTTTTTAAACCCAAGGGATCGTAATGGCTGTTTACTTCTCCAAAAGTTGGGGCGCACAGCGGATGGCCACCCGGATCAAGGGCAACGCCGGTTCAGCCCTCGCAGCCTATTGTGCGGTGTGCATCGAGGCCATTTTTTCCCGAAGACATGCCTCAAGTTAATCTGCAGGAAATAGTCTATTACAGCGAGAAATAATCTTTCAGGTCAAAGAGCCCGATCAATGATTGTGGGAAGTTGGTCAAGCAGGGCGCCGACCTGCGCCTTCTTAACCCAACACACCAATCAAGTTCATGGCAACTTTCAGTTGCAACCCGATCGGCCCAGTGTAAGATGATCACCACCTTAGGGGTGGTCCTCGGACCTGAGATGCGCCTAGCGCGAACCCTAGAACCTGATCCGGATCATACCGGCGTAGGAAAAGGACGCATCACCGGTCTCCCTTCGTCGCCTCTGGATTGTCTTGCTGTTTAACTGGAGACTTAACATGCGTCGCATACTTTACCTACTCGCATTCCTGGGCGGATTACCCATTGCCGCCCTGGCTGAAGAAATGCCTGAGATCACAGTAACCGCCGAATTTAGACCGAGCAACGATATCGAAACGTTGACCAGTGTTACGGTACTAAATGATAGCGAACAAGCGACGCGCGGCGCGTCCCACCTAGAAGACCTACTTGGCCTCGTCCCTAATCTTAACTTCGCAAGCGGCGCATCTCGGGCGCGTTTTTTTCAAATCAGAGGTATCGGCGAGCGCAGTCAGTTTAGCGATCCAATCAATCCATCGGTGGGGATCATGATCGACGGTATGGATTTCAGCAATATGGGCACCATTGCCCATTTGACTGATCTAGATCAGGTCGAAGTCTTACGAGGCCCTCAAGGCACGCGTTTTGGTGCCAACGGATTGGCTGGATTGATCGCCATCAAATCACGAGACCCAGAAGCGATCGCATCAGCTCACGTCAAAGCCAGTCTCACGAGCTTTTCCGGACGCAATCTCACCGCAACGCTCAATCAGCCTCTCAGTGACGAAACCCAAATTCGACTTAGCCTCAGCAAGGAAACTGCCAACGGACTGTATCGAAACCAACACCTGAACAAAGACGACACCAACGGCATCAATGAAACGCATGCACGATTAAAAATACTGAACACAGGCGCCAACTATGAGGCGCTCGTCACCTTGCTTCATGCAAATGTCAATAATGGTTTTGATGCCTTTAGCCTTGATAACACCTTAAACACCCTGTCAGATGAACCCGGGTTCGATCGGCAAAAAACCAATGCTCTGGCGGCGCGAATAACCCTTAGCCTTAATGAACATCGACTCGAAGTTTTAGGGACGCTGAGCCGTTCGGAGCTGGGTTATGGCTATGATGAGGACTGGAGCTTTGTCGGCATCCACCCCTTTGGCTACCAATCTACGGACCACTACCTACGCAACAGACGCCATCAAACATTGGAAATGAGGCTTATGCCGAAAGCGGCGGGCGAGGCTTTTAACGAGCGCGGTGACTGGGTCATCGGCCTTTATCGAACCCACCAAAGCACCGAACTAACCCGGCTCTATACCTTTTCGGCGGGCCCTTACACCAGTGACTATCGCAATGATGCGACCGCCATCTACGCAGAACTCGATTTCGACTTGAGCGACAAGCTCCGCTGGAACAGCGGCGCGCGGATTGAGCGTCGTACCCGCACATTTAGCGATTCGCTTGCCGTCGCGTTCAACCCAACGGAAACCCTTTGGGGGGGCCGGATCGGTCTTCAATACCACCTCCAGCCAACGGCAAACGTTTATTTTCGCATCAGCAAAGGATTCAAAGCCGGGGGCTTTAATACCGACGGCACCCTCAGCCCCGAGCTTTTAGAGTACGATGCCGAATCCCTCATCGAAACTGAGGTTGGCTTCAAAACCACCTTCGCCGCAACCCGACTAAAACTCGCCCTCTTTCGAGCCGATCGCCGAGACCAGCAGGTTAAAAGCTCATTCGTTCGTCCTAGATCCGATGGCAGTACGGAATTCGTCGACTTCGTCGGCAATGCCGCAGAGGGGGTTAATCAGGGTGTCGAAGTAGAGCTAGAACACCAACTTTCTAATGCCTTTAGCCTCAGAGTTGCTGGTGGCGTACTCGATACGGTTTTTTCCCAGTTCATTAATGAGTTTGGTGAGGACCTAGGCGGTCGAGACCAAGCTCAAGCCCCTCGCTACACGGGGAGTATTGCACTGGCCTATCAGGCGACATCAACCTTTTTTAACTTAAGTTTCGATGCGAAAGATGATTATTATTTCTCTGATCGACATGCCGTAAAAAGCCGAGCCTACACCACCGTCAACACAGCCTTTGGTCTGAAAAAACAAACCTGGGAACTCACATTTTGGGGACGCAACCTAGCGAATGAAACAATCCTGACACGAGGCTTTGGTAGCTTCGGTAATGATCCTCGAAAAGACTACGTAACCGAACCCTATTATCAATTCGGGTCACCCAGGACTCTCGGGGTCACCCTCGCTTTTGAGCCGTAATGTCCAAACCGAATGAAGACTAAACAGACTCGCTAAAAAAGGCGCCAACCCATGAAGGCCAGTATCGACATCAGTTTATATCCCTTGAACAAGGATTATCTTCCCGCCATTGATGCCTTCATCAAAGCGCTAAAGCAGTATCCGGACATCGACGTTGTTGAAAATGATTTAACCACTCAAATTTTCGGAGATTTCGACGTATTGATGGCGCGCTTACAAACGGAAATTCGAAGCAGCTTTCTTGAATTTGGACAAGGCGTTTTCACCCTAAAAGTACTCAAAGATGATTTGAGACGACCCAACCATGCCTAATGTGATCGAGCAGTTCCTGAATGAACTTTTAGCCAGCTCAGCGCTAGAAATGTTCGCCGTCGGCCTCGCTTTGGCCTATCTCATACTCGCTGTTAGAGAAAATATTTGGTGTTGGGCTGCGGCAGCAGCCTCGACCGTGATCTACCTCTATCTCTTTTTTGATGTCGCGCTCTACGCTGAGAGTGCCTTGCAGGTGTACTACTTAGCAATGGCCGGATATGGTTACTATCAATGGCGGCTTAGACCGATGCAGGCCTTTAAACCCATTCGGAAATGGTCGCTAAAACACCACAGTGCCGCCCTCCTCGCTATCCTCATCAGCACCGGATTGGTGGGGGTCCTACTGACTGCAACCGACAGCCAAGCCCCTTTCCTTGATGCGTTCACAACCTGTGGCAGTTTGATCGCAACGTATATGGTGACCCAGAAAATATTGGAGAACTGGGGTTATTGGTTCGTTGTCGACAGCGCATCAATTGTGCTCTACCTTGACCGAGGCTTGTACTTCACCGCCCTACTTTTTACGGTGTACTTGGTCATTATCATTTTTGGCTACCTCAGATGGTCTCGCGCCTTAGCCGCCCAACCCTAATGACGCCCATTTAAGGCGCGCGTTATGACGGTAAATAAACACCCGACGCCCTCATCATTTAAGCGCCTAGCTTATACTCACCTGCCAGTTATTAGTCTGGTATTCACTCACACAGTTCAAGCAGCGCCAGCAAGCTCTTTAATGTCAGGATTCAAACCCGTGATCGGGAGCCAATGGGTCCTTGGCAGCACCTATTAAACCTACGTCTGCAGGCCCAAACAACAAAGCGTCTTCGCAGAGCCTTTTGCCATCCAAAATGGCGAGAAATCCCTCAGCGCCAAACGTGTTTCGTACGTTGACCCATCGAGCAACGCCGCCAAAGGCGTGTTCGTTGCAGCGAACAGGCCTGATACGGTTTTTACATTACCGATCACACTTCGAGGCAGGCAGGCTGATGAGCGAGGTCATGAGTCTCGATATTCTCGGCAATAAAAGTCACTACCAAGAAACGATAACGCTTGCTCAACCTGATGCCGATCTCTGGGAACTGACCGAACCTGACCAACCTAGCAGCACCAGGAAAACCGAATTTCACCTAGTACACGGATGTTGCTCAACTTAGAGGTTCAACACGGTTTGCTCGCCTTACACTTATAGACTCAACAACCTTTTGGTCTTGTCCGCGCGCAATCTGAAGGCCTAACGCCTCAGACTTTTTTAAGTGCATGCGGTCTTTCATCGCGGGGCGCGGGGCCTTTTACGTGCTTCGCAATTTGCAAGCAAAAACAGGGCGCCTAAGCGCCCTGTTTTGTCGACAACCTGAGTGATGAACCCTTAGAAGGATTTACCCACGGAAAAGACCAGCGCTTGGCTCTCTCCATCGGCTTGGTCGCCCAAATCATCGGAGAAGATAAACGCAACGCCTAAATCGATATCCGAGACGGTTGTGCCGTAACCCAGTTCAACGTAATCGCCATCGAAGTCCTTTCCGAATGATCCGTACGTGCCGTAAAGGCCACCTTCGGTCTCAAATCCTAACTCTAAGAAATCATAATCCGCAGGCGCACCATTCCCATCCCACTCGCCGGACGAATAGCCTAAACTGAAGGCACCGAAACCCAGCCCAAGATTGATTTCCTCGTAGGTGTCATCAAAATCTCCGGTGTAGTAGTACCCGGTAAAACCGATGCTGCCGGTTAATCCCGTCTCAGTCTCAAAGCCATAACCTCCGTACAAATCGACTTCTAGGCCGTCCCCGACATCCGCAGTCCAAGCACCCGCGTAAAAGCCGTTGGTTTCAAGATCAACGCCTGCGCTAGCGCTCGATTCCTTTTGAAGGATTCCCCGATAGTAATATTCACTGGCAAAACCAATATTATAAGAAACGTCTGCCGCAACGGCTTGCGTACCAGCAAAAGCACTGACAGCGATCAGGCCACCCAACACGTTACGTGTAAAATTTTTCATCAATTCTCTCCATTTTATTGATTAACGGTTTAGTCTCACCATCTCTGAGGTGAACGAATCAGATCGGCATGAACGCCTCACGGTTCCACATTGGGTAATGCAATCGTCAGGCCAACTTTCAACTCAAAGCAATCATGCGGCATATCCGTCCTTACAGGCCATAGGCTTTTTTGAGGCGCGAGAAGAATGCACAACGATGAAACATTTTAGGCTATTTGCCCCAGAATGGCGCACAGGGGGTTAATCAACCCGCTTGCAACCGCTAGGTCACTCGCGCTACCTTTTGATCGACCGGTTTGAGGAATAACGGCCATGGCGGTTTCTAGCGGGGGGCCGCTATCGCGTCCTGACATCCCACAGACTTCGCACTCGAGCGTTCCCCATCCCGGCCAGCGCGGTAGATCAGCATGCTGATTTAACGCGTTTTAGGGCGGCCGATTGATCCTCGCCTTCATCTCCGGAGCCATGCGTTATGATCCCTAGCCACTACCCATCTGAAAAACCAGCCATTGTTATGGCTGGTTCCGGGCAAACCATCACGTTCGGAGAAGTTGAAGACATCTCGAATCAATTCGCACACTTAATGCGCAGCCAAGGCCTCAAGCGCGGTGACACGATCGCGCTGTGTCTTGAAAATCACGCCTACTTCCTACCCATCTGCTGGGGTGCGCTTCGAGCTGGCTTGTATTTTACGGCTATCAGTTATCGGTTAACCGCCGCCGAAGTGCTATATATCGTTAACGATTGTCAGGCGCAGGTGCTGATCACCTCAAAGTTGTTGACGGACACCTTTGAGCGCTTTTATCCCGATTTGGTTAGGGATCCCGCCTGTTTCATGCTCGATGGCGAGCACCCAAATGCCCCGAGGCTGCTGGATGCGCTGGCGGACCTACCTAAAACACCCATCATCGATGAATTCTACGGGCAAAGTTTACTTTACAGCAGCGGCACCACTGGGCGGCCTAAAGGCGTTAAGAAACCGCTCTTCGAAGCACCGTTTGGCGCCGAAACCAGCCTCTTTCAGGCTGCGCAAAGTCGGTATGACTTTGGCGAAGATACCGTGTATCTCTCACCGGCTCCGCTTTACCATGCAGCCCCCTTAGGCTTTACCATGAACGTCCTGCGCTATGGCGGTTGTGTGATCGTTATGCCGCAGTTTGATCCTGAAACCGCATTACAACTACTCCAAGATCATAACGTCACCCATGCCCAGTTTGTGCCGACTATGTTCGTTCGCATGCTCAAACTCCCGGATGACAGAAAAAGCCTGTACACCTTTCCAGACCTGCGCTGCGCGATTCACGCCGCCGCACCCTGTCCTGTTAGTATCAAGCATCAAATGATCGATTGGTGGGGACCGATTATCTGCGAATATTATGCTGGCACGGAAGGCAATGGCTCGACGTTTATCAGCGCTGAAGAATGGCTCGCGCACCCTGGCTCGGTTGGCCAAGCTGCAAATGATTGCCAGATCCATATCCTCGATGATTTGGGTCAAGAACTGCCGAGGGGCTCGCAAGGCGGCGTGTATTTTGAAGGTGGCGGCCAGTTCGAGTATCTAAACGATCCTGAAAAAACAGCAAGCTCACACCATGCCAACGGTTGGTCGACCTTGGGCGATATTGGTTATCTTGATAACGACGGCTACTTGTACCTCACCGATCGAAAGTCTTTCATGATCATTTCTGGCGGCGTTAACATCTACCCGCAGGAAGCTGAAAACGTCCTGATTACGCATCCCTTGGTCGCGGATGTCGCCGTTTTTGGGGTGCCGAATGAGGAGTTTGGCGAGGAAGTCAAAGCGGTAGTCCAGCCCATGAACCTAGCCGATGCAGGCCCTAAGCTTGCAGCAGAGCTCATCGCCTACGCCCGATCACAAATCGCACATTTAAAGTGCCCTAAAACAGTCGATTTTCTTGAAGTTCTGCCGCGGCACCCTACCGGCAAGCTCTATAAAAGACTCTTGAAAGATACTTATTGGCAGAAAACCCCATGACCCAAGCATTCAGCGGCATTCAGATCCTAGATTTCACACAAGTTTTTGCGGGCCCCTTTGCTGTGATGCAATTGGCGCTACTTGGGGCAGACGTCATAAAAATAGAGCAACCCGGCACCGGTGACCAGACTCGTGGACTCATGAATGCGAGTAACGACCAAAGTCAATCGCCTTCATTCCTCACTATGAACGCCAATAAACGCAGTCTGACGCTTAATTTAAAGTCGCCTGAGGCGGTCAACTTAATCAAACGACTCATTGAGACGACTGATGTTGTGGTTGAAAACTTTAAAGCCGGGACCATGACCAAACTTGGACTAGATTATGAGTGCTTAAAAGCCTTAAAACCCGATCTAATTTACTGCTCAATTACCGGCTACGGCCAGTCAGGCCCGAAAGCTGGCGAAGCTGCTTATGATGGCGCGATTCAAGCCGCCTCCGGCATGATGTCGCAGAACGGGCATCTAAGCAGTGGCCCCACTCGAACTGGCTTTATGCCGGTTGATATGGCAACTGCGCTTAGCACGGCCTTTGCAATTTCGGCATCGCTACATCGCAAGGCCACAACCGGGCTTGGGCAATATATCGATAGCGCAATGCTTGATACGGCAATCGTGATGCAGGCATCGCAATTTAGTAACTATTTAAATCAGGGCCAACTATTGGGGCTTCAAGGTAATGCCTCACCAACCGGGCAACCCACTGCTAATGTATTCCCCACCCAAGACGGGTTTATACAAATTACAGCGCTCAAACAAAACCAGATTGAGCAACTCTTCGATGCGCTCGAATGTTCCGAACGCCTGAAGGAGTCGGCCTTTAATGATCCTTTGCAACGAAAACAAAACCCGGCAGTGGTCAACGCCCTGCTCTGTGAAAAGCTAAAAGGCAGGACAACGCATGCTTGGATGAATATTCTGCCGAAGAAAGGCATCCCTACAGCCGAGGTTAAAACGATTCCCGAGGTACTCGAAGATCCGCAACTGCTCGTGCGGGAAGTGATTGAACAGGTGGCGCCAACAGACGCTAACGCCGAATCCATTCACATCATAAAAGCGGGCTATGCTGCCGATCAGGATGGACCCTCCATTACTCGGCCACCACCCAAGCTCGGCGAGCATACACAAGAGATCTTGCTCTCGCTGAATCTGACGTCAAGCGAGATCGATACGCTCCGATCGCGAGGAGTCATCTGACCCCCACAGGCATAACGTCTTAAATTTTTAGCGCGCTAACCATCGCCAAACAGATCCTTTAATTGCTGCTCCAGTTCATCATGGCCCCCTAAGACTTGAGGGTCTTCCTCGAAGGCGCTGACTGCCAATTCATCCTCAAACAGAGCGGACAATGCCGCACTCGCATCTGATTTGTCTGGCTGCGGCGACACTCGCCGAACCGGCTCGCCAGGCCTAAAGAAATCACAAAAATTGGCATTAGTTTTCTCGAGCGGCGGATCCGCCCGATCTTCTTGGCACCTCGAGCGATGGCTTATGTCAAAGGCTCGACACATATAACAGCACCGGATCGGCTCGAAGCACCCCTGGCATACCGCCTGTCGAGAGATCGGCCTTGGCTCATCGCTTAAGTCTCTCCGGCACTGCCAACACGTTAATTTGGTCATCACACAGCCCTCAGGTCTCTGAGTAACTAATGCCCATTCCAGCCCGGACATCATTGTTTACACCATATTGTGGAATCGGATAGCGCAGACCGTTTTTAGATAAGGCTTCCAGCCCGGCAATGACTTTTGGCAGAAAGCTCGGCGGAATTGCCATCAGTAACTCATCCTCCATCACGCCACCGTAGCGTCTTTCAGCAAAACACGGGATCGAAAGACTTGGCTCACCCGTTTTTAAAGCGCGACCCCAAGAGTCCGCACAAGCAGACTCACCCACACAGCCCCAATCCAATTTTTTATAGCCCGTCCACTGCAGGCCATTAATAAACAGAATCATTTGGGCGGGCGTTGCATAAATGAGACAAATGTCCGGCGGGTTCAACCTGCCCGAAGCCAGAGGTGAGACTGCCATGGCTTCAAACTGCCCAAAAGCAACGACATCCATGCTGGCTTGGTGTTTTGCAGCCTCGGCTTGATCCTTGAACCAAACCCCTGCCATTTTATCGCCCGATAACCAGCGCTCATCGCGTGGATGTAATCCGATCACCGTGCCGCATTGCGCGCCCACCAAGTCTTCCATCGTAATGCCAACGGTCCAACCATTACGGCTGGCTTGTCCAACAATTTGGTCGGTAGTGTGAACGTTGCTGGGTCGTCTAATTTTAGGAATCGCTTCCATTTCCGCTCGGCTTGGAAACAGTTTCATCCCGATGGGCGTGGTTCGGAGTCTGAGTAAACGATTGAGGCCTTCAACGACAGCTGCGCCGTCAAAAACAGTGTCGGTTGAAATAATTTGATCTGTCATCGCGCACGGTTCCTTGGTTTGAAACCACACCTTACCGCGACTTTGCCAAGCCCGAAAAGCGTTTAGCTTGCCATATTTTGCTTAAGCTTTTTTAAAGCTTGCGATTCTAATTGCCGAACCCGTTCAATGGAGATACCGAAGCGTTCTGCAAACACTTTAAGCGCTAACTTTTCATCACTCAACCAGCGGCCCTGAACAATTTGGCGCGAGCGCTCGTCCAGCTGTTTTAAGGCCAGCCTGAGTCCACTCGCATCAGTTGCCTCGGACTCCGAGTCAGCCACAATGTCTAGAGGATCCAGGCTATCGCTTTGCAAATACAATTCTGGCGCAGAGAAGTCATTGTCATCGCGTTTTTCAAAGGATTGGTCCTGTCGACTCAAGCGCTGATCCATCTCGATGACATCGGCCTCAGAAACATCGAGCAAGGTTGCAATTCTTTTTGCCTCTGGGCTGTCAATCAGACCCGATGCCCGCTTATTTTTGCGCAGGTTAAAGAACAACTTTCGCTGCGCCTTGGTCGTTGCGACCTTCACCAGTTTCCAGTTCTTTAATATATAGTCATGTATTTCAGCTTTGATCCAATGTACTGCAAAGGTCAACAATCGTAGCTTGCGTTCAGGGTCAAATTTCTTAACCGATTGCATAAGCCCGACGTTACCTTGCTGAATAAGATCTTCAAGCGGCAAGCCATACCCCGAATATTGCTTGGCGATATACACAACATAACGAAGATGGGCCATGACCAATGCTCGGGCGGCACTAATATTGTCACCGCCTTTAAATGTCTCGAACAAGGTGACTTCTTCTTCACGGGTCAATTTAGGAATACGGTGTACCGCGTCCAGATAGGCATATAGTGATTGCCCACTCAAGACCGGGATCATTGGCGTCTGCCGTGTCAATTCCATCAAACACCTCCAGGGGTGTGCATTTTAACGTTACAGAACCTATCTAAGGCTAAGTTGGTAATATTCAAGTCCCAACAGCAGTTTTTTTCAATCATCGGGCACAATAAATCGAGATGAAACTCGCTCTGAGGAGAATAACAACACCCATCATAAACTTAGGGGTTCTAAAACCATTAGGCATTTCATGAAGAAGCAGCGTGTTACTATCTCGAGCATTGATTGGGCGCATTGGCAGCCGGATCTGTTGACGACACTCGTTTTTATCCGGCGACACCAACAAGTCCTTTTGATCCACAAAAAAACGGGCCTGGGTGCTGGCAAGATACTAGGCCCTGGGGGCAAGCTTGAGCCTTACGAGACGCCGCTCGCCTGCGCCATCCGAGAAACCGAGGAAGAGTTAAAGATCACCCCGCACGGCCTTCAACCCATGGCCGAATTGTTCTTTCACGATTTGGCTTACCCAAAAATAAAAATTTACGTTTATGTCTCGGATCAGTTTTCGGGCACCCCGACAGAAACCCTCGAAGCAGCGCCGCTTTGGTGCCCAATGACAGACCTACCACTGGACAAAATGTGGGCCGATGATCAATTTTGGCTGCCCCAAGTTCTCCAGAGTGAACCCATCCGCGGCTGGTTTTACTTCGATGGGGAGCGCCTAATTGACCATCGCATCGAATCGATTACCGTTGCGTTTTAGCGCGCGATTGTTACGGGTACTGATTATATCTCAGGTCGAATCAACACCTCTGCCAAAAATGCCTGAACCGAATGACTGGCGCGCAAATTCGCAGTTGAAGAATAGACCGTTCCAAAATCCGGATTGTCAGCACCTGGATTGGTGAAAGCATGCGTTGTGCCACCGTAAACATGCATTTGCCAATCCACTTGCGCCGCGGTCATTTCTTGCTCAAACGCGAGCACTTGCTCAGGGGGCACCATCGGATCATCGTGACCATGCAAGCAGAGGACTTTAGCGGTAATGGCCGCATTAGCCGCCTCGCCATGCGCTAAAATCCCATGCACACTGACAACGCCTTGGACCGGGGCACCCATCCTTGCTAACTCGAGCACACACATGCCCCCAAAGCAGTAGCCCACCGCCACTACAGCTGTGGCATCGATCTCGGGCCGCACACTCGCGGCCTCCAGTGCCGCGTTGATACGTTGACGCAATAAGCCTCGATCGGACGCGAACGGCCCCATGAGCGCGGTGTTTAAGGCTACATCACCATCGGCGCCAAAGATGCCTTTCCCGTACATATCAATGGCAAATGCGGCATACCCTAAGCCGGCGATCTCGTGCGCTTTATCAATTGCGTATTGTCGACGACCTGTCCAATCATGGGCGACCAAAACTAGGGGTTTCGGTCCAAAACCCTCACCCTGAACCAAGCAGCCTTCTAATAAAATGTCACCATCGTAATATTCAATCAACTCCGATTGCATTGCGTGATCCTCCTCTTCTTTGAAACAGTTGTTGTTAAAATACCGTTTTTATCTCACTTGTTACCGCGGCCAGACGCCCCACCGTTGTTCAGCCACTGCCGCCCGCTCAAAACCCAAGATTTTCCTGAAGTCTAAACCGGATAGCCCGTCGCCTGCGATAGTGCGAGACCAGCAATTAATTGGCAGCAACGATTTCTGAATATCATGGCTGTGCGTTTAGACCCGTAGCAGGCGCAAACCCAAACTTGCCGCTCGCTCGCCAAGCGCTTTTTGAACCTGGGCCGTTAAATGATAACCGTCATCGGTGAGGGTGCCTGCTGGCGCACCGGCCTCAAAATCCAGATGCGCCGCAAAGCTCAGCCCACTGACCGACCTCTTTAGAACCGCATCTAACAGTCTCGCTCGGATACCGCACACAGCGCGCAAGGGCTGTGGCAAGGGTTCAAAGCGTGCCATCGGAGGGAGACCCAAAAAAACAATCTTGGCCCTGCCTTTTTGTCGAATCAAAGAGATTAGATCAAAGATGCTAGCCTGCCACCGCATCAGCGAGGTCAGTGCTGAGACATCGTTGACGCCGATTGAAATCAGAACCAAGTCGACATTTAAATCATCAATGCCACGGCAGGTCGCAAGCGCATCGCTGGCAGTGGCACCCGGTTGTTTCGCCACTTGCCAATTTACATCATCACTCTGGCGCATCAAAGATTCTCCGCAGTACACCATTATGCCTTGGCCTGAGTCCGCCCCGTCTTTCGGCACAATTACCTGATCCCCAAGGCCAAGTACGCGACGCCCAGCACCCAATGCTGACGCATTATCCCCCCACGCAACCGGTACCATTGGGGCTTTGATCTTCGGAAGTCGTCGTTGTGTCAGCTTCAGCTGAAGCCAACAGACAGGTAACAAAGGCAAGCAGAAAGCCCAAACAACAGCATGCATCAGCACAAGAACACCCTTTCGATATCATTTTTCAGGCGACTCGCTTTGATCCCGCCGCCCACTTCGAACACAATTATTGAACAATTCTTGACTCCATAACAAGCAACCGGATAACCTTATCGCACTTCATTTAGTCAGGTGTTTTAGCTTAAAACCCTAAAATGAAACGGGAAACCGGTGAGAATTTTTTTCAATTCCGGTGCTGCCCCCGCAACGGTAAGCGAGGTGCGCTGCTTTTTACCACTGTGCTCAAATGCATGGGAAGGTAGCCGCGCAAACGTGTTCGCACGACGCTCGCAAGCCCGGAGACCGGCCTGACAACAATGCGGCAATGAACTGCGGCGGGCAGGTCATGACCATCGTCTACTCCTGCGCGCTATACCTTAATCCAATTGCTCGGCGGGAGCAGGAGATGTTTCAATATGCCCTTCTTTTATCAGACGACCTTAATCCAGACTCGGGCCAGGCCCACTTTTTTGCCGAACGTAATTCTAACGTTCCTGCTTTTATTCAGCTGCGGATCCCTTTGGGCGCAACCCAATGACGAAACCATCACGGTGACCGCCTCTCGGCTGCCAATGGACAGTCTTCGATCCGGTAGCCAGATCAGCATCATTACCAAGGCAGACATTGATCTTCGAAATCCTAATTCACTGCCCGATTTGCTGCGCGGCCAGCCAGGCCTCAGCGTCAGTCAGCAAAGCGGACTTGGCGGCCTAACCCAAGTTCGAATGCGGGGCCGAGAGGCCAATCACGTGCTCGTGCTGGTTGATGGCGTCGAGGCCAACGATATTGGCCAGGGCAGTGAGTTCAATTTCAGCCAATTTCCCGTGCAACAAATCGAACGCATTGAGATTGTGCACGGTGCAGAAAGCGCCATTTGGGGGAGCGATGCTATTGCGGGCGTGATTCACATCATGACCCGCTCGCCTGAGAGCGAGCCCGGTACGAATTTTTTAATCAGCGGGGGCAGTAATCGGACCCAAAATCTTGCAATCGACAGCGCAACAAGACTTGGAGAGACTCAGCTAGCACTCGGCATCAGCGATTTCAAAACGCGGGGTTTTAACGTTTCACGTCAAGGTAATGAACGCGATGGGTCCAAGCAAAGAGCCGCCTACCTGAGAACCTCTTCCCCGCTATTAAAGCATTGGCGTCTTGGTAGCGTATTTCGGCTGCAACAGAGCCAGAACGACTTCGATGATGTGGACTACGCATTGACTGGCCTGCCGACGGATGCTGACTTTACATCAGCCCATCAAAATTGGATTGCGGGCGTGCGCCTCGCATCGGATCATGAAGATTTCCAACAAACCCTATCCTTCAACTTTAGTCGGGATAAAAATACCAACCAAACGACGCCCAATGCGGAGACCCAAACCGACAGCGAAAAGCAGCAGTTCAACTATCAGATCAGCAAGACGCTCAACACAGCAACATGGATCGGACTCATGGAATATGAGTCCTTGCACTTCAAGCAGCGCGGCCCGAGCAGTTTTTTCGGCGACCCCAACCAAGATCACACGTTGACACAAATGGCGCTCGGTGGAGAGTACCTGCTCGAGCAGGACAATTGGACCGGATCCTTAAGTGCAAGGCTCGAACAAAATTCAGACTTTGGTGCCGGCCATAGCGTGCGCGGCAATGCCGCGTATTTCTTAACCGAGGCGACTAAAATTTTCGGCGCAATCGGGCGATCCACCAAAAACCCGACCTTTACCGAGCGTTTCGGCTATTACACTAACTTTAAAGGTAACGATGCACTCGAGCCCGAGCACAGCCTCGCTTTGGACTTCGGAGTCTCCCATCGTTTTTCAAATCTGCCCATCACGATGGCGCTGCAAGGCTATTCCGCGCACCTTAAAAATGAAATCAACGGCTTTGTCTTTGATCCGGTTGATTTCGTTTACACCGCAAGCAATGATCCACGCCGCAGTAAACAACGCGGCTATGACGCCAAAATCAATTGGCAACCAACCGACGCCTTAACCGTTGAGGCCTTCTACGGAAGACTCAAAGCAACCGATGGCAGCAGCCTCACCGAAATTAGGCGACCGCGGGCCACAGGGCTTCTCTCTATTGGCTATCGCGCGGAAAACTGGCACTACCAAGTTTCCGCCGCCTATACTGGCACAAGCGAGGATATCTTTTACCCCCCCGTCGCGCCCTACCAAGAACGCGTTGAAATGAAGCCCTTTACATTGGTTGCCTTCACGTCCAGCGTTTTGATCAGCAAACAAGCTGAGGCATTCGTTGCGATCGATAACCTCTTTGACACCCAGTTTGAAGAGGTCTTTGGTTATCAGCGATCCGGCAGAACCGTCCGGCTTGGTGTTAAGCTGCGGTTAGACTAACGCGCAGCGCCATCGCAGTCATGCTCTGCCGCTCTAACGGTTTTGCCATCATCGACGCGGCTAAACGACGAGGCGATGGTGGTCTCAGCGCCCTGAGTCAGGCAATGTCACAGACTTTATTCGCTGTTTGACGCTGCCCTGCTTCTAAAAGATCATCTGAAAATCAGGGCTTTTATCAACCATCGATTTGGTTCAAAACAAGGAGACAACACTATGACCCATGAATGCTTTGATGTGACCATCGACAACAACATCGCCCATATTCAATTAAGTCGCCCAGAGAAACGGAACAGCATGGTGCCGCAATTTTGGGTTGAACTGCCGGCCATTATTCAAGAGATCGACGCAGAGACTAAGGCCCGGGTAATTGTTATATCCTCGACCGGCCCCCACTTTACGTCCGGTTTAGATGTCTCTTCCTTTGCAGGGGTTGGTCAAGTACCTGATGAAGATCAAAAGCAGCGTAAGCTCACCGCAGGCACCGCTTTTTATGACAACGTCTTGGTGATGCAAAGCGCCTTCAACGCCATAGAGGCCTGCCGGATTCCAGTGCTTGCAGCAATTCAAGGTGGCTGCATTGGCGGTGGCGTCGATCTCGTCACTGCCTGCGATATTCGCTACGCTACAAGCGATGCCTTTTTAACCATTTTTGAAACCAACATTGGTATGACTGCAGACGTGGGCACCTTCCCCCGACTCGTAAAGCTCATCCCAGAAGGGTTTGTTCGAGAAATGGCTTATACTGGGCGTCGCGTGCCTGCTCAAGAGGCCGCGGCAATGGGCCTCATCAACCGCGTTTTTGAGGATCAAGCGCAAATGCTAGAAGCAGTTATGGCGATCGCTGCAGAAATTGCAACCAAAGCCCCGCTCGCGGTCTATGGCTGCAAAAAAATGATTACCTATGCGCGAGACCATAACACCGCCGACGGTTTAGACTATATCGCAATCTGGAATGCCTCACATTTTAAGCTGGAGGAAATTCAAGAGGCGATGACGGCCAATGCTGAAAAGCGTCTCGGTCAGTTCGTCGACCTACCAAAATTGCGCAAAGCCTAGCCTTTCAAGCGGCCGGAGACCCAATAGAATCCAAATCCAACAGCCACCACGAGGAGCCCCGCGAGGGCCTCCTCTGGCCTCTGAATCAAAATATAGACCATGGTCCACAGCGTTAATCCGAGAAAGATCAGTGGCGTTATAGGGTACCCTAAGGTCTGATAAATATCCTTTTTAAGCAGCCCTTTCGCTCGCAGTCTAAAAACGCCGCCGACCGTAAATAGGGTGTTCAGGCTGAGAACAAAACCGCTAAAAACGAGGACCGACTCAAAACTAGACGTCAAGACAAACGCAACTGACAGTGCTACCACGGTGAGGATCGCAATCTGCGGCAAGCCATCATCATTGGTTTTCGCCAACCGGTTAAACATTGGAAAATCCTGCCCAATTACCTGCAGTACTCTGGGGCCCGCCATCAGCATCGCGCTCACGGTTGAGATCAGCAATAGCGACAACATTAGGCCCATCAGCTGGCCGCCCAAACTGCCAAAGGCAAATTCTGCGGCAATCACGCCAACCTCAACTTTCCCTTGTAAGGCTTCGATCGGCGCAACGGCCAAAAAGACGTAGTTCAACAGCACGTAAAAGCCCATCACCATCACAGTGCCAATCATTAGGATCGCTGGAAGGCGTTTTGCAGGCTGATCGATTTCATCAATTAAATAGGTTGCCGCGTTCCAACCCGTATAGGCATAGTTAACGTAAATCAGAGCCACCGCAAACGCGCCGGATGACAAGCTTCCAAGATCACTAGCCACTGGCAGTTTTGGCATATTCATTTCGTGATCAGAGAAAGTAAGTGCAGCAACACTAAAGATCAGAATGAGGACCACCTTGAGCAACGTGAAGATCAACTGGGTTTTACCACTGACCGTTCGGGAATAGCAGTGCATCAGCCCCAGCAAAATCACCAAGAGCGAAGCCGCAAACGTCTGGTTAATGTCCGGCAGCACAGCGCCCAGGTAGGCCCCGAAGGTCATCGCGGCCAGAGCGATAGGGGCAGCGAACCCGACGGTAATTGAAACCCAACCGGAGACAAAACCAAACGACGGATGATATAGGCGTCCAAGAAAATTGTATTCGCCACCAGAGCGCGGCAATTGGGCGCCGAGCTCTGCATAGGTTAACGCCCCGCAAAGTGCCGCAATGCCGCCAATGACCCACAGCAACAAGATCATACTGACGGATTGAATGTCCAGCAATTGGAACCCTAAACTGGTGAAAACGCCCGTGCCCACCATATTGGCGACCACGATCGCAATTGCAGTTTTTTGATCAAACTTTTGAGTTGATTCAGTCACGGCCAAAAACTCGCTCACCTAACCTGAAAACAGGACCCATATATAGCCCCCGTATCCGCACAAAAGCCCAACTCCAACCAGGCGTCCAATTTTTGCGCCAAACATAGCAAAAAGCCAAAGCACCATCGCCGCGCTCAGCATGATCCAAATATCAAACATTAAGAAAGCTGGATCGATGGGGATGTCCGCAAACATTAACGTAACGCCGAGTACCGCAAGAATATTAAACAGGTTGCTGCCTACTACATTGCCCAACGCAACATCACTGTTTCTGTAATAGGCCGCGACCAAAGTCGCGCTCAGCTCGGGAAGCGATGTACCCAGAGCCACTAAGCTTGCGCCAACCACACTCTCCGACACGCCGAGATTAACGGCGAGGCTCGTTCCTGCGGTCACCACAAAGTTAGCCCCTACCGGTAAAGCGACCATTCCAAGCCCAATCAAGCCAGATATCCGCCAATAGGAGACTTTATGCGCCGCACTTGCATCCTGATTTTGGGTTAACTCATCTAGGGCCGCCAGCGGCACACTGCCCTTAACACTCAAGAACAGAAAGAGTGCGAGAATGAGTAGCATAATAATACCCGCGGGGAGACTCAGAACGCCCAAAAAGCATAACAAAATAAAACCGACGGTAACCGCAAGCATCCAATGAACTTGGATCTTCAACCCATCTTGTCGAGTTACAATAGGATGTAATAACACTGGCAAGCCGAGCACCAAAAACACATTGGCAATATTGCTACCAATGACGTTGCCGAGCGCTATCTGGGGATGCCCCGACAGCGTCGACCAAATCGAAATAACGAGTTCGGGCGCTGAGGTGCCCATTGCTACGACGGTTACCCCAACGATCAAAGGCGAGATGCCGCGCTTGGTACCAAAATCCAAGGCCCCCCGAACGAGAAAATCCCCGCCAAACATCAGCAAAATAAAACCGAACATCAGCTCCAAATAAACTATAGATTCATACACGTGTAACGAACTCGCAGCAGCTATTTATTGGAAGGTAATTCAAGGGAGCGACCGCCTTTTCAGCGACCTCATGGTTTCAATATTGAGAAGACCCGTCGAATCAACAGTGGCCGTCATTCACCGATCCTCCCCGCTTTCTGAGCCAAGTCTAACGACTGCGTTGTTGGAACGCCAGAACCAAAAAAAGCCCTAGGACAGTTGAACCGTTGGAATAAGCTGGCTGGGGACTGCCTTGCGGCCAACCCGTTTCAGAGCGAATATCGCCAACGCCAGGACAACGACGAGGCCACTAATCCAAGCTGTTGAGAACTGCGGATGAGCTGAAAAACTTCCGACCTGATAAACCATGGTTGCAGTAATGTATCCCACCAAAGTGGTCCAGCCAAAGACCAATCCCGCCCATTTCAGCCCAGACTCCTTATGCATTGCGGCGATCACTGCAACACAGGGGGCATACAACAAAATAAAGACTAGGTAACTGAACGCAGCAAGATCGCTTCCGAAATAAGCCGCCATATTCGCAAGCGCAGCACTTTGTGAGCTGTCGTTGACAGTATCATCATTCAAGCTCAAACCAAGTGGGTCCAATAAAGCCCCTCCCAGCGCGCTCGCATTATCATAAACGCTTATGGCGGCGGCTTCGCCAGCCTGCAACAAGGTCATCGGCTCGCCCTCGACCTGACCGCTATATAACGCGTTCAAGGTACCGACAACGGCTTCTTTCGCGAACAACCCCGTAAAGAGCCCAACCGTTGCAGGCCAATTATCATCCGTCAATCCCATCGGATAAAACGCTGGGGTAATCGATTTCCCAATCACAGATAAGACCGACGACTCGGTATCTTCATTGCCGAAGCTACCGTCCGTTCCAATTGAGTTTAGAAAACTTAACGCAACAACCACCAGAACAATCGTTCTACCCGCGCGCAGCACGAAGCTTCGAAGACGAAACCAAGTTGTCAGCAACAGGTTTTTAATGACCGGCACATGATAAACCGGCATCTCAGCATAAGACGCTGACATTTGGCCTTGAAAAATCTGCTTCCTGAAAACCCAGCCGGTAAAGATGGCCATTAGAATCCCCGTTAAATATAACAAGAACACAATATTTTGACCTTGACCCTTAAAAAAGGCCGCAGCAAACAGCGCGTAGACAGTTAAACGTGCACCACAGGACATAAAAGGCGCCATGGCAATAGTCATAAGCCGATCATCTTCTTTCGATAAGGCCCGGGTGGCCATCACTGCAGGCACATTACAACCGAATCCCACGATAAGCGGGACAAAGGCGCTGCCCGGCAAGCCGATACCAATCATCAGTCGGTCAATAACAAACGCGGCCCTGGCCATGTAACCAGAGTCTTCCATCACCGAAAGACATAAAAATAAAAATCCGATCACCGGGATAAACGTGGCAACCAATTGAATGCCGCCGCCTAAACCTTGGCTTAACAACACAATCAACCAAGCCGGGAGGCCAAGCGACGACAGCAGCTGTTCGCTGGCCGTAACAAAGATCGCGCCAAATAAGATATCGAAAAAATCAATAAACACGGCGCCTAAATTAATCGCGACTGTGAACATTAAATACATCGCGGCAAGGAAGATCGGAATGCCCAACCACCGATTCAGAACAATTCGATCAATGACTTCGCTGGGCGGATGCCGGACGCTTGAGACCCGAGTGACCGTCGCACCGATTGCCACTGCCTTATGGTAACGACGCTCCGCAGCAGCAAGGGTTTCGGTCGATGAGGCACCAGTTGCGCTCGATCGCTTTGATTGAATGACCGCCGGATCATTGTTTTGGGACGAACCGATCACCGCCAAAAGGTCCTGAACCCCAACATTACGCGACGCAATCATCGGCACAACGGGCACCTTGAGTGCATCCGATAAAGCAGCTGGGTCTAACGACAAGCCCGCGCGCTCTGCGACATCCAGCATGTTTAAGGCGATCACAACCGGCAGGCCAGAATCGAGGAGTTGCTGGGTCAGAATTAAATGGCGTTGCAAGTTACTCGCATCAACAATATTGATCACAAGATCGCAATCGCCAGCGGCGATATAGTCTCGGGCAACGGCTTCATCCATACCGCCTGCAGACTGGTCTAACGAATAGATCCCCGGCAAATCGATAATCTCGAAACGCTCACCCGCATGGGTTAACGACCCGCTCTTACGCTCAACGGTTACCCCCGGCCAATTTCCAACCCGCTGATTCGCCCCTGTCAGACGATTGAATAAGGTGCTCTTACCGCAATTAGGATTGCCGAGTAAACCAATGGTTTTTAGGATCACGATTACCGCCTCTTCCCCTAAGACACCATATCGACATCAATAAAAGCGGCGTCTCGCTTTCGGATACTCAGAAGGG
>JAQWWC010000222.1 GCA_029249645.1 Pseudomonadales bacterium
AACATATGATCTGTCCCCTGCATGGGGCGCGATTCGATGTCACCACAGGCCAGTGCCTGAGCGGCCCAACCCAGCAACCCCTAAAAACCTATCCAACAGAGCGCAGCACCGGCGAACTCACGATCCTGCTGCAAGCAGACGAAAGCCTATAACTACGGTGGTTCGAATCAAAGGTGTCGTTACCTGACGCGCCGCCTCGACGGCAGCGCTTTCACGCCCTGCCGATTAGATCGGCTAACGGTTGCGACCGCGCGTGGGAAACGCTATTTTGGCGCTTAGCCTTTCATTTAAAAGAGATCTCGTGACAAACCCCGTTAATTTCTTCTCAAAAGCGCTCCAAGACCAACCCTTTGAGGCCTATCAGCATTTGCGACAAGACGCGCCCGTCTACCAGGACCCCAGCACTCGGATTTTTCATGTGTCTCGATTTGAGGATGTGCGACATGTGCTACAAAATCCAACGCTTTTTAGCGGCAAGACCCGGAGCGCTCAAGACCGGCAAACCGAGCGTCAGGCACGGGTTAATGAATTATTTAAAACCAAGGGTTGGCTTCCCAGCGCCACTTTGATCGGCCGGGATGACCCCAATCACAAACAAATGCGGGCGCTCTTTAACGAGGCATTTAGACCAGCAAAGATTCACGCGATGGATAGTTTCGTGCAACAGACCGCAGAATCCCTGTTTGAAAAAATTGCTCAGGCTGGTCACTGCGACTGGGTTCAAGCGATGTCTATCCCCCTGCCGCTGACCATTATCGTGAGACAAATGGGTGCGGATGAAGCAGATCTTTGGCGAATAAAAGGCTGGACGGATGCCTTCTTCAAACGCATCAGCATGATGCTGACTGAGGAAGAAGAAATTGAATGCGTTTTGATGGAAATCGAAGCGCAACACTATTTCCAACCTATTTTTGAACGTTTACGGATCACACCCGACGACACCCTTTTGTCGGACCTTGTAAACAAGGAAATCCCAGAATGGGGCCGGACCTTGACCGATGAAGAGCTGCATGCGGAGATGATGGCTGATACGTTTGTCGGCGGCAGTGAAACCACAACCAACGCCCTATCTGCCGGCATCAAGTTATTGATCGAGAACCCAGCGGTATGGCAACAACTTAAACAAGATACCGAGACCCATCTTCGCGCGTTTATCGAGGAGGTGCTGCGATTGGAGTCACCCGTACAAATGTTACTGCGTCGCGCAACCGCTGCGACAGAGCTAAATGGGGTCACCATCCCTGAAGGCGCTTTGATTGGCGTGCGTTATGGTGCGGCCAATCGTTGCGAAGGGCAATTTAGTTGCCCTGCAGACTTGCGCCTAGACCGCGACAAGCCTGGGGCGCACCTCGCTTTTGGCTCTGGCATTCATCACTGCCTTGGGGCGCCGCTCGCACGAAGAGAGCTCTGGTGGGGCTTTAAGACCTTTTTAGACCGGGTCGAGAGCGCTCAATTTACGCCAGGCGCGAACGACTTCAACTATCAGCCACATTGTCTGTTGCGAGCCCTCACATCCCTACAAATTAATTTTCAGCTGAAGTGATCTACCACCATCCGGATAAAGCTCCGTCTCAACCCATCAGCTGAGACCGGAGCAGGATGACTTGATCCAAGATTTGCTGCATTGCAGCCGTTTACTCAGCGATGATGTCTTAACCAGCAGAATTGATGCACCAGTTGGTCCGGCTCTGCAGCCTACAGCTTTCGGTGCCGTCACATATCGGACCGCTGAAGGCGCGACGTAAGCACTGACCGCACCGAGCCGATCGGTTAGGACTTTTTAAGGCATGGGAGAAAACCGCTCAGGGTGGCGCCAAAACACGCCCCTTTTAATTTGTCTACAGCCTGGGCAAGTTTCCCAAACCGCAAAGCGTTCAGGTCGAGATTTTAGGAATCCTTTAAGAAAGATGGCCCGCCCGGAGAGATTCGAACTCCCGACACCCAGGTTCGAAGCCTGGTGCTCTATCCAGCTGAGCTACGAGCGGACTCTTGACTGCGAATGCAAAATCAAGACGCGCAGTA
>JAQWWC010000223.1 GCA_029249645.1 Pseudomonadales bacterium
CGCTCAGGGCTGTAGGCCAATAAAAACAAGACAAACCCAGGTCAGAGGCGCGTTTACCGGCCTTGAAATACCGGCGGGCGCTTGGCCTTAAAGGCCGCTCGGCCCTCTGCGCCGTCTTCAGAGTCTCGGACTTTAAGCAACTGATCGCGCGCGAGGGCTGCCAGTTCGGCTGGACCTTTAGGAAGGGTCTGATCGACAAAGTTTTTGATGGTCTGCACCACAAGCGGCGCACTCCGCTCGAGAATTCTTGCATATTCCAAAGCAGCGGTGAGTTGCTGCCCAACTGGCACGACTCGGTTGACCATGCCAACGTCAAAGGCACGTTGCGCACCAATGTCTTGCCCCAGCAGCATAAATTCCATCGCGATTTTATGTGGCACCCTTGTTGCGCAGCTGGCAATTAACCCCCCTGTAAATCCAACCTGCGCTTCGGGATATCGAAATCGGGTATCACTCGCCGCAACAACCAGATCACACATCTGAACTAAGATGTAAGCACCGCCGACACAAAAACCTTGAACCGCCGCAATGATCGGCTTGTCTAATTGAATCCCAACGGAAGGTACTGCCTGCCACATTTCCTTCGGTGCCTGCTTAATGTCAGCGCCGACCGAGAAAGCTCGCTCGCCGGCCGCACACAAAATAGCGCATCGCGCTTGGTCATCCTCACGGTATCGAATCCAGGCGGCTCTCAAACCTTGAACCACGTTTTCATCCAGCGCATTCAACTGTTCCGGGCGATTGATCCGAATGATCGCCGTCTGCTGGTCCATTTCATAAGTCACGACCATGCTTGGCTCCCTTTTAGGCTTTAAAGTTTAATTGATTCACGTAATAAAGCCGTCTATTGGGCCGCATAGACCTTTTCAGCAGCGAGTTGCATCGGCCCCCTCACACCACGACTATTGATCGAAAACTGATTCTGCAAGAACGTCATTTGATCACCTAAGATTCTGCCGCTGTGAGTCAATGCAAGATATTCAGCATGATTTGGCCGATAGGGTAAGGCCAACAGCGACAGTGAGGATTCTGACAATAAGCGATTACCCTTACGGGCGTTGCAGCGCTTACAGGCCGTCACAACGTTCATCCATTCATCTTGCCCTCCCCGAGAAACGGGATGCACATGATCCCGGCTCAGCTCTGTCGCAGCGAAGGCAAGCCCACAATACAGGCAGCGATGATGATCGCGTTTAAACAGCGTAGCGTTAGACAGAGCGGCCTTGCTATCCATTGAGACAACTCGGCCCTTACACGCCAGCACACTCGTTAGAGCCAGCACAGTACGTTGTCCCGTTTTAGAATAACCGCCACGAACTACCTTTAATGTCTCACCGAACGTCCAGCTGACCAGCTCTCTCGCATGCAACGAGACCGCTTCTTGCCAGCTTAGCCATGACAGCGGCAACCCTGCAGTATTAATCCTCAAGATCCACTCGTTCATTTAGCGCTCCTTTGTAACAGGTCGATTACCCTGAAGGCAGTCAGCCACAACAACTGGTTGCGCCAAAATCCACCAATAGGCTCCGCGTTGCAGGCCATTTTATCTTAGACTTGCTGCCAATTAATTCAAGACATGACCCTAGATTGATGCGCTGAATTAGAACGCTGGCAACCATGTGTTTTATCGATTTAATCAGACCCGAATCTCCCTTAAACTAGCGCAAGCCAATCTCCTCACGTTCAAGAGACCGGATAGATGACGCCCTCCTCACCCGACAATCCAGAATCAAATAAGCACGATATTGATCGCGTTTATGCTGAGGCAAAAGAAAACGTTCCGCCATTTGCGTTCAATCATCAGGTTGCGCAGGTTTTTGACGACATGATTTCTCGCTCGGTGCCCGGCTATGCGCTCTGTCATGAGGTGCTAGCACTGGTCACCAATCATTATGCGCAAGCCGGCAGCTTATTATTTGATTTAGGCTGCTCATCCGGCACTTCAACAAAAGTTCTTGCCGATTCGGCGCCAAGCAATTGCAAGGTCATTGGCGTTGACAACTCTCAACCAATGATTGATCGATGCCAGGCCACGTTGCACGACCTTATCGCAGACCGGCGGGTCACGCTCACTTGCCAAGATATACGAGATACCGACCTCACCGGGGCGTCGATCATTGTGCTCAATTACACACTGCAGTTTCTGCCGCTGGCAATACGGGATCAATTGATGACCCGAATCTACCAATCTTTGTTACCCGGGGGCATTGTGTTCATTGCCGAAAAGGTCACTAATCCCGAACCGGATCAGCAACAAGCCATCAATGATCTTCATCTGGATTTCAAACGACAACAGGGTTACAGCGAGCTTGAGATCGCCCAAAAAAGATCGGCGCTCGAGGCCGTTTTGATTCCTGAGACCGAATTCTCACACCATCAACGCTTGGCGCAATGCGGCTTTGAGATGCCACAAACCCTCACTCGCGCGCTCAACTTCATCGCCTTTATTGGCCAAAAACCACGAACGCCTTCAAAGTCGCCAGCTGATCAATCGGGACTGAATAATCGGTGAGCGCGCGATGACTCTGCCAACCTTTGATCGTTTTTTTGAACTCACCCAGCAGGAAACACTGAGCAGCGAGCATGGCTTTCTTAAATCTCGGGTTCAAGAACGTCTCGCGCTACGTCCTCACGGCCGAAGCGATGATTGGGACGACGTCCTTAATGCCTTACCCCAAACGGAGGATGTCCGCGCTGAACTCGCTCGCCCCAGCGTTCGATTGAGCAGCACCCACAAAGTCGACCGCTTGATACTCGAGCGACAACTCCAAGCTCTAAAACCTTGGCGCAAAGGTCCTTTCAACCTATTTGGACTCGACCTTGATACCGAATGGCGCTCAGATTGGAAGTGGGCTCGGCTACAAAACAAAATCCTACCGCTTGCTGGCAAAGCCGTTTTGGATATCGGCTGTGGCAATGGGTATTACCTGTACCGAATGTTGGGTGATGGCGCACGTCTGGCCCTCGGAATCGATCCAACCCGACTATTTTGTTACCAATTTCAAGCGCTGCAACGACTGCAAGGCCCCAACAACGCTGCGATGCTGCCGCTAATTGATGAAGACCTCCCCAATAACCCGTTTTTTGACACAGTCTTTTCCATGGGCGTGCTCTATCATCGCAGAGACCCGATTGAACATTTAAGTCGCTGCAAGCATGCCCTAGCAAAGGGCGGCGAATTGGTACTTGAAACTCTGATAATCGCGAACGGCGCTGAACCTGCACTGAAACCGGAACCACGCTACGCCAAAATGCGCAATGTCTGGGAGGTACCCAGCCTCGATCGTTTATTGTCGCAACTCGAACAGGCCGGCTTTGACCGTCTCAACGTTTTGGATGTCACGCAAACAAGCCTGATCGAGCAACGCCAAACCCCATGGATGGCCTTTCAATCCCTTGCAGATTTTCTCGACCCGAGTGACCCAAACAAAACCATCGAGGGTTATCCTGCGCCCTTACGGGCTATCATCTCCGCCCGCCGACCGCTGTAACGGTCAAGCCGCTACGCAAAATCCAGCAATTCGGTAAAGCCAGACGGGGCATGGGGCCCAATCACCAATTGCTCCAAAACGCCTTGGCCCTGCTCTTGTCCTTTCGAGGTCGTCAGGACCACATCACACATTGCTTGCACATGAATATTATCAGCGCTCACTGCATTCAGGTCATAGCGTTCACGAATGACCGATAGGTCACCATGATACCCGCCATGACGATGGGTTGGATGGCCATAGCCTAAGCCCTTCATATAAAAATTCCATTTTGGCTGCAGTTCAATCTGGTAGGTCTCTCCATCGGCCGACGTCATATGAATCCGCGCATTTTGAGCGAACCGAGTACCCGGCTGATAGTTCTGCTCATAATCAAAGTGTTTCATTTTAATTTCAGACTCACCGGGCGTTTTCGGAATCAAAACCGCATTTTCATTCCAAGCATCGCCTGCAGCATCCTGGTTGACGAAATAATGAATACTAAAATCCTTAAAATTGAGTGGCGCCCAGATCCAATAGAACTGGAAACCCGTCGCAGCGGGATTAGGTTGCGCGTCCGGCGCGCCGATATTTCGGATGCCCCAAGAACGATCTCGAGTGCCTTGAAATGAAGTGGGTGAGACGTCTTTGACCACGCCAGCAACTTTCAACCATCCTGACCAAGTTCCATTTTGCATCATCCGAGTCAAATCCATTCCGAGTTGCGCCCCTGTGCGGCGAACGAATCTCGGTTCCTCATGAGGTGGGATGAAGGCGGTGAACACGAGATCACAGGCAATACCCGATTCAGCGTCATCGCACCGAATACGCAGTTGCTCGAGCGGCTTTTCGATCTCGAGTTCCAAGGGCCCGATTTTGGTGCTTAACCGCTCAAGCGACATTGTCTTCGACGCAATCACACTGTGCTGTTCGCCCCCGATAACGATCGAGAAAGCCCCATCCATAACATCGACGTACGGATATACGCCGAGCGCAAAGGCAAAGAAAACCGAGCCGTCGGCGTTATAGCCATTGAAAAAATAGCGGTCATAAAAATTACGATTCCCCCCCACGTAGGCAATCGGCTCTGGGGTTTGATGCAGCGGATAGTCATCGCCCTTGGTCAACATGGTGTGCTCCTTGAATGCTGAAGACACAGAGTGCATTGAAAAGACCAGCAGGTCAAAAGCCTTAGCCACCACCGACTTTGATTGATATGATTCAGCCTCCGCCACTGCGAGAACTCGCTTATGATCAGCCTGCTGGGTATCGCACTATTCCCTTTTATTGCCTATCTCCTTTCAACCAATCGGCAAGCCATTTCACTCAGAACCGTTCTCGGGGCCTTTGCGCTGCAGGCAGGCCTTGGCGGACTCATTCTCTATGTCCCCTTCGGCAAAGACTTATTGGCCACGCTCGCAGACAAAGTTGTGGTGTTACTCGGTTATTCGAAAGCGGGCATTGATTTCCTTTTTGGCAGCTTAGCGGCTGAAGGCGCAGGATTTGTTTTCGCCATTAACGTTTTGCCCGTGATCATATTCTTCTCCTCACTGATTGCTGTTTTGTACTACCTCAACGTCATGCAATTGATGATCAAATTAATTGGTGGGGCACTGAGAAAGCTGCTAAAGACTAGCCATACTGAGTCCATGGCCTCCGCGGCGAACATTTTTATTGGCCAAACCGAAGCGCCATTAGTGGTGCGCCCTTACATCACGTCCATGACGAAATCAGAGTTGTTTGCCGTCATGGTTGGCGGACTTGCCTCAATCGCAGGCTCGGTTATGGCGGGATACGCAGCACTCGGCATTGAGATGAAGTACCTTCTGGCAGCGAGTTTTATGGCCGCACCTGGCGGTCTCATGATGGCCAAGATTATGGTGCCCGAAACGGAGACACCCGCAGATCCCAGCGACGAGCTGGACGACGAAATGCATCACTACGTGAACATCTTCGATGCGGCCGCCAACGGCGCCATGACAGGACTTCAAATGGCAATGGCGGTTGGCGCTATGCTGCTCGCCTTCATCGCCCTGATTGCCGCCCTCAATGGGATGCTGGGGTGGGCTGCCGCGCTAATGGGTTTTGAAGCGGTCACGATCGAATCAATTTTGGGCTATCTCTTCAAGCCCATCGCCTTCTTGCTTGGCGTCCCTTGGTCTGAGGCTAATATTGCCGGCGGCTTGATTGGGCAGAAGCTCGTTCTCAACGAGTTTGTCGCCTATATCGCGTACTTAGACATTGCCGGTGCTTTGTCACCCATAACTCAGGCCATTGTTGTTTTTGCACTCTGCGGCTTTGCTAATTTTTCATCTATTGCCATATTACTCGGCGGCCTTGGCGCCCTGGCGCCTACTCGACGCGATGACATTTCCCGTCTGGGTCTTAGAGCCTTGCTCACCGCCACCCTGGCGAACTTGATGAGTGCAGCACTCGCAGGATTCTTCCTCTCATTTCAGTAAGGTGCAAATCAATATGTCAAAACACACCTTACCGACGATCTCTTTACTCTCAGAGGATAGCGAGCAAGCCTTTGTTCGATCACTTCACGAATATGGCTTTGCCGCTCTAACCGATCATCCCCTTGATATGTCTCGAGTGCATCAAATCTATACTGATTGGCAGGCATTTTTTGACAGCAACGCTAAATTTCAATTTCAATTTAACAGAGACACACAAGACGGCTACTTTGGTTTAGCCGACGCCGAATCTGCCAAGGGCAGTGAAATTCAAGATTTCAAAGAATATTTTCATTTTTACCCCTCTGGGCGATGCCCGAGTGATTTACGCGCCGACTTACTGACCTACTATCACGCAACCGAGGACTTCGCTAAAACGCTGCTGACCTGGGTTGAAAGCCATTCCCCAACTCAGGTTTGTGACGGCTTTCTTGAACCCTTGTCCAGCATGATCGATGCCAGTCAATCTAGCTTACTGCGGATCCTGCATTATCCCGCTGTCCTCGCCGGCACCAATCTACCTCGCGCTAGCGCACATGAAGACATCAATTTATTGACTATTTTGCCAGCATCGAACGGTCCTGGTCTTGAGATTCTTGCGAAGAATGGTGAGTGGCTCCGAATCGAAGATCGTGATGATCAAGTACTGGTCAATACGGGTGATATGCTGGCCGAGGCCTCAAACGGCTACTTTCCATCAACAACCCATCGAGTGGCGTCAGAAGATTCTGCACTCGACGCCGATAGTAGAATGTCGATGCCGTTATTCTTACATCCGCGTCCCGATGTGCAGCTCTCTCGTCGGTATTCTGCGGGCGACTATCTGCACGAACGATTGTTAGAACTCGGCGTTATTGACGCCTAATTCTACTAATGCCCCCTGGCAACCGCCCATTCAACCACAGCCTCGGAAAACATCGGTTTCGCGATGTAAAAGCCTTGAATGAGATCAACGCCGAGGGACCGACACAGCGTTAGATCCGTCTCATCCTCGACGCCTTCTGCGACAGAACTAATGCCAAGCCGCCGCGCCAAATCAACACTCGACTCGAAGATCGCTTTTGCGGAAGGCTTGTCATGCGCCCCATTCACAAAAGCCCGATCAATTTTAAGTTCTGTGAAAGGGAACCGTCTAAGCTGCTCCATCGACGAAAATCCCGTGCCAAAGTCATCGATTGAGATACCACAACCTTTTAGTCGCATCCGCGTGAGCGACGACATGACGCGCGAGACATCTTCGGGCAACTTACTTTCTGTCACTTCGAGTATCACCAGCTCCGCTGGCGCCCCAGATGCTTTCAGGGCACCCTCTAACACGCGTACGATGCTCGACTCTGTCAAATCACTAACGGAAAAGTTACACGACACTTTCCAGCGATAGCCCTCTTGACACCACTGACTAAGTTGCACCATGGCGCTTGCAAAAATGGCCTGCGTTAGCTCAAACATCAGCCCGGTACGCTCAGCAACCGGCACAACAGCCCCCGGCCCAAGCAGTTCTCCTTCTGGCGTTTCCCATCGAAGTAAGGCCTCAACCCCAACCATATCGAGAGACACCGCATCCACTTTTGGCTGGTAAACCAACCGAATGGCGCCGGCGGCGAGACCATCCCGAATTTCAGCTTCGGATAGTTCAGATTGCGTAAAAGATTTCGCTTGGGGCGCCGTCTTCAACTCGACACGGTCCAGCAAAGCTTCGATTTTTGATCGGTCGATTGGCTTTGAGATCGATCCGATGACACGAACCCCAAGATCTCTGGCAAGGTCTTCAGCAACCTCTAACAAACGAAGATCTTCTCCACTGAAGAAAATCAGCGCGGGGTTCAAAGCGTGATCAGCAAGTACATTCAAAAACTCAATGCCATCCATGCCCGGCATGTTCAGATCAAGGATGAGCAGGTCCCATCCCTCAGCAAGTCGTAACTCGGCCGCATGACCGTCTGCCGCTGACGCAACCTGAGTCACCCCTAAGAGGTTGAGGACCTTCGTTACAATGCTCCGCTGAAACGAGTCATCATCAACGATCAAAATTTTGAGTGATTTCCATTCATTCGACATCGATTTGGTCTTCCTTGGAGATGAACGCAGTCAGGCCATATCACCTAATCTAAAACCCTATACCGCATCGCCCCAACCAAATTTCTTGCCACCGGGTCGAGCCGCATACTCATAGTATTGGTACTGACCGCGTTCCAAGTCAAATTCATTCTGAACATCGTTTCATTGATTTACCGCTTTTCAGGATCAGCTTCATCCAATCAGACGACAACAAAATCTGCGCTGAGTCGGTCACCGAATAATCCGATATTAACCGTTCCTAGGAGCAGGCCGCATCGACGCGGCTTCGGTTGCATTCCAGCTGAGGGTCGCACCCGACAGCAAAAACGGACAATCCAGCCCAGGATGGCGCTGAACAGCACTTTGAACGTGCCTCGAAAGTCGCAACCCACGTCCTTAAATGCGCTACAAATCGGTCTCGACAATATCATTTGACGCCGACCGCGCCCCAAGCATTCGTTGTGTAACCGTGCCAGCAATCATCGACCCATTAACATTCAGTGCCGTTCGAGCCATATCAATCAGAGGCTCAATCGAGATCAACAGCGCAACCAAGGTAATGGGTAACCCCATCGCAGGTAAGACCACCAGCGCGGCAAAGGTCGCGCCACCGCCGACACCGGCAATCCCAAAGGAACTCACCGTGGTGATCAAAATCAAGGGTACTAGAAACGATAAATTCAAGGGATCGATTCCTACGGTCGGTGCAATCATCACCGCCAGCATTGCAGGATAAATGCCAGCACAACCATTTTGGCCAATACTGGCACCAAAGGTCGCAGACAAGTTAGCGATCGATGAATCATTTCCTAGGGCTTTAGTTTGAACCTCAACATTCAGCGGAATCGTTGCGGCCGACGAGCGAGAAGAGAAAGCAAAGCTCAGGGCCGGCCAGGCTTTGGCATAAAATAATCTCGGGCTAAAACCAACCGCCAGAAGTATGAAACCATGAACGATGAACATCAACAAAATAGCGGTGTAAGACGCGAAAATGAAGTTAATCAAGTTCAAGATGTCATCGCCATCGGCGGAGGCCGACACTTTGATCATCAAGGCTAGAACCCCATAGGGCGTCAATTGAATGACCAAGCGGACCAGCGCCATAACCCATTCCTGCGTCACAGCAATGCCAGCTAGTAACCGCTCGCCAAGCGCCGCATTCTGAGTGCGTAGCTGGAGACCTGCAACCCCAAACAGGATTCCGAACAAAGCAACCGCGATGATCGACGTCGGTCTGGCTCCGGTTAAATCTAAGAAAATATTGGTCGGCAGAAAGCTCAGCAACAGCTCAGGCAGTGCCCAGTCCCGAATTTCAACCTGACGACTGAGTAAAACGTCTGCCCGGGCCAGCTCTCGCTCGCCTTCAATCAGCCCTTCTGCAGTCAAACCAAAGCTCGCCGCGGTGTAAGCGCCGATCAACGCGGCAATCGCCGTTGTGCCCAGCAGCATAAGCAGGACTAGACTACCGATTCGACCTAGGGCTGATACAGCCTCCAGTTTGATGACGGCGGCGACCATGGACACGAGAATCAGAGGCATGATGATCATTTTCAACAGACTGATGTAGCCGCCACCAAGCAACCGCGTCCAGGTTAAGAACGACTCGAGCGCCCCACCCAAAAGCGCTGAATAAACGTTCAGCAGCAATCCAAAGATTGCCCCGCCCAGCAATCCGACGAAGACACGCACCGAGAGCGATACTGACCGCTGGCCGAGTCGATACAACCCGAAACACATTCCGATCAATACGCTGAGCAACATCAAGGTCATTATCGTTTATGCCTTTTAAGACGGACCAGAAAATGGCTATTAAGGCCCTATTCCGATCTATTTTGGGTGAGATTTCCTAGATCCAGCGCGAATTGTCGATCAGCGAGTCGTGACCGTAGACTTGCTCAGATACAGCGGAACCGGCCAGATGGTCGATCAAGAACCGACCGGTTCCACCGAATCGTTATGCACCAATTCCATTGAGGATCGCATTTAAGGTGCCACTGGGCCGCATGACTTTATCCGCCAGTGCTGCAACCGGCTGATAATATCCACCCACATCCTGAGGCAAACCTTGCGCTGCCAGCAATTCTTCAACAATAACGCCTTCATTGTCTCTAAGTGCTGTAGCAACCTTCGTGAAGGTTTCTCTTAGGTGCGCATCTTTATCCTGCCGTGCTGCTGCCTCGGCCCAATACAGCGCGAGGTAAAAATGGCTCCCACGGTTGTCTATTTCATGAACCTTACGCGAGGGTGATTTGTTCTTTTCAAGGAACATCGCCACGCCGTCATTGAGCGTTTCGGCCAAAACCCGGGCCCGATTATTATCAAACGTCAAGGCAAGGTGCTCAAGCGAGGCCCCAAGCGCAAGAAACTCACCCAAAGAGTCCCAACGCAGATGCCCCTCTTTTTCAAATTGCTGAACATGCTTCGGCGCGGAGCCACCGGCGCCCGTTTCGAACAACCCGCCTTCATTCATCAATGGCACGATTGATAGCATTTTGGCGCTTGTACCCAGTTCTAGAATCGGGAATAAATCTGTCAAATAGTCCCGAAGCACATTACCCGTCACCGAAATGGTGTTTTCGCCCAAGCGGCTTCGAGCCAAGGCGTGCCGAGTCGCGGCGGCAGGTGCCAAAATTTGACAATCAATGGTCGACGCATCATACCGCTTGAGCTCCTCATGGACCTTGGCGATCAACACCGCATCATGGGCTCGGTTCTCATCCAACCAAAAAACGATCGGCCAGTTCGTTGCACGCGCCCGCGCAACTGCTAGTTTCACCCAATCCTCAATTGCCGTGTGTTTTACCCGGCACATCCGCCAGATGTCCCCGGTTTCAACCGGATGACTGAGCAAGACTTGCCCTGCAGCATCAACAATCTGAATTTCACCGGTATCGGGAGCCTCAAAGGTGGTGTCATGAGAGCCATATTCCTCGGCTTTTTGCGCCATTAAGCCGACGTTGGGAACAGAGCCCATCGTTGTCGGGTCAAAAGCCCCGTTAGCCTGACAATCTTTAATCGTTTCAGCATAAACTCCGGCATAACAGCGATCCGGAATGACTGCCATCATGTCATGTAGTTCACCGTCGGGCGCCCACATCTGACCCGACTCTCGTATGGCCGCCGGCATAGAAGCATCGATAATAATATCGCTTGGCACGTGCAGATTGGTAATACCTCGGTCAGAATCCACCATTGCCTGGGCCGTGCCTTCGGTTAAATAGGCATCTAGCGCCGCCTTTATCTCGCTGCGCTGCTCTGAAGACAATTGCTCTATCTTTTCGTAGGCATCACCGATGCCGTTATTCGGATCGACACTTAATGCCTCAAAAACCGCTTCGTATTGCTCGAAGACGTCGCGGTAATACGCTTTGACCGCATGCCCGAACATAATCGGATCTGAAACTTTCATCATGGTCGCTTTAAGGTGTAACGACCAAAGCACCCCTTGATGCTTCGCCGCCTTGATGGACGCTTCCAAAAATTGAACGAGCGCTGCCTTCGACATCACAGCAGCATCAACCACCTCGCCTTCGCTCACGCCAACAGCTTCTGCTAGCGACACAACCTCGCCTGAATTCGATTTAAAGTGCACTGCGAGCTGATCCGCTTGAGTCATTTCAACAGAGCGTTCAGAACCGTAAAAATCACCTGATTGCATATGCGCAACGGATGTCTTTGAATCTTCGGCCCAGACGCCCATACGGTGCGGATGTTTCTGAGCATAATCCTTAACCGCTTTAGCCGCGCGGCGATCGGAGTTGCCTTCTCGAAGGACAGGATTTACGGCACTGCCTTTCACTCGGTCGTAACGCAACTTGTTGTCGCGCTCTTCGTCCGTTTTCGGCTCCTCAACATACTCTGGCAACTCATAGCCTTTACTTCGCAACTCTACGATTGCGGCTTGCATCTGAGGGTTCGATGCAGAGATGTTCGGTAATTTAATGATATTGGCGTCACGCCTCTGGGTCATTTTACCCAACGCTGCCAAATGGTCAGGAATACGTTGCGCCTCGGTTAAATATTCCGGAAATGCCGAAATAATGCGACCTGCCAACGAGATGTCGAGCATTTCGACTTCGACGCCTGCGGTATCAGTAAAGGCTTTAATAATAGGGAGCAAAGAGTAGGTTGCTAATCTCGGTGCTTCATCGGTTTCGGTATAAATAATTTTTGGAATATCTGTCATTTAATTATCGCTTTTTATTGTGTTGTGGTGTCTTTTGAACACGCAAATCGAGTTCTCCCCTGATCCGGGGACCCTGATTATAGAGCAAACACAAAAAATTAGCATTTGGCCCAAACGCGTCTTGCGACGAAGGGGATGAAATCAAATATTTAACACAATTGGGCACCGCAGGATGTCAGCCAAAGGCCTTGGAATGGGATATGCTCCTGCAAGAAGACTGCCCCGCAGACGCCGATACCGAGAATTGCCTATGACCCTGGTCAACACCGAAAATGCGCTAACACGGCACCGCAACGCGAGCGCTTGGCGATCAGCCTTCATGACAATGTCCATCATCTGTATTTTAGTCAGCGCGTTATGGTCAAGCACCCTCGCCGCCGCAGAAACTGATGCCCTTACATCCCAGTACAACAAACACCTAACCTGCGCCGTGTACTACCGAATGGTTGCCGGCAGTTTCAAACGCCAAGGCAATGGCATCTTAGCCGCGCCAGCACTCGATCGCATGAATCTAATGATCACGCGCGCAAAGAGACTCGCAGAGGCAGCGGGCAATTCGGAGACTGACTATTTAAGCGATTGGTCGGACACGCTTGGTGTCATGACGGATCAAATGAATCGCAACTATGACAATATTCGCCAACTGAAAACCCGGTACCAAAATCGCTGTAAAGCGCTAAATGGCTAACAACGCGCAATACCGACCCACGCATCACAATACGCTTCGGTCAATTTAAAAGTCGGGCGCTGCCTCGAACAAAAGGTCTACGTTCGTTGCAGGATGTCCAAAAGACAACCTTTGAGCATGCAGCATTAATCGCGCCCCCAACGCACGCACCGACGCTGGCGCATACAAATCGCATCCCACAATGGGCAGCCCAATCAAGGCAAGATGCAGTCGAAGTTGATGGCGGACACCCGTTACGGGCATCAGAGCAAGTCTCGTCTGCGACCCGGATGTCGCCAAGACACGATACCGCGTTAATGCCCGCTTTCCGGTCCGCCAATCGACGCGCTGGCGGGGGCGACGGACCCGGTCAGGCCCCAGTGGAAAAATAATTTCGCCCGCATTAGCAGCGGCAGTGCCTGCAACCTGCGCAACATACTGCTTGTCAATCCGACGCTCACGAAACAATCGGTTGAGTCCAGAAATCGCCTGTTTCGAACAACCAAAAACAACCAATCCTGAGGTGTCGAGGTCCAAGCGGTGCACCGCCTCGGCCTCAGCTCGGAGGGCTCGAGCCTCGTTTAGCAAACACCGCTTTTGGAACCGACCTGGCGTCGTGAACAGCCCAGCCGGCTTATTCATCACCAGTAAGTGCTCGTCTTCAAAAATGATCCAATCTTTCACATCACTCCGCCTCAATCGTTTCTCGCCTTCTGCTTAGGTATCATACCGGTTCAGCGAAGGAGAATTGGTCTTATGGCTCAGGATATCGAACACCTTGGTGAGGTCATTACCGCTGCCGTCCCAGCGCTCCTCACAACCCTTGAGGTAATGGAAACAGCGCAACAGGGCCATCATCCGGCTCGGCCGAATGCGACCATCGACTTTATCGCACCTTTTATTGAATCGCTCAATCAGGCGCACGCATCGCTTGCACCACTAACTTTTCCAGCTCAGATCGAGAAGTTTGGCGACCATCTGAAAACGAGTTTTCTTTATGCCAGCCGGACCGGCGAAAACCTTAGCGCGACGGCCGAAGACTCAATGGCATTTATGCGGGCGAGCAGAACCTTCAGTAAAGCCTTAGACCACCTATTCCCGTTGGCAACGCTCTTGAATCCAATCCATCAGTTTTTCCTCGAGGCGCCGCTACGGCACAGCCCGAACGTGCCCGAGCACTTTTTGTCCGAGACAAGCCATCATCCAATCACCCACATTGAGAATGCCTATGATCAACGGGGCGGTGCTTCAATCTACATTCCGCACTGGCTAGACCCAGCTGCTTTGACTCCTGTGGTTATTGCCCTTCATGGTGGTGCCGGCCATGGTCGAGACATGCTGTGGCAATGGTTACGCGAAGCGCGTAGTCGAGGGTTTGTTCTGATTGCCCCCACGTCAAGCGAGGAGACTTGGCAGCTCAACCGTCCTGAGCAAGACTTACCCGCCCTGCTGGCCCTGTTACAATTCGTTAAAGATCAAACTCAAATCGACGAGACGAAAATCTTGCTCTCTGGCTTATCGGACGGCGCGACGCTGACATTACAGCTAGGCTTGCAACCGGGCGCCCCATTTACCCACTTGGCGCCCTTCTCGGGGACCCTCGACCCTGCCCTAGTCAGTCACGAGGCTGATCTTCTGCAGCAGGACAAGCCGATCTATTTAGTCCACGGTAGTAACGATTGGATGTTCCCAGTGGAGATTGGCCAAATGGCTGCAGAATTACTGGGCGCTCGCAACCCGAATCTCCTTTATAATCAAATCGAAGGATTGGGCCACACGTTTGCCCGATCAGAGTTGAAGCAATTATTGCCCTGGTTTTCAGCGGCACTCTCACTGGAGCAATAACCAATGACGAATCGACTGATATTTTGTGTCCTGCTGATCATTATCAGCCCTTGGCTACTCGCTAAAGAGTTGATCGTGCTGCACACCAACGATTTCCACGGGCACATTCAACAAGAGGGCAAATACGCTGGCGCGGCTAAAATTGCAGCGTTTGTAAAAGATATCAAAGCACAGCACCCTGCGGCTTTGTTCCTGGATGCTGGCGACGCGATCTCGGGCACACCCGTTTCCAGCATGTTTGAAGGCGAACCAATATTCGATGTTATGAATGCGATGGGCTACGACGTGGGCCTGATTGGTAACCACGAATTTGATCATGGCTATAAAAAGATTGAGCGCTTTCGCGCCATCGCCAATCACCCTTTATTAACGGCCAATGCGGTTGGCCCAGACGGCGAACTATTGGGAGACGCCCCCTATTTATTGCTCAATCTCGATGGCATCCAAGTCGGGGTCATTGGATTAATCACCGAGACTGCCCCCACCTTGTTTTCACCGACTGGCAATGAAGGCTTAACCTTTTTAAATCCAGCTGATCGCCTTTCCGAACTCGTGCCCATGCTGCGAGCCAAAACCGATGTTTTGATTTTACTCTCCCACATTGGACACGAAGCAGAACTATTATTGGCTGAACAGTTTCAGGATCTCGATCTCATTATTGGCGGGCATTCGCACACCTTGGTGCAGCATCCAGTACGGGTTGGTAAAACGCTCGTCGCTCAAGCCAACCACTACGGCAGCCACTTAGGGCTGATAAAGATCAAAGTGCCGGACCAAGGACAGGCGCCACTCGTTATCCAAGGCGACTTGATTGCCGCAAATGAATTACCGGATGGGGATCCCGCAACGCAAGCGTTGGTTTCATCCTATGAGGCAAAGGTTCAAGGACAGGTTGATATCAAGATCGCGTTCCTTCACAAGGACTATAGCAAAATTGAGCTCCAACCGATTCTTGAAAACATCTTGGCTGAGTCTATCGGGGCCGATCTGGGCTATTACAACCGGACCGGTATCCGCGCCATCCTCTCAAAGGGTGATGTCACAGCGAGGAAGATCTGGAACCTCGAGCCCTTTGGTAACACCCTGGTTAAGCTCACGCTGAGTGGCGCTGACTTACTGATATTACTCAGTCAAGAGCCCGCCCTGCATCACGCGGTCGACACGATCGATCCGGAGCGCCGTTATCAGCTTGCGACCAATTCGTTTATCGCATCCCACGCGACCCTGGCCTTCGGAGACGCCATCACCGCCGTTGACACGGGTATTTTAGTTCGCGATATTTTGATTCAACAGATCAAGGCCAATGGCCTCAAGTAAGGGCAGACAGCCCCTTCTTATAAACCATTAAAGAATCCGCGAACCTCGCCCACAAAGCGGTCGAGTTGATCGTGTTGTACCCAATGGCCCGCGTGATCAAACCGAACGGAGCGAGCATTGTTGAAGTGTTCCGCCGGGTCACCCGCTTGATGACGACCAAACTCGCTTTCGCTGCCGCTGATTAATAACAAAGGTGCGTTGATTCTCGACCACAGTTGCTGCGTCTGCGTTAGGGTCATATCAAACGGCGCCATGACATGGGTTTGGTTATCAAACTTCCAGGAATAGGTGCCATCTTCGTTCTGGTTACTACCATGAACCGTCAAGTGACGCGCTTGGGCTTCGCTCAAGTGTTTGTTCTCCGTGCGCATCCGTTCAAAGGCTTCTTCTAAGGTGGCATACCGACGTGGCGTTCGTCCCGCACTGCCGCGTGTGCTGTCAACGAAGGACTGAATGCGCTCGTGCACCGGCACTTCCTGATACAGCCAGCTCGGGCCACCGGTACCTTCAATAACGACCATCTTGTCAATATTTTGGGGATAGGTCCCGGCATATCGAAGCGCAACGCTACCACCCAAGCTGTGCGCAATGATCTTCAGCGGGGCTAGATTTTGTTGATGGATCAGCTGGGCAAGGTCGTACAGATAGCCAGTATGGCTATAGTTACCGCCTTTAATGTGTTCAGAATCGCCATGACCCCGAAAATCAGGCGCCAATATGTGGTAATCATCTCGCAGTTCTTGAGCCACCCAATCCCAGTTATGACAGTGATCTCGATTACCGTGAACCAGCAACAAGGGCGGCGCCTCCGGGTTACCCCAGTCCAGATAATGGAGCCGCAAACCCTGCGAGAAATAGGAATGCGATGTAGGGGAAGCTCTCAAACTAGACATCTAACCATCCTTTCGCCAAAAACTGGCACGTCATAACCGATTAAAAAAATGCCACGGCACAGCCCGTGAATCCCAGGGCCACAAGGATCAATCTTGTTTTTGGCGCAGTCAGTCCGGCAGGCTGAGCACTCGTTTTGCGATAATATTCAGCTGCACTTCCGAGGTGCCCCCTTCAATTGAATTCGCCTTGGTTCTGAGCCAAGCCCGAG
>JAQWWC010000224.1 GCA_029249645.1 Pseudomonadales bacterium
GTAATTGGGTAATCGGCGTATTGTTCGTGCAAAAATCTTTTGCAGCGTCTTTGAGCATGCTTTGCTCTTCGTTCAGCACGAGTGCCATGGCGTCTCTCCTCTTCCAAACTTGAATAACGTGTCTCGTTCAATTGTAGTCAATTTGCTGACGGATGCACCGGCTCCAAGCCGTTATACAGCGCGTTGATTGGACCTCATTACACAGCGAACGTTGCCAGATGTCCAATATTTATCGCGCTTTTGGGCTGGCCAAGCACACCCTCCGCAAACACCATGGCCGCAGCCGTCAAGCCCGAGCAACCCCGCGCACGTTGCACGGGGCCGATTCAACGACATCTCGAATTAGCCCTCCAACCGTTGCCCTTCCTCTTTGAGAGCCAGCCTTACGCCTCTTTGAGAGCCAGCCTTACGCCCCTGAACAATCAGCGCCGGACTCAAGACCGCCACCGATACTCGCATGCGACAAACGATCGCGCTTTGAGCGCGAGTCGGTGCCGGGCCATTCGGACGCTTTAGCCCTTAAACGATGCGCTATCCGGTGGTGATTGACAAAAAGCGAACCAATCTACTGATTGCCGGCATTCTTAATTTTCGCGGCAAACTAAAGGCAAATCAAAAGCGATCGGCTATGATTCTTTGGGATAGCAGCAGACACTCAAGGACAGCACAATGCGAATAATCATCTATGGCGCCGGCGCGATCGGCGGCACCTTGGGCAGCCGCCTTCATTTTGCCGGGTTCGAGGTGCTATTGATCGCCCGGGGTGCCCATGCAGACGCGATTAACAATCAAGGTTTACGCTACTGCAATCCTGAGTCGGAGATGACACAACAGATCCCCTGCGTGACACACCCAGACCGAATCACGTTTCGGCCTGATGATGCCGTTTTGTTGACCGTCAAATCGCAAGATACGCTGCAAGCCTTGACCGATTTAGCACGCGTAGCACCGAGCAGCATTCGCCTCTTCTGCGCGCAAAATGGTGTGCACAACGAAGCCCTTGCCCTGCGTTTTTTTCGCCACGTTTACGGCATGCTGGTGCTGTGCCCGGGCACCCACCTAACGCCCGGCGAGGTCATTAATAGCGCGGCTAATCCCGGAGGACTCTTCGATACCGGTTGCTATCCCACGGGCATTGATGATGCCGCGAAGGCAATGGCAGCCGCACTCACCCAAGCTGGGTTTAGTGCGCAAGCCGACCCCAACGTGATGGCCATCAAATATGCCAAACTGCTCCAAAACCTAGGGAACCCCTTGCAATTATTGCTTTCCGATTTTGACCGGATTAGAGAGATCATGCGCGTCCTTACAAAAGAAGCGCTAAGCTGCTTTGCGGCCGCGGACATCCATTGTGTGGACGCTAAGACATCAAGGGCACGTTTTGGCGTCGTTCAACCAGGAGAGGTGGCCAACGCGCCCAGAGGCGGCAGCTCGACTTGGCAAAGTGTAGTGCGTGGTCAACAGCAGATTGAGACACCTTTTTTAAACGGTGAGATCTGTCAATTGGGCCGATTATTCCAGATTGCCACACCGGCGAACCAAATACTTTTGACCTTATCTTTGGAGGTTGCGGCAGCACCCGACGCCTTTCAAACCCGATCGTCGGAGGACCTACTGAAAGCCCTCAGTATGGGGTAAAGCAAAGGCTCAATGGCTGTTTTTTTAGCGCCCTTTGGGTTCGTTTAAAAATCATTCAGCCGAAGTTGCAGCATGAGCTGCGCGGCACGCAGTGCTTGCAACAAGCCCTCATGATCCGCAAGACCCTGCCCTACGATATCGAAAGCCGTACCATGGTCGACGGAGGTTCTCACAAAAGGGATCCCCATGGTTGCGGTTACGCTGGACGAGAAGTTGTGAACTTTAATCGGAATATGACCTTGATCGTGATAGAGCGCGAGCACCGCGTCGAATTCTCCAGCAATCGCTCTGTTAAAAATTGAGTCCGCCGGATAAGGCCCTCGTATGTCGAGGCCTTGCTCTTGTAATGTCTGAATTGCAGGCGCGATCTCATCGAGCTCCTCTCGACCGAGCATCCCTGCCTCCCCGCCATGGGGGTTGAGCGCAGCAACAGCAATTACGGGTTTTGAATAACCCCATCCGACCAAGTGCTCATGGGTTAATTTGAGCTTCTCAATTAAAATCGGCTTGCGAACGTATTCAACGGCCTTGGCTAAGGACAGATGGGTTGAGAGGTGCGCCACTTTCAAACCCTGGGTCATGAGCATCGTTGCAGTGAGCTGGGCACCCGTCAGTCGTGCCAGAATTTCCTGATGCCCGATATCCGAGAGAAAGCCTGCTTGTTGAACGGCAACTTTATTAATGGGGCACGTGACAACCCCGTCAATGCGTCCGGCAAGACCAAAACCGACTGCCGTCTCAAAATAACTAACCGAAGCCGCCCCCCCCAAAGCAGAAGGCTCACCCCTTTTTAGGCCTTGAAGCGACTGCTTGAACGGATCCAATAATTGAATGCCATAGCCGAATTGCGCCGCCTCAGGTCGATCTATTAAATGAATTGGCAGGTCAAGGCCGGCTTCCTCCAGGGCTCGCTCTAAGGGCGACAAAGAGCCCAGAACAAAGAGCTTCACGCTTTGATCTTCCGGCAGCGCCGCGAACGCCTTTACCAAAACCTCAGGACCGATCCCAGCCGGATCGCCCAAGGTCACCGCCAACCGCGGCACTGTCACACTTGATCCAGAATATGAGCCGCTACAAGCTCAGGGGCTTGCATAGGCAAAAAATGAGTCAACTCAGGTAAATGATAGTCGCGTCCATTCGGCAAGAAATCCGCGAGACCGGGCCAAGTTGGCGAGGCGCTAAAATCCATTTCTTGGCGACTGTGATCCCGTTCTTGCGCGCGAAGCACCCGAACAGGCCGCGTGATCACTCCAATCTCTGCAAGAATATCGCGTCCGGTACTGCCCATGTAAATCTCGGCCTCTACCTTCGGCGGACAGGCGAGAATGAAACCCGGCCCGTCTGGATTTGGCAGGAGTCCATACTCGCAATAATCCTGTAGTACCTCGGCTTGCCAGACGCCGTAGGATCCTCTGCCTTGAAAGTTGTCGACCATCGCCTGCACGGACTCAAATTGGTTTTTTCGCCGTGCAACCGGATGCTGCCCCGCATCATCCAGCCAATCGGCATGCACAGAGGTATTGGCCGCGTAAATCTCGGGGGACATGATCACCGGGTCCACCAAAACCAGTCTTTCAAATGAGGCTTGATGATTCGCCGCCGCCACGGCGACCGCATGCCCACCCATGGAATGTCCGACCCCAACTACTTGTTGGTCGCCTAAGGCCTGCACGAATGCGGTGACGTCTTGTCCGAAAGACTGCCAATTAAAAGGACCCAAATTTTGGCTGCGGCCGTGCCCGCGCATTTCAAGGGATAAAACGTGCTCACCCGGCAGATATCGAACGACTTGATCCCAACACCGACCGTGAAACCCCGTGGCATGCACGAGCAGAATGCTGGCTCGACCGACCTTGGGTTCGCCCCATTCAAACCAACAAAGCTCAACGCCATTGAATTGACGTGAGTGGGTTTTTGGCTGTGTGATTGTTGTCATGACCTGCTGCTCTCTTTTGCTTAATGCTTGGTTATCAGTACTGGGTAATGGGTTCTACCTTTTTATTTTGGGCTCATTGTCCTCAGCAACTTGGGGTTTGAACCCACCACTACTTCCTTGGGCGTTTAGTGCAATCGTAGCGGTACTCGGTTTCTGCTATTTATGCCCTGATGACGCTTAGCACCTTTTGTCTGCGCCAGCGGTCGTGCCCTCGAATGATCGCTTTTGTACACAACGGCCCAGTCAAGCGTGATCGGGTCTCGATCAGGCTTGCACCCCTCACCCCGCAATATCCTGGCCCTCATTCGGCGCCCAGTAACCCAATGCTCGGATCACTCGAAACATTAGCAAAACACCCGCCATGCTCGCGGCAGCAACCCATAACGCGAATTCCCCACCCATACTCACCGACAAGGCGCCAAGCAGCACTGCGCCTAAGGGCATGCCGCCCATATTCGCTAAAGAAAAAATCGCCAGCACCCGGGATCGATACGCTTCCGGCGCTGCCTGCTGAATGAGCGTTCGACTCATACTCATCGCCACGGCGCCGAACATTCCCCATAAAGCCAAAGCGCCCAGGAAATATTCGAATTGGTTGACCATTGACGCAAGGATCAAGCACAGCCCACCCCCCAGCAAGGCAAGCTGCAAGGCCATTAACGGATTGCTCAAGCCGCCAATCTTCACCAATAGGCCGGTCACCAAAATTGTGCCGCCAACAAACGCAACAAAGCACTGCGCGATTTCAGCCGCGCCGGCGCTGTAGACTTCTCGCGCCACAACCGGCACCAACACCATATAGGCACCGCCATAAAAAAGACTCATACAAAACACCAGGAAGATCACTGGCCGCATCAAATTCGACGTAAACACCAGACGCAACCCGTCAAGGATCGCACTACGTGCACCCGATGATGCGGATAAAGCTGCCGTCTCACCCGCAAGCCGAGACATGGGCATCAACTTGAACGCGAAAAACATGCCGAAGGCCATCACAATGGCCTGAATGATAAGTAATGAAACGGCCCCAACCGACTCAGCGGCCCCACCCATCAAAAACCCAATCACTTGCCCGCCAAAGGTCAGGCCCATGGCAATTGTCACGCCCTTCTGCAAGTCATCACTGGCTATTTGATTCAGCATCCCATCTCGCGCTGGCTGCGCGAAAGCCGTGACACTGCCCATTGCGAGCGCGTAGATCACCACCATTTGAAAGCTCAGCGCTTGACTGTATATCACGTACGCCAGCAGGAGCGCGGGCAAAGCCGCGAGCCCATGACACACCCAAAGAATTTTTGCCCGGTCAAACCGATCTGCTAGCAACCCGCCTGCTAAAATAAGTACGATCGCCGGTAACTGCAGCGCAAATTGCGCAAGCCCGAGCCGCGCACCAGTCTCCTGCATCTCCACCACAATAAGCCAGGGCAACAAGACCGTTTGGATCCCGAGCGGTGCAACAAAGCAAATTAAGCAGAGCATGTACCAAAGGTAGGAATTTGAACTATTCAACGCTGGGGCATCCTAAACCAGTCGAGCTAAAGACGCACCAATGGCCCACGACCGTACCGGTTCGACGTTCGCTAAAACCTTTTTGCACCATCCTTATACGCATGCATCAAACCTTAAAAAGAGAATCATCTATATTCCTAAAGGCTTTGAATTCTATAGCATTTTTTGAAGGATCTGATAAAAACATAGTGCGCTGCTCACCGGCTTCACCTTGAAAACGGGTCTGGGGTTCAATGACAAATGTTACCCCCTGCGCCACGAGGCGCTGCCTTAAAGATTCAAAGGCATCAAGCGCCAAGACCACGCCGAAGTGTGGTACTGGCACATTCTCGCCGTCCACCGGATTCGTCGCGGCCGCGCCTGCCGATGCCGGCACTTCATGACACACCAATTGATGGCCAAACAAATTAAAGTCAATCCACTGATCACTTCGGCGGCCAAGCGTGCACCCTAAAATATCCCGATAGAAGACTTCCGCAGCACTTAGATCGCTCACCCCAATGGCCAAATGAAATGGCGTTAACATAGTGCTTTATCCTGTCAGGCTTCGATAAACTTTAGACAGCTCGCTCGGCAACTGGCTAACATCTTGGATGACCATATACTGGCGATCAGGACACATTAGCCGCAGATAATCATGTCCAGACGGATCCACGGTTAAACAAAAAGATTGTACGCCCTGTTGCTTGGCTTCTGTGAGCGCCTTCATCGTATCATGGATGCCATATTGACGATCGTTGCGATCTTGGCCGTAATCATGATCCTGAGGATAGCCATCACTGATGATAATTAAGGCTTTAATCCGAGCTTCGGTTTGACACAACTGCATGGCCGCATGCCGAATCGCCGGGCCCATCCGCGTACTCCGGCACGCCTTTAACCCACCTATCTTGGCTTTAACGGTGGCGTCGAGAGAATCGGTGAAGCGTTTGCAAACTGTATATTCAACCTGATCACGACCGTAGCCACTGAATCCAGAAACCGCGTAATGATCACCCAAAGCCTCCAGAGCCTGCGTCATTTGAATCACGGCATGCTTTTCAAGATCGATGATCTTTTCACCCTCCGGTGGCGGGGGCAACGGCTCATCCGACCAATCAAAGTCATGATAGACCGCCTCGGTTGGCGTAGGCGCGTTCGGGTCGGGTAATCGATCATCGGTTGAGGCACTTAGATCAATCAAGAATAAGGCCGCAACATCCCGACCCTGCCGATGCCGCTCAACATAAATGTGTTCAGACGGCGTTTGACCCGCCCGGCGATCTATCACTGCCTCTATGGCCTTTTCTAAGTCCATCTCTTCACCATCGCGCACACCGCGCACCTTCACCAGTAATTCAGGTTTTAGACGACTAAGTTGGCGGCGGACCTGCTTCTGCAGGGCCGCATGATGTTGCACCGAGTCTTGGTAATAAGCGCCATCTTCGTCGGAATCATGAATTTCCATTAAACGGCACCACCGCCTGCGATAATCCTGAATATGGTAATCCCACTCATCGTAGTAAAAACTTTTCGGTCGAACAGCGGCCATGGGCGTCGGTACCACGGGCAGGCCATTGGGCTTGCCCCCCAGCTTGGGCTCTGCCTCACCAAGCGCGTCCGGCGCTTCGTCAAGATCGGTCATGAGCATAGCCTCGTCAGCATCCACATCACCGACGTTTAGCGTTTCCAACATTAAGTCTTCAGGGCTCACTTTCATCGCCAGTCCGCCAAGGTCCTCATCCAACGCAAGGCTTTCCTCAAGCTCGAGTTCCAGCAGCGGCAGATTCAATGCACCCCCCAAGAAGCTCAATCCTCGCCGATGCTCCACCTGTGCTACCGCGAGCTCATCTGCCGAGGTTAAAGGCTCAACCAACGGATAAATCTCCGCCAGCACCGATAAAACATCTTCTGGGGTGGCGCCTTTGCGCTGAAGGCGCCCAATCGATTGCGCCGTCGTCTGAACTAGGGGATCTTCCCCGTCCGTGCCAAGCGCCTCCGCGCCATCAAGGCTTTGCAACACGATCCGCTGAAACATACTCGGCGCCGCTGCCACGCCAACGGCGCCTATAATCGCTCTGCAGGCATGCTGCTTGAGCCGCTGAATCTGCAAATTTGTGCCAGGCAGTTGTTGCGGCCACTGCCAATCAATTCTTGCGCCTTCGAGGACATTGAACAGCGCGCGCGCACGCGGGCGATCCTCATAATTCGACAATGCCTGTTCAGTGATCTTGATATGGCGGAGTGTGTGGAAGGTTTGATAACCCAGCTGATGCAGCAACGCGACTTTATAAAACTCGAAATTACCCTGAATGGTCTCAAACTTGGCATAGGTTTTGGGCAAGATGATCTCTAGCCCGGTGACACCTAATTCTTCGACCTGCGGCCCCTCAATTTCTGCTGGCGTCACCAGCGTCAAAGGCCGGCCCGCAAGTGCTTCGCCATACAGGTTGAGGATTCGTCTTTGATCTTCTAGACGGACCAGACCCATCAGTGCCGAAAGCTGATCAGTCGACTCAGCCGATTCTAATTTAAAATAAGCTTGACTGCGTTGCAGACTGCCTTGGCAATGGACCAATCCATAGGTCAACCAGGCGTCACAAACAGCCGGTTGATCTAGTGGTAGCCGCTCGGCCACATCCAGCAACAATCCCACAAGCCAGGCCTCATCAATTCGGACCAACAACTGGGTGAGCGCGGGTGAAATGAGTAGGTTCAACGGGCATCTGAGCATCGCATCAAAAAATGCCTGAAGACCTTGTTGCTTACGCGCTAGGTGAAGGCAGATCGGCCACCAGTCGTTGAGGACTCTGATCGGTAACCGCTGGTTTAATTCAACTTCTGAGGCAAGGAAATCCAAGCAGCTTTGAAGGCAATGTCCTTGCAAGGCGCGCAACATCGTATCGCTAATCTCCGACGGCGCACGGTCCAAAAAACGCACCAGTTCGACCCGCCCCACATCAACCATTTGTTCGGCGAGGGTAATCCAAGCCGCAAACTCAAAGGGCTCCGCCGCAGCGAACCGCACTTCGCCAACCCGTAAAACATCAGCAAGCAAGTGTGAGGCAAACTCGAAGCGCGCTTGTACCCGCAGGCCAAGTGTTTCTATCAAACGTAATTGCGCGTCACCGTCTGGCTGCAAGGCCGCGATACTGACAAGCCGCCAATAGATAACGGCTGGTTCAAAATTAATCCGCGACAGTGCCAAGGCGGCTTGGCCTCGGGTCAGCCATTGCGTGAGACCTTGTTGCGCCACCATGGTTTCAGATAATGCCAGGAACCCAGCCGCCGCCTCAAAACCATGCCAACCCGAATCTGCCAGCGCCAAGACCATCTGGTCAAAGCGCTGCTGACCTTCTGCATCAAGGGTGAGGCGCTGCCGTACGGCTAAGAACTCAGCCGCCGTGGGTTCGTGCTGTTTGGCCAGCACCGTGTACACATCATCTGACGCGCTGGTCATTTATCCGATCATCGATTCAGCGAATATGGCTTGCACAACCGCCTGCATCGCCGATTGAACATCAGCATCATCAGAGACCGCTCGACAGATCGCGACGTCACAGGCTCTGGTTGGCGCGACACCTGCCACCATCATTTGCCCGGCATAGATCAACAGCCGAGTACTCACGCCTTCGTCAAAGCCGTGTTCTCGGAGGTGGCGTATTTTTGCGCCCAATGCGGCTAACTGACCCGCAGTCTCCAGATCAACGCCACTCTCATGAGCGATGATATCGGTTTCAGCGGCAACACTCGGATAATCGAAATCAATGGCTATAAAGCGCTGCCGGGTACTGGTCTTCAAATCTTTGAGCACGTTTTGATAACCGGGGTTATAGGAAATCACCAAAAGAAAATTGGGATGAGCATCCAAAATCAAACCACGCTTTTCAATCGGTAAGATACGTCGATGATCAGTGAGCGAATGAATCAAAACGGTTGAGTCTTTTCTCGCCTCTACAATCTCATCCAAATAACAGATCGATCCTTCTTGTACAGACCGAGTTAAGGGACCGTCCTGCCAGACTGTTTCATCCCCTTGCAATAAAAACCGTCCCACAAGGTCTGTCGCCGACAAGTCCTCGTGACAGGCAATGGTTTGTAATGGGTATTCAATGCCGCGCAGTTCAGCCGAGGCCTGCGCCCCGCGAAACAGCTGATAAGCCATATATTCCACAAAGCGCGTTTTGCCACAGCCCGTCGGCCCCTTCAACAGCACCGGTAGACGTTGCGCGTAGGCCGCTTTAAACAGGGCCACCTCATCACCGACTGGAAGATAGAACGGCTCTTGATCGAGGGTTGCTGAGGCCGTTGTTGGGTTATTCATGATTCATTCCTTGCCACTGTGGTGGTCGCTTTTCCATGAAGGCCGCAACGCCCTCCTTAAAGTCAGGCGTACGACTCATCCGCGCCAATTGCTGCTCGCTGTAGTGAACCGACGTCGCCACATCCCGATGTAAATCTCGATAAATCTGGTGTTTGGTAACGCGCAGAGCGTCCGGCGCATTTTGCGCTATCAGCTGTTCGGCGTAAGCCTGCACCGAATCGATTAGAACATCCGCCTCATAAAGACCGTTGATGAGTCCCAGTGACAACGCTTCTTCACTGCTGAACCGGCGTGAGCTCAACAATAATTCGTTCGCTCGAGTTAGACCGATCATCCGAGGTAGCAGCCAAGACAGGCCATACTCAGCCGGAAAATTAAGCTTGCCATGGGCGGTTGTAAACACAGCACCAGGCACTGAAAACCTTAGGTCTGCGAACATCGCAAGCGCCAAACCAACGCCGGCCGCAGCACCATTGAGCGCTGCGATCACGGGCTTGGTCAAGCCAAAATGATAGGCAAACGGAGCGTCAAACTCTGGCATCACACCATAGCCCGGCCGAGCGAGCGGATCCGGCGTACCCGGGTCATAACCGCCCTTGTCAGAATGACCTTTTAGCGCTTCAGCATCACCACCCACGCAAAAACTACGCTGCGCACCGGTAACAATGACCGCTCGGACCAACGGATCTGCCTCAAGCTCCGCGAGCGCCCAGCGATACTCGGTATGCATTCGACCGGTCCAGGCATTATGACGATGCGGCCGATTTAGTGTAATCCGACCCACGCCCGCCTGACGCGTCA
>JAQWWC010000225.1 GCA_029249645.1 Pseudomonadales bacterium
GTCATGGCAATATGTTTGGCCCTGGCGGCGCCCATCTTCCGATTGATAAGATGCTGATGGTTGACCGCATCACATCAATTACGAAAGAGGGTGGTAAGGCGGGTAAAGGTCAGATTATCGCTGAACTCGATATCAATCCTGATCTTTGGTTTTTTGACTGTCATTTTGTGAATGATCCCGTTATGCCCGGTTGCCTTGGCCTTGATGCCCTCTGGCAACTACTGGGATTCTTTTTAGCGTGGAAAGGCAACCCGGGTTTAGGCCGAGCCTTAGGGTGCGGTAAGGTCGCGTTTAGAGGACAGGTTTTACCAACCAATAAATTAGTGCGCTACGAAATTGACGTGACGCGAATTCGAGAAGGTAAAACCGTTTTGGGTATCGCCGATTGCGCTGTTTTAGTCGATGGTAAGAAAATTTACACTGCCGAAAGCATCAAAGTTGGGCTGTTCACGTCGCTGGATGATTTTAAGTAAGCCGGCGGTATCTTGCAGGGCACGTCGACGACCAAGGCAAATAGTCGATCAGGATTTCTAGGAGCGAAACGTTATGAAAAGAGCTGTAATCACAGGAATGGGAATTGTCTCGCCACTCGGTAACTCCGTTTCAGAGACGCTCGCTGCGCTTCAAGCCACTCGGTCTGGTATTAAATACCAGCCCCTCTATGAAGAAATGGGCTTGCGCTCGCACATCGCCGGCAGCATCGAAATCGATCAAGAAGCCTTAATCGATCGTAAATTGCGGCGTTTCATGGGGGACGCCGCAGCTTTTTCCTATATTGCGCTCAAAGAGGCTCTGGCAGATTCGGGACTTGAACCCGATGACATCTCAAACGAGCGCACCGGTATCGTCGCCGGATCGGGTGGGGCCAGCTCTTCAAATTTAATCGAATCAGCCGATATTTTAAGAGAAAAAGGGCTGAAGCGCGTGGGTCCTTATCGGGTCACCCGAACCATGAGCTCAACGGTCTCGGCCTGCTTAGCAACCGCTTTTTCAATCAAGGGCATTAACTATTCAATCACGAGTGCCTGCTCTACCAGCGCGCATTGCATCGGTCATGCTCTAGAACAAATTCAACTTGGTAAGCAGGATATTGTTTTTGCCGGCGGCGGGGAAGAAGAGCATTGGTCAATGAGTGCCTTATTTGATGCCATGGGCGCTCTATCGACCAAGCGAAATCAATCCCCTGAAACGGCCTCTCGGGCCTTCGATGCTGACCGAGACGGTTTTGTCATCGCAGGCGGCGCGGGCTTCGTTATTGTGGAAGAGCTTGAGCACGCCAAAGCGCGTGGCGCCAAAATTTACGCCGAAGTGAAAGGCTATGCGGCCACCTCTGATGGCTTTGATATGGTTGCGCCATCAGGTCAAGGTGGTGAGCGCGCGATGCGGATCGCAATGAACGAAATCGATGAGCCCATTGATTACATTAACGCCCATGGTACGAGCACGCCTGCGGGGGATCCTTCCGAGATTGCCGCGGTGCAGCGCCTTTTCGGTGAGTCGATGCCCAAAATAAGCTCGACAAAATCGCTGAGCGGGCACTCTCTTGGGGCCGCCGGTGCACACGAGGCCATCTACTCGCTGCTAATGCTAGAACATGACTTCATCTGCGCCTCAGCCAATATCACAACGCTTGACCCAGATCTGGCATTCGCCCCGATCGTGACCGAACGGATTGATCGGGCTGGGCTCACGACCGTTATGTCTAACAGTTTTGGCTTTGGCGGCACCAATGCCTCATTGGTTTTCCAAAAACTTCAATCCAGTTAAACACTTGGTAGTCTACCGGTAGAGTCCGCATGTCGAAGCCTTTAATTGTGGTTGTTGAGGACGAAACAGACATCCAAGATATCATTGCGTACAATCTTAAACGAGAAGGCTATGACGTTTTAACCGCCAGTCGTGGTGATCAGGGCCTATCCCTGATCCAAGCGAAGAATCCAGATTTGGTCATTCTCGATATTATGCTCCCCGGTATCGATGGTCTCACGATTTGTCAGCAGTTACGGGTGGAGACGAAAACCAAAGCGTTGCCGATTATCATCTTGTCAGCAAAAGAAGAGGAATCAGATGTTGTGATTGGCTTAGGTCTTGGCGCTGACGACTACATTCCAAAACCCTTTAGTCCCCGGGAACTCCTTGCACGTGTAAAAGCCGTACTCAGGCGTTCTACTGCGCGAGAATCGCCACAACAAGATCAAATTCGTCGCGGCGATCTGATCATTGATATTGACCGGCATCAGGCCAGCTTACAGGGCACGCCGCTAAAACTTACTGCGACCGAATTCAAACTGCTAATGGTGCTCGCGAGCAACCCAGGTCGGGCTTTTTCAAGAGAGCAATTGTTAAATCGAGTCGTGGGAGATGCCGTTGTGGTTGTCGATCGCAACATTGATGTTCACATACGCTCGGTTCGAAAGAAATTAGGCGAGCAGACTGGGCTCATCGAAACCGTGCGCGGGGTAGGGTACCGGTTTGCCGACCGGAAATGATCCTAGGATTTATCAATCGAAACTGCTTTGGCAAGTTTGGGGATTACTCTGCGCACTCGTCCTCATTTCTGCGCTCAGCATCGGTTATTTTGCGGCCCAACAGGTGGCGTCAGATGCTCGAACGGCGATTGAAGAGTCTTTAGGACATCAAGTCCAGCTCCTGAAACAACTTTATGATCCCCTGATTCTCGGTCAGGCCGCACTCCCAGTGATTCAATCCGACCAGCGAATCACGGTCCTTGGCCCGGATGGCACAGTCCTCACTGATAATCGCGAGGATGCAGATCTGATGGAAAATCACAGATCGCGCCCCGAGATCATTGCAGCTAGCGCACCAACGGCCTCCAAGACAGGCCTTGGTATTGCCGAGCGTTACAGCACAACCCGGCAACGAGATATGCTGTATGTCGCTTTAGCGTTGGGTTCAACGGCCACGCCGACGGGTTATGTCCGAGTGAGTATGCCGCTGACTAGCGTCGAGCAAAAAGTCAACGCAATGCGCCTACAGGTCAATCTCCTAACCGTGGCTTTGACCTTTGTCGCGATTCTCATCGGGTTGTATTTTGCGCGCAGAATCGTCCTGCCTGTGCTCCGCATGACCCAAGCCTCAGTCCTTATGGCCAGCGGCGAGTTTAGTCTTAGACTTGATGAGGGACATGCCAACGAACTCGGCAGTCTTGCACATGCGCTGAACCAACTGGCAGCGGGCACGGAAGCCAAAATACAGGAGGTATCGGCTCGTCAAAACGAACTGGCTGCCGTGTTACAAGGCATGACCGAAGGCATTATTGCGTTCAACGCTGACCAGACCGTGATCCAGATCAATCGCTCGGCCGCGGCGATTTTGAACCTTGAGCAATCGAGTGCCATCAATCAGCCCTTCCAGGACCTATCAACCGCTCGCGATCTCAGCGAGATCGTAACGTTAGGTTTTAAAACAACCGTTCCCCAATTCCAGACAATGACCCTCGGTGGTCGGCGCATCGAAGTTTCAGCGTTGCGCCTAGGGGACGCGTCGGTCGAAGGAATGATCTTGGTACTGCGGGATACGACGGAACTGCACCGCTTAGAACGCGTACGAACCGATTTCGTTGCCAATGCCTCACATGAGCTTAAAACGCCAATCTCGGCCCTGCGCGGGTTCGTCGACACCGTAATCGATGATGTCGAGATGCCGACAGAAACACGTCGATCCTTTCTGGTCCGAAGCCAGCAACAGATTCATCGGCTGGCCTCGATCGTTCAAGACTTATTGCAGTTGTCTCGGTTGGACACAAGCCATGGACCTGACTCGGATAAAACGCTGGTTCTAAGCGACGTTGTTCACCAAGTCTATCTCACCAAAACACTCGATGCTGAAATTAAGCAGATCCAACTGACTTACAAGGCAAGTTCCGATTGCCAGCAACAAACCATCAAGGGGCGTGCGGATGACCTTGCGCTGATGTTCTCAAACCTTATCGATAACGCGATTAAGTATAGCGATCATGGCGGCACAGTTGCCTTGATGCTAACGATGACGGGGCGGGAAATGATCATGTTCAACGTAACAGATCAAGGCGTTGGGATTCCGGCAGAAGAACACGACAAAATTTTTGAACGTTTTTATCGCGTCGATCCCGCCCGGTCTCGTGACAAAGGGGGTACCGGGCTGGGGTTATCGATTGTGAAACACGTCGTCGAACGCTATCACGGTCGTATTAAGCTGGCGTCCAAACCCGGGCAGGGCGCAAGCTTTTCAGTGACTTTCCCGACTCTGTAACCCAGGCTTCTGCGTAAAAAGGTACCTGGGCAGAAATAATCCGATTGCGGCTGTTATCACTCGCCACCCTTTACCCATCGCAATTGATCCTGTATCTTCGCTGGCCTGACCGTTCACTCAATTATTGATCATTCATCGACATCGTCGGTGACCGATCGGATCGCCAACATGCCCATTGCGCAACCGCCTCAAGAGGGCGAAGCAAGCACAAACGCGCCACCCGAAATCCAACTCAAAATCTGGGAACTGGCTTGGCCTTCCATTCTAGGAAACTTGTTGTTTTCGATTATCGGCATCATCAGCATCAAAATCGTTGGCAGTCTTGGCTCTGAAGCGGTTGCCGCAGTCACCACAGGACACCGCTTATTTTTCGCCATTCAAGCCATCTTAATGGCCATATCCGCGGGGACGACAGCCATGGTGGCGCGGGCTTGGGGCGCTCAAAACTATGCCGAGGCCGCCCGGGTCACCAGCGCCTCGCTTTGGGTCGGTAATGGCGTGGCTTTGACGCTGACAGTGCCCTGTATTGTGTTTGCTTATGATATCGCGAGTGTTTTCGGCCTAAATGAGACAACGACTCGCCTTGCCGCTGAGTTCATCCAAATCCTGGCCATATTTAACGTCAGCTTTGCGATCAACATGATATTGGGCGCGGCCCTCCGAGCATCCGGCGATGCTAAAACCCCCCTCTGGATAGGGGTGCTAATGAATATCGTTAATGTTTTCTTGGTATACGCGTTGGTATTCGGTCATTTTGGCTTGCCGAAAATGGGCACGAGTGGGGCAGCCCTAGCCAGCGGGTTGTCCTTTACTGTTGCCGCCGTGGTCCTATTGCTTGCGCTCTACGGCAAACAACTCAGGATCCAGGCGGGCGGCGTCGGCTCAATAACCCTTGCTCGCGTGAAACAGCTCTATCAAATCGGCTATCCAGCGGCGGTTGAGCAATTTATCTTTCAGTTGGGTTTTATCGGGTTTTTGTGGCTTGTGGCATATTACGGTACCGCGCCTTACGCGGCTTACGGCATCGGCGTGCAAATTCTAAGCCTCTCGTTCGTCGTGGGCTTTGGGTTTTCCATTGCTGGCGCGACACTGGTTGGCCAGTATCTGGGAGCACAACAGCCCGAGGCGGCAGCTAAGCAGGGTTGGCGCGCGACACGACTGGCCATCATTAGCATGATGTCGTTATCGATGGTGATCATGTTCTTCGCCCGGGAAATTTCGAGCTATCTCATTGATGACGCGGAGGTGATCTATTACACCGTGATCTTCATTTACATTCTTGGGTTCGCTCAGCCCCTGATGGGCATCGAATTCACATTGAGCGGCTGTTTAAGGGGCGCGGGCGATACCCGCTACCCCTTGCTCGCCACCATGGTAGGACTCATTGGGATTCGCGTTGGCCTTGCCGCGCTATTCACCTATTTAGGCTTGTCGGTCACTTGGATCTTTGCGGCGCTCTTAGGGGACTACCTTATTAAAGCCCTGATGCTCTCACATCGTTTTCGATCTGGGCGTTGGAAAAACAAAATGAAGCGATACGGGTTTGACAATACGCCTTGAATCCGCAATCTGAGCCTTACACTCGATCGACCTTTTACTGTATATAAATACAGCTTAAGATAGCTTGATGCAGCCGTTTTCAACCAATCCCAAACTTAATCCATTTTATTATCTAGATTACTTAGACTACCTGCTCGCGTTTGTTTCAAAACGATACGAGCAGGTGTTGAAGGCACCAGAGCGAGAACGCCTCCAGACATTTCAAGCCTTGCCCAAACCGGCGCGTGCCTTATACACCCGTCTTTTACAACGCAAAGGGGCCTATTTTCGGGTTGATAAACTGACCTATTCCGAATTACCAACCCTTGATGTCGCTGTTGAAAATTTGATCAATGCAGGTTTTTTACAGCCCATCAGGGGGCGTCGCCAGGACCTTTGCCTCAGTCTTCGAACGGTCAAAGAACTCAAGCAACTCCCCGTATTGACACCCTTAGGGCTTGGCAATGCCTCACGCGCCCAAATCGAGCAGACTATTGCGGAAACAAGCGTCGAATTACCGGACCTTCAAGTCGTGTGCGTACGCGAGCAAACGCTCATGGCCCTGTGCCAGCACCTGTTCTTTGGGAATGAATATCAAGATCTGAGTGAGTTTGTTTTAAGCGATTTGGGTCTTCAGCGATTTGAGACGGTTGATTTAAGTCTAAGCCCCGCATTTACCACTCGCGATGATCTAGATTTGCTGCGTCTCATAGGGACGTTTCGTCAATGGGCCAAAACGTTGGAGCGAGACAGCCTTAGGCTCAAACGAGAACCAGATGAGGCAAGCCAGATTGAGTTAATCAAGGCGCTGACCAGTCTTGCCGAGATGGTACCCGAGGCAAATGAACACCCACTCGTCATGCGCGCCTTGAACAAGCTTCACCTAAGCTTGGGACTCATTCATGAGCGGATCGGTCTGGTCAACGAGGCACTGCGTTGTTATCAAAAATCTGATCTAGCACCGGCTTTAATGCGCCAAGCTAGACTGCAGATCAAAACGGCGCCAGAAGCCGCATTGTTGCTCTGCAATACAATCCTTAAATCCTCTGATGACCCTGAGGCACGACACTATGCCGAACGCGTAGTACGTGCCAATCAGGGCGCAATTAGCGAGGAGGCTGCCCGAGTGCCCGCACCCTTACGGATTGAACAACTGAACCTGCCCCTGAATAAAGTGGCGCGTGTTGAGCGACGCGTGATTGAGCATTTTGCCGAACAGGGGCGGATTGCCGTGCACATTGAGAACCACTTGTACCCAGCACTGTTAGGATTACTATTTTGGGAAGTCATCTTTACCCCCATCCCGGGCGCCTTTCACCATCCCTTCCAGCGCGGCCCCGCGGACCTCGACGAGGCTGACTTTGCCCATCGCCGGGCAGCACCCTTCGCGCAACGATTTAATATGCTGTCGACCTTAGCGCACCGGCAACAACAATTAGAGCGCTGCTTTACAGAAAAATTCGGGTTGGCCAACCCGTTCGTGCACTGGTCAGCGGTCGAGCTGCCCGGACTCTTATTTGTGCTAAACCACACAGCCTGGCCCGCCTTATCCGCAATTTTTCGTCGCATATTACAGAACCCCAAAAAATTTCGTTCAGGCTTTCCAGACCTGATAGTCTTCTCTACAGCGCATTACGAGCTCATCGAAGTAAAAGGTCCCGGCGACCGCCTACAAACCCACCAAACAGCCTGGCTTCGCTTCCTGAGCGCTGAAGGCATTGAGGTGTCGGTACTGCAAGTGGCCGATTCCGACGACCTGGCAAAGACCCCATGAGCACGCCTGATACCGCCTTGTCGGCGCCCAAATCGCCAATTGCCTTAGGCCTACAACTGAAATTCTCAGTCGGCGCCATTGCGGCGTTTACACCATCCGGTGATATCAATGCACGGATCACCCATCAGACGTCTGCTATGGAAGGCATGCAAACCCATCAAAGAGTGCAGCGGTCACGCGGACCTGGCTACCAAAAAGAAAAGACAGTGCGTACCCGTCGGTCGTTTGGACGACACGAGATGAGCATTAGCGGCCGAGCCGATGGCTACCATCCCGCTGAGCGGGAACAACTAGCTTGGGTCGAAGAGATTAAAACGACCCGCATGCCCATTGAGCGCATCCCTGACTCCGTCCAGCAGCAACATCACAACCAGTTGGTTTTATATGGCCACTTAATCTGTGAAACCGAGCAGTTGTGCGAGATCGAACTGCGGCTGAACTACGTCAATCCCGACAGCGCTGTGGAAACCGTTATTACAAGCGTCCTATCAGCCGAGGCGTTAGCCGAACAGTTTGAAGCGCTCTTAGAACCCGTTGTCACTTGGTTCAACGCACGAGCGGAATGGTTCCAAAGCAGGAACATCGCCCTGCAGGCGTTAACCTTTCCGTTTGACGACTTTAGACCGGGCCAACGCCAAATCGCTGAGGCGGCGTATCGCAGCAGCCTGCAAGACGGCCAACTCTTGTTGCAAGCCCCCACCGGACTCGGCAAATCGATGGCCAGTTTATTTCCGACACTGAAGTCTTTGCCGAAGACTCAAGTTGAAAAAATATTTTACTTGTCGGCGAAAACCGCAGGGCAGGCCAGCGCCGAGGACGCGCTCGCGCAAATTCATACACAACGACTGCCGATCCGATCCCTCACCATCACCGCGAAACGCAAAGCTTGTTTTAATCCAGAACAACCCTGTGACCCAAACTACTGCGACTATGCCAAGGGCTACTTTGATCGACTGCCGCGAGCGTTAGAAGAGGTTCGAAAGCAACCCGGTCACTGGGACAAAATGCGCTTGGAAGCCCTCGCGCAAGCCCATCAAGTGTGTCCCTTTGAACTGAGTCTTGATGCAGCTCGGGAAATGGACGTCATTGTCTGTGACTACAATTATTTGTTCAGTCCGAGCACACGGCTAAAGCGTTTCTTTGAAGAACGAAAAGGACGCTACAGCGTGCTACTCGACGAGCTCCACAACTTAGTAGATCGAGGCCAGGACATGTTTTCTGCGGAAGTCCAAAAGCATCAATTTCAGGCAGCAAAGAAAGAGAGTAGGGTTGTTTATCCGACCTGCGTCAGGTACTTGAACCAAGTCAACCGAGCCTTTTTAGCGCTTAACAAGTCGCTCGGCTCGATTGCGTCCGAAATTGAGGTCAGCGCGGAGGCTTTAAAGCCCCTTTGCACCCGTCTGCAGCAATTTCTAACCCACCTTGAAACCCTTGAAGCGCCACAAGGGCTGCCGGCAGAGCTCACCCAATGCCTATTTGATGCACACCGGTTTCTTCAAGTTTTCGACAAGCTGAATGATGATTACGCTACCTTCGTCTTGGACAGTCAAAATAACAGCACCGTCCGATTAGCCTGCGTGCATCCTGGGCAACAACTCCAAGAAGGTTATGCTCTGGCCAATACCTTGATTGGGTTTTCAGCAACGCTATCGCCCAAGGCCTACTATGGTGACTTACTCGGCTTTAAAACGCGTGCACGATGGCTGAAGGTGCCATCCCCCTTTGCCGCCGAAAATCAGCTAACGCTGATTGCAACCCATATCCCCGTTAGTTTTCAGCATCGCAGCAAGGCGATCCCGGATCTGCTATCGCTTATGACAACCTTTGTTGCGGGGAAACGCGGCAACTACCTTGTGTTCTTTCCATCCTACGCATTTTTAGAAGACGTCAGAGCTGCGTTTGAGACGATGTTCCCAGACACATCGCTGCACTGCCAAACCCGTGATATGTCAGATCAAGCCGTAAAGGCGTTCACCGACGGTTTTACAGAAGATTCAGAGCGCCTTGGGTTCGCTGTTATGGGGGGGCGCTTTGCAGAAGGCATCGACTTGAAAGGTCAGCGCCTATCTGGCGCGATGATTATCAGCCTAGGACTTGCGCCTAAAACCCTAGCGCAAGACGCTTTATCGCGCCGCATGCACTCTGAGGCAGGCACAAAGCTATCAGAAACTATGGCGGTTGACCCGCGCGCGACACCAGTCAATGGCTACGATGTCGCCTACCGCTATCCAGCCCTGCAACGCGTGATCCAAACGGGTGGCCGCGTCATTCGCAGCGAAAACGATCAGGGCATCGTGCTGCTGGTTGATCCAAGGTTCAACGCAGCTGACAACCAAGCTTATTTGCCTGAGCACTGGCAAACCAAAATCATTCACAGCAGCAAGGAACTCGAGGCCGGCCTCGAGGCGTTTTGGCGTTCCTGCGAAGAACCAGCGTAATCTCACTCAGCGCCGTTGCGTTAGGTCTTAACGCCGTTTATTCGATACACTCTGATGTCACCAAATCCTGCGAGCTGCAATATGAAACTAGGGGTAGTTCTGCCACACAATGAAATTGGCAACGACGCTGGCGCAATTCGCGCGTATGCGCAAGGAATCGAAGCGCTAGGCGCGCAGCACCTCTTGGTTTATGACCATGTACTCGGCGCTGACGCTAACCGGCCCGGCGGCTGGCGCGGCATGTACGACAGTCGAGTTGCCTTCCATGAACCCCTGACGTTTTTAAGCTTTGTCGCCGGGGTAACCCAATCGATCGAGCTGGTCACAACCGTCATGATCCTGCCGCAACGCCAAACCGCTCTGGTCGCTAAACAAGCGGCGGAGTTACAGATTCTGTCAGACAACCGCTTTCGACTCGGCATTGGCACTGGTTGGAATAAAATCGAGTACGAAGCCCTCGGAGTACCCTTTGAAAATAGGGGTAATCGGCAGGCAGAGCAAGTTGAACTTTTAAGGAAGCTTTGGCAGGAAGATGTTTTTAGCTTTGACGGGGCCTTCCACACAGTCGATGCCGCTGGTATCAACCCAAGACCCAGTCAAGATATCCCAATTTGGTTTGGCGGTAGCGCAAAGAGGCTGCTCACGCGTTGCGCGCATCACGGCGACGGATGGATGCCGCTCATGGGCGCTAACCAAGCCGCGGCCGACGCCATTGCCTACCTCAGAGACACTCGGACTAGCCTTGGTTTGCCTTGGGAAACTTTCGGTATTCAGGCGCAAGCACAGTTCGCGGGCGGGTCACCCGAGCGTTGGGCCGGACACTTTCAAAAATGGCAGAACCTGGGTGCGACCCATATGGCGTTTGCCACCCATAATGCGGAACCCACCAACGTCGACGGCCACCTCAAACGGATCGAAGATTACTTTCAGATCATCCATGAGCTGACTGCAGGGACCGATTAAGGCAATCACGAGCTGCATTGGCAGCTCTTGATTTGAGAAAACGAGTTTATCGACTGGGCGGCAGCCGGGCAGGGCAGTCTGCCGAAAGGGTTAGACCTATACTGGCAGCCGGCTTGTCAGAAAGACACGCGGCCTGTTCAAAGCCGCTGAATGGGCGCGCGACACATTAAGACCATCGTCGGTTGAGGTTTCAAATCATGTTCGCGTTGTCTCAAGCGCTTTCGCAGTTCGTTTTTGGCGCAACTAGAGCCATCAAACTCGAGCGACAGGCTCAATGAAGGCGCTTTTTTTACTGCGGGATCCGACAAACTGATTTGAAGGGAAGGGCGTCGTCCCAGCTATTATAAGCCCACCAGATCAAACAAGATCACAGCCATTGCAGCAGCTCACTGAGCTGTTGAATTTGGTATTCCTGCTTGCCGTCGTCCCCAGGCAAGTACTGCAAAGTGGTCATGCCAGCAGCCTGACCCGCCGCAACACCCGGCCCGGAGTCCTCGATCACCAAGCACTGCGAGGGATCCACTAGATTGCGTTCGGCTGCCAATAAAAACACGTCAGGCGCCGGCTTACCGCGGGCTACATCCTCAGCACTAAAAATCTGGCCCTCAAACAGATCCAGAAGATTTGCTGCTCGAAGGCTCAACCTGATTTTGTCATGAGCCCCACTAGAGGCGACGCAGAAGGGCTGTTGCAGTCCCGCTAATAACGCTCTGAGTTCTGGATCGGGGCGCAGATCCGTAGCTAACGATTTCAGCGTTGCGGCCTGCAAGGCACCCCAAAAGTCGGACGGCAGGGGCACATCGACGCGGGTGTTTATGAATCTTTGGGTATCTGGATAGGACCGGCCAGTGCAGGCGGCCGAAAGTGATTCGGCATTGCCAGTATAGGGGCGCAAGGCACGCGTTAACAGCGCATGGGCGAGCGGTTCAGAATCCACTAAAACCCCATCGCAATCAAAAATAATTAAGGCGACATCGAGCATCAACGCATCAAATCCTTATTGCTGTCGTTAATTAAAACCAATGTGGTCAAGCGCTTCCTCAGGTGAAGCCATGACAGAATGGTCTGGTCAGTTTAACATGGCCTACCGACATCGGATTACCCCGACATTGCTTTCAAGGAAACCGGCCATGCTCTGGCAAACCCAAGACCTCGCCCGGTTACTGGCGCAAGACCCGAACTGGCGAGCACCGGATAGCAGCGCCGGCATTACGGGGATCCAAATCGATTCCCGGCAAACCCAAAAAGGCGACTTGTTTATTCCGCTGGCGCCACCCATCTCAGAGCGCGATGGGCATCAGTTTATCGATGCTGCCTTGACCTCAGGCGCCGGCCTTGCATTATCGGCCCAACAGGCGACCCACCCACAAGTTCTACCAGTCTCAGACACCCAGCAGTCGCTGATAACACTCGCGGTCGAGGCGCGCCGCCGAATATCTAATGATGCCGCAATCATCGCCATTACCGGCAGCAGCGGCAAAACCACCCTCAGGACCTGGCTGCAGCATATCTTAATGGGTTTTGATCACACCCACGGCTCCGAAGGCAGCTTCAATAATCACCTAGGTGTGCCACTATCGCTTGCCCGGATGCCCGCAGACACTCAATACGGCGTCTTTGAAGTCGGCACCAATCATCCAGGCGAGATCCAACCATTATCTGACCTGATCGCGCCAACCATCGCGGTCGTCCTAAACGTATTGCCCGTGCACATCGGACACTTTGCAAGCTTTGATGCGCTGGTTCAGGAAAAGCTCAGTCTTCGATCGGGCTTAACGTCCAGTGGACAGCTCATACTGCAGAGCGCTCTGTCGGATTCAGTCTCTGGGCCTCGTAGCACCTTTGGAACAGCGCCTTCAGCCGATATTCAATGGGAACATATAGTCGGCGCGCAAGCCGCAATCACGGTTGGCATGCAGCGCTACACGATTGAGATGCCCGCGCTTGGCACCCATTTGATACCAACTGCCGCTGCCTGCCTGGCAGTAATCCAAGCCCTGGGGCTCGATATCCAGACAGCGATCAGCCGATTAGCCTCGGCGCCAGTGCCCATCGGCCGCGGTAACGCTGAGCGTGTTGGCGGCATCACGTTAATTAACGAAAGCTATAATGCTAATCCCGAGAGCATGGCGTTTGCGCTCAAGGCACTGTCAACGAGAGGCTCTGGTCGCTGCCACGTGATTTTAGGTGAAATGCATGAACTCGGTGACCTTTCTCCGTCGGCGCATGAACGGGTTTTGGCGCTCGGAAAAGCGTTCGATACCTGTCTTGCGGTGGGGCCCTTGTTCCGATCGCCCGCATTGGCTATGGCGGTCAGGCAGGTCGATCATTGTCAGGATATCGATCTCGCCGACTTCGTTGCGAGTCTGTCGGAAGGCGACACCGTGATGGTCAAAGGCTCCAATCAAGTCTTCTGGACGCACCAATTTATGCAATCACTCCGGCAAGCAATTGTCGATGCAATTTAATCACAAGGCCTAAAACTGACCGTTGCGCGGGCAGTTCGTTCTTCATTAATTGACGGCCTCATCCTGGCGATTACTTCGAGCGCCTTGCTGAGTCGGGCGGCCAACGGTCATGGTCCGACGTGATCCCGCCGGTCGCCTTGCCGGGCGCTCTCAGCCGGTACAGCGATTGCTTGTCCGCTATTGGCTAAGAGTAAATTCATCGGATGCAACCCTTTCGCGAGCATTCAAGCAACCTGCCGCTCGCTGATAGAGCAATCCGCAAAAGGGTTGTTCCCGACATAGGCGCGGCATGAACAGGGATAAAAAGCCAATCTTATTGCCAGATAGCATTAATCAGCGTGCTGGATATCATGCTGAGACGCAGTAAACGCTTGATCAACATAAAGACCTTGCTGCTGCGGCGTTAGTTCTGTCATAGAGTGCCAGTCAATTTGATCGTAACGAGTCCCACTGAAATTTCCGGTGAGCGGGTATTTAATAATGTCAAAGTAAGGCGAATAGTCGAAGTCGCTCGGGGTGCACAACTTTGGGTTGCGACGATAAAACCTTGCGCTACCATCACTTTGACGCAGTACCAACGGCAGGATCGGAAACTGAACTTGACCAAAGGCCTCGGCAATCATCGTTGAACAGACCGTGGCTGTGCTCTTGCCCGAATTCAATTGAAATAAACTTGACCGCCATCGTCTCGGCAGAATAAACCAAGGAAATAAAAATCGCAGTAAATCGAAAATTTGACGCACATCATAGGCTGCACCAATCCGAGAAATCGCATATTCCACAACCCGATCGGCATCTGGCGCCTTCAAGGCACGTGGCCGAGCCAGGCGTAAATGCTGGCCTTTATAAAGGCTCAATGGCTGCACGATCGTCCCGCGACCGAGGAAACTCTCAATCAAAAGGGGTTCATCCGCTGGGCCACTGTAGTGGGCCTGAACCGCTTCACGTAGTATGGGGTTGGCCAGTTGGTTTAGGGGGCCAATAAATAAGGCCGCATGCGTCCAAGGCGATAGCGTCACCCAGCGAATGACATCGCTCACTCGCGACATGCCCTCCAAAAGAATGACATCACCCGAATGGGCGGCTCTGGTTAAGGCATCTAGATCGCAATGGGGCAAATCTTGCCTTGAACGCTCCGTGTTCAAAAACCGGGTAATGAGGTTGGAAAGCCAGGCCATTGTACGTCCCAAAAATTTTGAACTGGCAGTTTAGCGCATCTTCGCCGACCAACGCATTGGCTTCTCAGCCCCGCGCAGACATGCCATACTGCTGCCCGAGCTTGGGGACAGAAAGACTGCATGATCGTTGACAAATTAGGGCGTCGTTTTAACAACCTACGGGTCAGCCTAACCGCTGCCTGCAACTACGCGTGCACCTATTGCGTGCCGAATGGCAAACGGTTGATGAAGGCCCAAAACGAGCTATCTGCAACGGATTTACTCAAGATTACCCAGTTAATTCAGGCGGCGACGGGCTTTGAAAAACTGCGCATGACTGGTGGAGACCCGCTGGTCACCCCAAAATTCGAGGCCTTTTTACTGGGCGTCGCCCAGTTACCGTTAACGGACTTTAGCCTAACGACCAACGGGCAGCTCTTACTCGCCAAAGAAGCCGTGATCGTTGAAAGCGGCATTAAGCGGTTGAATATCAGTCTCGACACATTGAATCCGCTAAGGTTTAAACAAATTGCGCGCGGCGGGGATCTTGAAACCGTGCTCAAGGGCATCGAGCGGATGCTCGAGCTCGGCATTGCTATTAAAATCAATATGGTGCCAATGCGGCAGAGTAATCAACAAGATATCCTGCCATTGCTCGACTACTGCTTAGAACGCGGGATCGAATTGCGGTATATCGAACTCATGCGCATGGGCCACCTCAATCAAGACTCGGTCTACCAAAGCGAATTCCTCTCGATGCAACACCTGCTGGATGAAATTGGTACGCAATACGATTTCGAACGCACCGATGCGCCGTTTGACTCAACGGCCGTCCGGTACAAAGTGCCAGGAAAGGGACACTTTGGGATTATCGCCAATGAAAGCGAGCCTTTTTGCACCAGCTGCACGCGGCTTAGGTTGTCCTCCGACGGCTATTT
>JAQWWC010000226.1 GCA_029249645.1 Pseudomonadales bacterium
CCTTTTTCTTGTTACTAAAATGGCGTGCCATCCAGCCAATAAATACCGGCATGCCAAATACACCCATCACGGCAGCGATGGGCACTAAAAGTTCGATCAAACCTTCCATGACCTTTTCCTAATTAAAATTCAAATGAATGCCTTAAAACTAGATCTACCGCTGGGATAGTAAAAAGGTCGCGAAATATTGAGAAAATAGCCGAGGTTCCTGCCTGTTCTCTTGATGCGCTCAGAATTGTCGATGTTCCAAGGTTGCGCAGGCCACCGTTGATGATGATTAAATGTCAACCAAAAGCAATTAGGGTTGCCTTTTCCGTCTCCTCAAAACATTGAAATGACCATCGCACTGATACAGGCAGAACTGCGTATTTTTGCCATGATGACGTGACAACAAACTTCCGAAAAACCCTCCAGAAAGTTTCCCGCTTGGGTCGAGTACTCGTCTAATATTAAACCCTCGATTTGCTTACGCTCGGGCACTACAGGCCTGACCCGACCTTTAGGTAAGACGCTTGGTTTTTTAGTCTGGAAAAGCCATCTCTGGATTTTTGTTAAGGAAGTAACAAAGCGGCAGCTAAACCGAATACCAGTCTGTAATCCGCGCTTTAAAAGCGCTTATGATGACCCGACACAAAAGCGCCCGGACATTCACGCCTGAGGTTTTGTCCTTGGTTATTAGCCTTTAGGGCCCTAATCAGTCACTTTTGGCTTGGCGGGCGCCTTTTTCTTGGCAGCCACCTTCTTTTTTGCGGCCGCTTTTTTCTTCACCGCCGCCTTTTTCTTGGCGGGCTTTGCTTTCTGAGGCGTCGGCGCAAGGGTTTCGACCCAAACGCCTTTGGACTCATCGAAGTCCGCTCGCCAACCCGAGGCTTTTCCCTTTTCAATTTCGGTCGCTAAATAATGTTCTTTGGTCTGCCTGCCAAACTTCACTAGGGCTCGGCGGTCGTCGGGATCCTTAACTGGCGCCCGCATCAGGAATTGATACTTCGGATCGATTTCATTTTGATGCGGCAAAAGCTCATCTAAATACGGCGCTCGGGTTTCGCGGTTTTTGGGAAACTGGCTGGCGGCAAGAAACAAACCCGCGGCGCCATCGCGCAGTAAATAATGGTCTTCCACTTTTTCACACGCCAGTTCTGGCATCGCAACTGGATCCATCTTGGGGGGCGCCGCTTCGCCATTGCGCAGAAGTTTTCGCGTGTTTTTGCAGTCTTCGCCGGTGCAGCCAAAATATTTGCCAAAACGTCCGGTTTTAAGCTGCATTTCAGCACCGCACTTATCACACTCGACAGTCGGACCCTCATAACCGCGAATTTTGTATTCGCCAGTCTCAAACTCGAAGGTACTGCAATCTGGATTGTTGCCGCACAGATAGAGCTTCGTGTTTTTGTCGATCAAATATTCGGTCATGGCGGTCTGGCATACTTGACAGCGGCGCTTCTTCAGCAAGATCCTGGACTCTTCTTCATCATCGCCGGTTGCACTCACCACCTCATCACCCGGGATCAAATTAATCGTCTGTTTGCAACGCTCCTTCGGCGGCAGGTCGTAACCCGAGCACCCTAAAAACACACCCGTACTCGCCGTCCGGACATTCATAGGCCGCTCACAAAGCGGGCAAGGCTTACCAATAATAGACGGCTGATTTGATCGCATGCCGTCGTCTTGGTCAGAGGCTTTTTCTAGTTTTTCTGAAAAATCTGAATAGAAATTGTTCAGCGTCTCTTTCCAGTTTTGATCACCACTCGATACTTGGTCCAGCGCATCCTCAAGATTGGCTGTGAATCCAAAATCCAATAAGTTGGTAAAGTTTTCATTCAAACGGTCGGTCACCAGCTCACCAATTTTTTCAGCGTAAAAGCGCTTGTTGCGCAAGGACACATATCCTCGATCTTGGATGGTGGTAATAATCGAAGCATAGGTGGAGGGCCTTCCAATACCACGCTTTTCGAGCTCACGAACCAGGGATGCTTCACCAAAGCGAGCCGTTGGTTTTGTAAAATGCTGGATTGGATCCAGGTTGAGCAAGGTCAGCTTCTGACCGATTTTAAATTCGGGTAACGCCGGCTCTTCGTCCTTTTTGCCGGCCGAGGCCTGGACCCGGGTATAGCCGTCAAATCGAAGAATTCGACCGCGTACGCGAAGCTCAACGTCGCCCCGATTAACCGTCACAGCCGTCGATAGATAGTCGGCATTCGGCATTTGACACGCGACGAACTGCCGCCAGATCATCTCATAGAGCCGTTCAGCATCGCGCTCCATGTTGTTCAGCAAGGTTGCTTTGATCCGAACATCTGAGGGTCGAATCGCCTCATGAGCCTCCTGCGCGCCATCTTTACTGCTATAGCGCCGCGGTTCCGCCGGTAAATAAGCTTCACCGTAGTCTCGTTCAATCAACGCTCGACAATTCTCAATTGCATCACTGCTCAAGTTCGTCGAGTCTGTGCGCATGTAAGTGATGTAACCCGCTTCATAAAGCCGCTGAGCCATCATCATGGTTTTCTTCACGCCGAAACCCAAGCGCGTGCTCGCAGCTTGTTGCAATGTTGAAGTAATAAATGGCGCGTTAGGCCGCGTTTGGGTCGGCTTATCCTCGCGTGCTGCAACCTCAAAAGCGCCCGCATTCAAAACATCCATTACCGCATCGACCGCTTGCCGGTTTGTTGGCTTAAATGGTGCTCCCTGATTGCGTACAACCTGGAACTTGGCCGCACCTTCTGGATTTTCTAAACTGGCAAAAAGATCCCAGTACTCTTCTGGGATAAAAGCCCTGATTTCGCGCTCACGCTCCACCAGCAACTTTACAGCAACCGACTGAACGCGCCCGGCTGATAAGCCCCGTGCGATCTTACTCCACAGCAGAGGGCTCACCATGTAGCCAACCACCCGATCAAGGAAGCGGCGCGCTTGTTGCGCATTCACGCGATCGATATCAATTTCACCCGGTTGCTCAAATGCCGCTTGAATGGCCTTTTCCGTAATTTCGTTAAACACAACCCGCTTATACCGATCAGGATCGCCACCAATCGCTTCTTTTAAGTGCCAGGCAATGGCCTCGCCCTCTCGGTCCATATCTGTTGCAAGATAAATCTCATCTGCCGTTTTCGCCAACTTCTGAAGCTCGCTCACCACCTTTTCTTTACCTGGCAAGATTTGATAGTTCGCTTTCCAGTCGTTGTCCGGATCAATCCCCATCCGTTTAATCAATTGCTGGCGGGCCTTAGCCTTTTTGTGTGCGACCTTTTTCTCAGGCGATAACTTTCGGGTCTTTGCCGCCTCTGCGGCTCGCGCCTTCGGGTCTACAACAGTACCCTGGCCACTGACTGGTAAATCTCTGATATGCCCGACGCTCGACTTCACGATAAAGTCGTTTCCGAGATACTTATTAATGGTCTTCGCCTTTGCCGGCGACTCGACGATTACGAGTGCTTTTGCCATGAAATAACCACTTTATGCGCGCCACCATCAGTGACACAACCATTTAACCATGCTTCCAAACGCGCCATCCTGGCGGCCTGCCCTACACCTGTGAATCGGTGCGTCTTGATACTGCCATCCAGTGGCGATCTAGCCTAAGCTCTCAGAGCCGATCCCTAATATTTACTGTCTTATCTGCGATGCCGCATCCTTCATGTTGACCGGCTCACTGACCAATGACCGGTCCCTTAAGGCGCCGCGTCAACGACTATCAATTACCACCTAACGACTCTTAATCCAAAACTAATGCGCAACTTTCACAAGCTGATACGCGTAGAAACCAAACTCGTTTTACCGGAACCCTTTCATTCGACCATCCAAAGATCCCAACGTTGAGCCAACTCATCCAGCCTGTAAACGCGATTAAAACCCGCTAAACAGTCGTTTTGATCGCCATCTCTAGCAGCATTTCCTTTTTACTACACCCGCTGAGCAACCAACTTGTCAACCCTTACCCGCTCAATCAGCCTTAGAAATCGATGAGAACTCCGCGAGCCATTGTAGGCCCTCTTCAATAAACGTAAAGATTTTTTCTCCCATTTGGTGATCCGGCTGTTCAACCCAATAAACGTTAAGCTGCCGTCCATCCCAAATAATCTGGTGGACCGTCGGCGGTAGCGCCGCCGCGTACTGCCCGAGAAACGCACGGCACGGCGCAGACAATGACGCATCCGTTATACTGTGAAACGCATCCGGGCCTAAAGGATTCTGTCCGGGCGTCCTTTGAACTTGAAAGGCCGCGAGCGAAGCAGAGCTTGAATTCAGACGGCTAAGTCCTTTGTAGGCCGCTATCTGAAGTTTTGCAGGCAATGCTCGCCCCGTACTGGTGCGATACTTATCTTGATTCGGATTGGGGTCATCGATCGTTGTCAACTCAACTGAAATCCCCCTGGCCATGGCAGCACGTCGAACGGCCATAATCTGCTTTTGGGATTTACCCGGAAGAATCGACACAATCGGCGCGATGAGCATCAGCAACACCAATCCAATGAACAGGTAAACCATATCCGCCTCCTCCTACTTGAGCTCATTTTTTGACAGCCAATTCATCGGACATCCATCTATTGTATGCTGCTACGGAGTCGGGTAAGTTTCCCTAAAGTCTATGCGAGAACTCAGTATGCAAGCCGCATTTAAACACATTCTGATCGCTGTAGATCTCACGGAAGATGCCCGAAGCGTGGCCCAAAAGGCTTGTTCGCTCCGTACAGCCTTCGGTGCGAAGTTGAGTTGCACCCACGTCATCGAACCCTTGAGCCTTGCTTATGGCGGGGATGTGCCGATGGACCTTTCTACCATCCAAGACCAATTACAAGAGACTGCTAAAATTCAACTCGATGAATTCGCGCAAACCTTGGATATCCCAAGCGAAAACCGCCATTTGGTGTACGGGCGACCTGAGACTGAAATCCACAGTCTCGCGGAAGAACTTAGCATTGATCTCATCGTCGTTGGCAGCCACGGTCGCCACGGCTTGGCCTTGCTGCTTGGTTCAACCGCCAACGGCGTCCTGCAAGGCTCACCCTGTGACGTATTGGCCGTGCGGGTGGGCGATTAAAACCCGCCAGCAGGCTCGATCAACCTAGTGCGACCCGTTATGCTCCGTAAGCTGTATATTTGCTGGCTGATTGCCCTCACCCTCGTCTCAAGCATCAGTCTAACCACTCATGCCAATCCACCCCGGCAAGCCGCCGTCACCTTCGGGATCGAAATGCAACGCTTTCGACAGCGCGCGGTGTTTCTAGAGGCGAGACGAGTGGCCCGCCGCGGTAAGCTCAGCGCGCTTAAACCACTGCTCGAAACCCTTAGCGATTACCCTTTACGAAGCTACATAGAATATGAAGCCCTGTTAGCTAGACCCTATTCATCGGACGAGGCGGTTCAAGCCTTCATTGAAAATCACCCCAACTCCCCAATCAGCACGCAGCTCCGTCGCGCTTTCGCGCAGTATCGACGAGACCAAAACCGCTCGAAGAGCTTTTTACAGTTCCACCGAACTGATGACGGCGATGTTGAAAACCAATGTTTCAGAGCCAGTGCGCTCTGGACCCTCGAACGGACTCAAGAAGCCATGGCCACGACACAGACCCTCTGGCTGTACGGTCGCTCGCAACCAAAGGGATGCGATAAAGCCTTTAGTCGCTGGCGTCGAGCAGGTGGCTTGACAAGGACTCTGGCCTGGCAGCGTTATGAACTGGCGATTCTCGCGGGCGAAGATCGACTAGCCGCCTATCTTGAGCGAACCCTCTCCGAAGACCAGCGCAGGTTAGTACGCCAATTGACCCGATTAAGACAGCGGCCAACCCGCATGGACCGCTATAAAACCGTTGATTTCAAGGATCCGGAACAGCGAGCCCTGGCCGACTCAGCACTGAAGACGTTCATTAAAAAGCGCCCGGGTGAGGCCTTGCGTCTCATTGCTGACCTGAAAGAGTCGGGGCGCCTGGAGCCCACCCAAGCCCTCGAATATAATTACGCCGCCGCCTTACGATTGATCCGGGAAGACAATTTGGCACTCGACGATGCCTCGATTCCAGCCGCGCTGAGAACCAACCCGGATTTAATCGAGGCTAGCCTAATCCAGCTGATCAAAGCCGGACAGTTCAACGCCTTGTCGACACGTCTTAACCAATTGCCTGAATCCGCTCGAGGCAGCTTGCGGTGGCAATATTGGCAAGCCCGAGCTGATCTTAGCAACCCCAGCAGCGGTGCCCAGGACTCCGCGCGGATGCGTTTTGAGCGCCTAGCAACCGAACGCGACTATTACGGGCACCTCGCCGCCCAATGGCTCGGCATCCCTGGCAGCTTGGCAGATCAAAGCACCACCATCGCACCAGAGAAACTGCTCGATCTCGCGGCCGCCCCAACCGCCCAGAGAATTTACGAGCTAAGAGCATTGGGTGAGACCCTTGAGGCTCGTCGAGAATGGTTTCAACTGATTAAACCCTTTTCAAACACCGAACTCCGCATTGCAGCAGCACTCGCTAGCCAGTGGCAATGGCATGACATGGCGATTGCAACACTCGCTCAGGCGCAAGCTTGGGATGAGGTCCTCGAGCGCTTCCCACGACCTTACGCCGAGCGCTTTACAGAAGCCGCCCGCACCCGAGGCGTGCCGGTAACCCTTGCTATGGCAGTCGCCCGCCGTGAAAGTGGTTTCTGGACAGAGGCACGCTCGCCAGTGGGCGCCGAAGGTTTGATGCAACTCATGCCTCGCACGGCGCGAAGCGTTGCGAAGTCGATAGACTTAGATGACCCAACGAATTTAGTTCTGACCCAAGCTGATACCAATATTAAACTCGGCACAGCGTACCTAGGTCAGCTCTTACAGCGCTTCGACGATAACCGAATTTTAGCCCTGGCAGCCTACAACGCCGGACCCAGCAGAGCGAAGAAATGGTACGCCAATCCACAACCCGTTGATGCCTTTATCGAGAGTATTCCGTTCGCTGAGACTCGCGCTTACGTGAAGGCCGTCCTGCTGTATGCTGCCATTTACGCTCAGCTGAACGGCCTACCCGAGCCACTCCTGTATCCATACGAAATTGAACAGTTCAGCCCGAATGATTCCTTACCGATAGGACCCGCGGTATTTACCAAAACGTCGCAGCCCGAAGGCTTGACGTTGAATGATGCCCTCACACCCCAAGGCTAAAAATAATGTTTTTTGATATTGGCGCAAACCTTACCCACAGTGACTTCAAAGATGACCTCTGCACCGTGCTCGACCGAGCCAAAGAGGCGGGTGTGCTGCAAATGGCCGTGACAGGCGCCAGTCTCGAAGGCTCGAAACAGGCGGTTGCGTTATCCGAACAGTTCGAGGAATTTTTTGCCACGGTGGGCGTTCACCCTCACCATGCCGAGGAGATTAATGAGGACACGCTTCAGACGCTCAAAGCGCTTGCAGGCCAGGAACGCGTCGTTGCCATCGGCGAAACCGGGCTCGATTATTTTCGAGATTTCACGCCTAGGGATCAGCAGCGTAAGGCCTTCGAGGCCCAATTAGCCCTAGCCGCAGAACTGGGGAAACCATTGTTTCTTCACGAGCGAGATGCCGCCGATGACTTCACCACAATCCTCACGAAATATCGTGACCAGATCGACTCTGTCGTTGTCCATTGCTTTACCGGAAGTGCTCAAACCCTGTCGCGATACCTTGACCTCGATTGTCATATTGGCATCACCGGCTGGATTTGCGATGAACGCCGGGGCAGCCACTTGCACAGCCTCATCCGTGACATCCCCAGCAATCGCTTAATGATCGAAACAGATGCGCCCTACCTGCTGCCCAGAACCCTAAAACCCAAGCCAAAACATCGCCGATGTGAGCCGGCGCATTTGGTTGAGATTTGTCGATTCGTTGCGGCACTTCTAGACAAGCCCGCGGCGCAAATTGCGGCTGAAACAACCCAGACTGCTCAGGCGTTTTTTAAACTATGATTACCGTTCAACTTTACACGACCCTCGGCTGTCACCTCTGTGAACAAGCGTTAGCGCTCTTAAATGGGTTGCATGCTGAACTGGATCTATCCATCGAGGCCGTCGAAATAGCCGAATCAGACGAACTCATTGAACGCTACGGCATCCGCATTCCTGTGGTCACTCGGATGGGTTCATTAGAGGAACTCGGCTGGCCATTTAATGAAGTCATGCTCAAGGCTTTTCTGACAGAGGCTTTGCCTTAACGACGCAGGACCAAGGCACGTCAAAAACGCAAAACGTAGTAAACCTCGAGCCTCCACGAACAACACGCAATTAGAGCTTTGAGCAACGCCATACGCGGCCCTTGCCGCAATACGGCCCTGGCCTTGGTTTGTGCTGGGACCCGATGCGGGTAAATGATAATCTTCTTAGATCGCTTTAAGGATTCACATATGCCGCTGAAAACAATCACTGCCGATCTGTGCTTTGCCGAAGGACCGCGCTGGCATGAAGGGGCGCTTTGGTTTTCTGATATGCACGACCACGTGGTGTGCCGGATTGATGCCGATGGCGTCAAAACTGTGGTTGCCGAAGTGCCCGAGCAGCCATCAGGACTGGGCTGGTTACCAGATGGTCGTTTACTCGTCGTGTCCATGCGTGATCGGGCAATTTTGGTTCAGAACAAGAATGGCCTCGAGGTTTGGTGTGACCTGTCATCGCTGGCGAAACACGACTGCAACGATATGGTTGTCGACGCGCTCGGTCGCTGTTGGGTAGGCAATTTCGGGTTCGACCTGCATGCAGGCGATACCATGACCACTACTGAATTGATTTTAGTTCGGGGGCAACACCAAGCAGAAGTCGCCGCACACGATCTATTTTTCCCAAATGGCAGTGTCATCACGCCCGACGGCGGCACCTTGATCGTTGCTGAGACCTTTGCCGCCTGCCTTACCGCTTTCGATATTGCGCCCAGTGGTCAACTCTCAAACCGAAGAACCTGGGCGCAGCTTGAAGGCGCGGTACCCGATGGTATTTGTCTAGATGCCGCTGGCGGAATCTGGGTCGCCTCGCCGACAAGCCAAGAATGCTTACGCGTCATAGCAGGCGGTGAGGTAACGGATCGAATCAAGGTAGAAGATCAAGCCTTCGCTTGTATGTTGGGCGGCGAAAATGGCCGCCAACTGTTTATTTTAACGGCCGCAAACTCGGCGCCTGAGGCTTGTAGGCAAGCGCGATCTGGAAAAATTGTCTGCACCGAAGTGGCATACGCGAGGGCCGGATGTCCATAACGCCAACACGACACCTGAAGGTCGCCCTACTAAGTGGCGGCGCGTCTCAAGAGGCAAGCGTCTCAAGAGTTAGCGCCGAAAGTGTTTTGGCAGCACTAGCACCGCATTATCCGAGCCTCGTCAATATAGAATTGAATGCGTCGGTTGTAACCGCACTGCAGGCGTTTCAGCCCGATATTGTCTTCCCCGTTCTGCATGGCCCACCCGGAGAAGACGGCACGGTTCAAGGGCTACTCGAGATATTGGGAATCCCCTATGTCGGCTCCGACGTCCACGGTAGCGCGGTAGCAATGGATAAGATTGCCGCCAAAGGTTTATTGTCCAATACCGAGGTTCCGCTTGCTCAGCACGGCACCTTAAGTCGGCAAACGTTCAAGCCAGCCCAATTAACGGAACTCATGCTGACGCTCGGGGTGCAACTCGTTGTGAAACCAGTCCGCCAGGGAAGCGCCCTTGGCGTCACCCGCGTTTCCGATGCAGAAGCCCTCGCTACTGCCGTGGCTTTGGCCTTCGAATATGACGACCAACTCTTAATCGAGAAACGCATCCACGGTCGAGAAATGACGGTTGGTATTTTAGAGCACCCAGATCGCCTAGATGCGTTTCCTGTGATCGAAATCATAACCCCTGAGAACAGCTGGTATGACTTTCATCATCGCTACACCCAGGGCGCGAGTGATCATATTATGCCCGCAGATATTTCACCGGCACTGAGTGCGCAACTGCGTGCTACGGCGATTACCGCACACCAATGCCTCGGTTGCCGAGACCTATCAAGAGCAGATTTTATTGTGATGGCGGACGACAGTTTTGTCTTGCTTGAAGTGAACACCCTGCCAGGCATGACCCCTACGAGCCTGTATCCGGATGGCGCGCGCGGCCAAGGGTATGCATTTGATCAACTTTTGGTGCATCTGATTGAGCGTGCCCACGCCCGGGGGTGATTGCCCTCTCAACGGACGGCGCTTCACGCACCCACCAAACTACTGCTTTTTAGCACCACACGGCCAAGCTTGGCCCGGCGACTGCCGTCGGGCCTTTGACGCGCCTAAAGCGTTATAAATCGTAGCCACGCTCATTGTGTTGCGTTAAATCCAAACCTTCGGTTTCCTCGTCTTGAGACACACGAAGACCCAGCATCCTGTCAATCAGCTTGAGTAAAATAAAGGTCACAAGGGCAGTATAGAGGCCGCTGGCAAGCACACCGATTAACTGAACTTGAAATTGACTGGCTATGGTCATGCCCTCAGCAAGCCCCTGCCCACTAAAGACGCCGAGCCCAGCGCTGGCAAACACCGCTGCAAGCAAAGTCCCTAGAGCGCCGCCTACACCGTGCACCGGAAACACATCGAGTGAGTCATCAATTTTTAAACGCTGCTTCAAAAAGACCGTTGCGTGGTAGCAAACAAATCCAGCCGAAATCCCAATAATGAGTGCGCCCCCCGGGCCGACATATCCCGACGCCGGCGTGATTGTTCCAAGACCTGCCACCATACCCGTGACCGCGCCCAGCGCGCTTGGGCGGCCAAACTTTGTCCACTCACAGGCCATCCAGGTCAGCGCGCCCGCCGCGGCCGAAACATGGGTCACGAGCATTGCCATACCCGCATCGCCATTGGCGGCCAGAGCGCTACCAGCGTTAAAGCCAAACCAACCCACCCAGAGCAATCCTGCGCCGGTAATGGTCATCGTCATATTGTGCGGCGGCATCGGTTGATTCGGAAAACCATGCCTCGGCCCCATGACCATAGCAGCCACGACCGCGGCGACCCCAGCGGTCACGTGAACGACGGTTCCGCCCGCGAAATCGAGGAGGCCCATCTCATAAAGCCAACCACCGCCCCAAACCCAATGAGTGATCGGCGCATACACGACGAGTAGCCAGAGCCCTGAAAAGACCAGCATTGACGAAAACCGCATCCGCTCAGCAAAACCACCAACGATCAGCGCGGGCGTGATAATGGCGAACGTCATTTGGAACATCGCAAACACCGATTCGGGTATGTCCCCAACCATTGCGCCTTCCGTCACGGCCCCCATCAAAATGTTGTCAAAACCGCCAACGAACCCATTGCCTTCGGAAAAGGCCATGGAATAACCAACAAATAGCCACAGCAGCGACGCAACACAGGTCACTGCAAAGCACTGCAACAGAATCGATAAAATATTTTTAACCCGAACCAAGCCTCCGTAAAATAGAGACAATCCTGGCAACGTCATCATAAGGACCAAAGCCGTGGCGGTTAAGATCCAAGCGGTGTTCGCCCCATTGAGTCCATCACTGGCAAAGGTAGTTGACGGTAACAGCATGGACAGTGCTGCTAGTTTCCAGATTAGTTTGCTCATAGCTCTTCCCTGATTTTTCTTATTTGCACAAAAATACGCAAAAAATGATTAAACCGCTGTCTAAAAAATCACCTTTTACCGCGTCTCATTTCACTCGTAGACCTATTCCACCGTTTAGTCCCCGAATAGTTGCCGATCCCTGGCTTCTAAAGCTCGCCTCGCGCCGGAATTACGAACCGGACACCAGATTCTCTGTGAACCAAAATTCTATCGCCTTAAGCAAAGCCTGCCAAGTCAAGCCCACCGAGCGGTCCACCAAAGGGCACACTGAGTCTTTTCATTCAAGTACTAACAAACTGCTTCGGCTTGAAATCACGATAGTCGGCCCCAACTTCTGGTTTACCGGAAAAGCAAAGAACCAGCGGAACATTTAACATCCAATGCGGTCTATAGATCCCGCTTAGGTTAACCTTAGCAACCACACCTTAGAATCATTAAAACGAGTTACCTGCTATGAATCATCTCGCACCGATCCAAGTTCTTAGACAACATCTTTCAGAACAAATTGTGGGTCAACGCCTCCTGGTCGATCGATTGCTGATGGCCTTGCTGGCTGATGGCCATCTACTGGTCGAGGGTGCGCCCGGACTCGCAAAAACAAAAGCCATTAAAACCTTAGCAAATTGCCTTGAAGGCTCATTCCAACGCATCCAATTTACACCGGATTTACTACCATCCGACGTAACCGGCACCGAGATCTACCGCGTTCAGGAGGGTACTTTCGTCTTCCAAGAGGGGCCTATTTTCAATCACTTGGTGCTCGCCGACGAAATAAACCGAGCTCCGGCAAAGGTTCAATCAGCACTCCTTGAGGCCATGGGCGAACGCCAAATCAGTAATGGCAACAACACCATGGCCCTGCCCGAGCTGTTTCTTGTAATGGCCACCCAAAACCCGATTGAGCAGGAGGGCACCTATCCGCTACCTGAAGCGCAACTGGATCGATTCCTTATGCATGTCTTGGTCGACTACCCGGATGCCGATGCGGAGCATAGCATCTTGCGCATTGTCCGCCATGAGCAGCGCGCAAAGCAGCAATCAGCGCAAGGTGCGCAACGTCTTGTCACTCAGGCCCAAATATTTGCAGCTCGTCAGGAAGTGCTCGATTTACACATGGAAACTGTCGTCGAAAACTATATTGTTGAACTGGTTATGGCGACTCGTAACCCTAAGAACGTCGACCCGGAACTCGCTGATTGGTTAGAATATGGCGCATCCCCTCGAGGCACCATTGCCCTCGATATCTGCGCGCGTAGCCATGCCTACTTGCAAGGCAAAGATTTTGTCACACCGGACGACGTTCAGGCTGTTGCCTTTGACGCTTTGCGACACCGATTGGTTTTGAGCTTTGAAGCGGAGGCGGCTGGTGTGACAACAGATGACGTAATCGAGCGCCTGTTATCTCGTGTTGCGACGGCTTAATCCAATGCAGGCAGGTAACCTTCCACGGGCACTTTCCGGTACTGGCGCCTATGCCGCTCTGGATGACCTTATTGGCTTACGCCACACCGCGCGTCGTTTGGCGTTGCCGAGGAATCAAACTGCCACCAACCCAATGACCGGACAACTACGCTCAAAGCATCAGGGCCGCGGGATGGATTTCAGTGAAGTCAGATTATACCAAGCCGGAGACGACATCCGCAGCATCGACTGGAAAGTGACCGCAAGAACCTCCAAGACGCATACCAAGGTCTTTCAGGAAGAACGAGAACGACCCGTTCTGATTTTACTAGATCAAGGACCGAGTCTCTATTTTGGCTCTCAAGTGCGGTTTAAATCCGTGGCTGCAATACGCTTAGCCGCTCTTCTGGGTTGGGCGGCCCTCGACCAAGGCGACCGGGTTGGCGGCATCGTGTTTAACGATCAAACCCATCTTGAGACCCGCCCAAGACGAAGCCGAAAATCGCTTCTAAGGCTCATCCACGACAGCCTTTCGTTCAATCAGAGCTTGGGTAAAACAACGCGCAACAGCCAGCAAAATCAATTTTCCGACATGATTCAAGCAGCGCAAAGAACCAGCCGACACGGCAGTCTGATTTTTATCATCAGCGATTTTTCAAACTTTGATGCTGATATCGAAACCCGGCTCAAGCAACTTGGTCGGCACAACGATCTTTATGGCATCCAGATCATTGACCCACTCGATCGAGAATTACCTGCGCCCGGGCGATACAGCATCACCGATGGAGCGGGGATTCAAGAGATCGATACCCGATCAAGGCAAGCAAGATCGCGCCACGCTGCGGAATTCGAAACACGAAAACGCCAAGTGCAGCGCGCTTTTCAGAAAGTACAAGGGCGCTTCATCCAAATCGCGGCCTTTGAGCAACCCGATGATTATCTGCCGAATTTTTTTGATCAAAGAGGCTCGCTTTAATGCTGCCTTCAGCGCAAGCAATAACCACAGCGCCGGCCGCGCCTAGCTTCCTGCCGGGGGCCATGCCTGCCGCCGCGAATGAAGATCCTTTGGCACAGCTTCGGGATATTCATCTTCCGCAAACGGTAGCCGACTGGCCCCCCGCACTGGGTTGGTGGTTGCTTGCGGGACTGGTTTTATTCGGGCTTTTTTGGTCCATGCGAGCGCTCTATCGGCGCTACAAAAGCAACGCTTATCGCCGAATTGCGCAGCGCGAACTCACAACCATTGCCGCTGAGTTCACGAAAGATGAGGACGCAAGGCGTGCGCTCATCGCATTACAAATCTTGATGAAACGGGTGGCAATCACGGCCTTCAATCGAGCAGAGGTTGCCGCACTGACCGGCCTGGCCTGGACTCAGTTTCTGGATGCAACCAGCAAAACGAGTCGATTTTCGCTCGGTCCGGGCGAGCTCCTGATCGATGGGCCCTACGAGGGAACCCAAGATCTCTCTGGCATTGAACTCACCGCACTGTTTGCACTCTGCGCTGAGTGGCTCGAAAATCATACGCAGACGAGCCAGGTGGTAACACCGGCAGAAAGCGAGTCCGTCGCATGATTGAGTTTGGCTGGCCTTGGTTTTTTTATCTGTTACCGCTGCCCCTGCTCGCCTGGCTGCTGCCGCGCGCCAATCGGCAAGAGGCGGCGCTGAGAACACCAAGTTTCAATCGTCTAAAAAGCTTAGCAGCCGAGTTAGAACCGCGGTCTAGCCGACTGCTTTGGCGAAGCTTCGTGCTGCTGCTATGGCTGGCCACTATTGTAGCCGGGAGTCAGCCTAAATGGGTTGGAGACCCAATCACCCTGCCCAGCAGCGGTCGAGATCTATTATTGGCCGTGGACATCTCGGGCTCGATGGGCACAGAGGACATGAGCTTAAACGGCCAAATGGTCACCCGCCTTGCCGCCGTAAAAGCCGTGGTTGGTGAATTTGTAGAGCGCAGGCGGGGCGATCGCTTAGGCCTGATTTTGTTTGGCAGCCAAGCCTATTTGCAGGCGCCGCTTACCTTCGACCGCAATACCATCAACACCTTGCTGACAGAGACGCCGCTCGGTATTGCCGGTGGAAAAACCGCGATCGGCGACGCCATCGGCTTGTCAGTGAAACGTCTGCTGGATCGGCCCGCTGCCAATCGCGTGCTCATTCTCCTGACCGACGGCGTCAACAATGTCGGCGAGGTGTCGCCCATCCAAGCCGCAAAACTTGCAGCGCAAGAGGGCATCACTATTTATACCATTGGTTTTGGCGCGGACCAGATGGAAGTCCCTGGTCTTTTGTTTAATCGCACGGTGAACCCGTCGGCAGAACTCGATACCGAGACGCTAACGGAAATTGCGGGTCTTACCGGCGGAATCTACCAAAGAGCGCGCTCGACGCAGGAGCTGGCAGGCATTTATCTCGCCCTCGACGAGCTGGAGCCGATTGAGGTTGATCAAGAAACGTATCGCCCCGAAAAATCGCTCTTTTTCTGGCCACTGGGCAGCGCCATCATCTTGAGCTTATTCGTCGCTGGGTTTTGGCTAATCAAAACCACTTTAGCCGAACGCGCATTCTCGTCAAAGGATGATGCTGAGGTGACCTCATGAATTGGATCGCAAACTTTCATTTCATCCGCCCGGAGTGGCTGCTTGCCTTGATCCCCGCCATTATGATCGCGGTACTGCTCTTTAAGCGCTATGAACGATCCACTGCCTGGGCCGACACCATTGATCGGGAGCTCATGCCCTTTCTGCTCGTTCAACCGCCAAAGAAACCGAGCGTCAATCCACTACCGATCCTCCTGCTCGCCTGGGTGCTCTCAATCCTTGCCGCTGCGGGCCCAACCACTCAGAAAATGCCCCAGCCGATTTTGGAGCGCGAAGATGCTTTGGTTATCGTCTTAGATTTAACGTGGTCCATGTATGCCTCGGATGTCACGCCAAGCCGGCTTATTAACGCCAAACGTAAAATTACCGACCTGCTGATGGCTCGAAAAGAGGGCACGACCGGACTAATCGTCTTTGCGGGCGATGCACACGCGGTCTCGCCGCTCACGGATGACAATAAGACGATCCTTGCGCTGCTATCAACCCTCGGCCCGGAGATGATGCCAGCGCCCGGCTCAGCACTTGCGCCGGCGTTAACATTGGCGCGAAGCCTGTTCGTTTCTGCGGGTGCGGCCACAGGCCGCGTTCTGGTCATTACCGATGAAGTTCGGGACCCCCAAGCAGCCCTGCGTGCCGCAAGCGCCCTGAGCAATCAGTACCCCTTATCCCTAATGATTGTGGGGACTCAGAGCGGCGCGCCTATTAGATTGCCCCAATCGATGGGCGACAAATTTTTGAAGGACACCCAGGGCAGCTTGGTCATTCCCGCCGTCAACTTTGATGACATTAGTCGTTTCGCCAACACCAGTGGCGCGGCGTTAACAGAACTAAACCTTTTGAACGACGATTTATCCGTCTGGCTCGAGCCGCCAAGCCGGCTGGATGACTCCTTTCGCGTCGTCGAGCGCGACTTCGACCTCTGGGAGGAGCTCGGCCCTTACCTCATTTTAATTTTGATCCCGCTTGCTATCCTTGGGTTTCGTCGCGGCTGGTTATGGGGACTCGCGTTCATTATTTTGATGCCCGCGGATCAGGCTGTGGCAGCCGATTTCTGGACCGACCTTTGGAAAACGCGCGATCAACAAGGGGCAAGCGCCCTGGAACTCGATGCGCCCGAAACTGCGGCAACGCTGTTTGAAGATCCTGCTTGGCGCGCTACAGCCCACTATCGAAATCAGGACTTTGAGGCCGCTGCTCAGGATTTTGCCACGAGCGCGGGGGTTGAGAATGATTACAACCGGGGCAATGCCCTCGCCCGCTCGGGGGATTTGGAGGGCGCCCTCGCCACCTTTGATCAAGTGCTGGCCAGCGACCCCGAACATGAGGATGCGGCCTTTAATAAAGCCTTGATCGAGCAACTCCTCGAGCAACAATCACAAGAGCAAGATGCCTCCGACGAAAGCGAAAGCAGTGAGCAGAATCCGCAAGACGGCAGTCAAGGGGAAGAGAACCAGGAATCCGACGAGCAAGATCCATCGCAAGATGCGCAGAGCCAACAGGACAGCGACAGTGCTGATGCCTCCGAGCCATCAGCCGAGGAACGCGAGCAGGCCGCCGCCGAGCAAGCCAAAGAAGATCAAGCTCAGGAAGGTGAAGAGACCCTACAAGAAACGGATGAAGCCTTGGATCCAGAGGAGGCGCAAGCCTTAGAACAATGGTTAAAACGGGTACCCGACGATCCCGGCGGTTTGCTCAGACGGAAATTTGAACAACAATTTGAAGAGCGGGTCCGTCAGGGCGAAATAACGCGACAAGATTTTGAGAGGAATTGGTAATGCGACGAGGTCACGTAGCGCTCTTAATTTGGCTGTTGAGCATTAGCCCCCTGTTACATTCGGCGGTGACAGCTACCGTTGATCAAAATCAGATCAGCGAATTTGATGTATTAACCCTGACAATCCGAGTCACCGACCAAGGTAGTACCGAGCCGGACTTCCAAGCGCTCGAGCGCGACTTCACGATTATTAATCAGCAGTCCCAACAAAATTCGTCCATTTCGCTGATCAACGGTCGACAGACCAGCCGATCTTACATCGACTATCAGGTCACACTGAGGCCGAAACGTCAGGGTAACCTACTCGTCCCGGCCTTGACCGTCGGCACCGAGCGGACCAATCCAATTGGGATCCGGGTGGTTGCACAATCGCAAGCTGAGCGAAACCAGATGGAGCAGATTCTGTTCTTTGAAACCCTAGTGGATCGGGAGGAAGTTTACGTCCAAGCGCAGTTGCTCTACACCGTTCGACTGTACTACGCCGACTCGATTTCGGGCGATTTCCCAGCAGCACCGGATTTGCCGAACACCATGGTTGAGATTATTGAGAATGAACGCCGCTTTGAAACCGTGGTCAACAATCGGCGGTATTACGTTTTAGAAAAACGCTACGCCATTTTTCCGCAACAAAGTGGCCCGTTAAACTTGGCACCCGAGACCTTCGTCGGCACCCGGGGTCGGGGCGGTCTATTTTCATCTAGGGAACGGGTCAATGCCGTGTCTTCGGGCCACAGCCTCAGCGTCTTACCCGTGCCCGCGAGTTTCCAAGGCAGGCGTTGGCTGCCAGCCCAAAGTCTCGCCATCGACGCCGTCCTAAACCGGCCCGATTCGCCTTTGGTGGTTGGGGATCCAATCAATCGAGTCGTAACCCTCAAAGGCGCCGGTGTCACCGCCGCTTTGCTGCCGGAGCTTCGCTTTGAGGACACCGCCGGGGCACGGCTGTATATTGATCAGCCGGTGGTAGAAGAATTGGCGAGCGAGCAGGGTCTGGCCGCTGAATCCGTGGTCACAGTTGGCATCGTTCCGACCGAGGCAGGCACCCTCGCATTGCCAGATATCACCGTTTATTGGTGGAATACTGAAGATCGGCGGCAAGAAGCGGCTGTACTACCGGGGATAAACCTTGCCATTGGAAACGCGCCGAAAACCACCCCGACCTTGGGCACGCCCAGTGTGACCCAGCCACCGAGCATTGATAATGCTGAGATTCTACTGCTGAGACAGCAGCTACAATGGACCATCTGGATTGCCATCATTCTGCTGGTGGCCTGGTTGTTCACGCTTTTAGCGTGGTTCAAGCAACCGGTGAAAGCAAAACCCGCGCTGCGCCCAGCCCCACCTCAATTCGAATTGGGAACTCTAACCCAAGCGATCAAGCTTGGTGATGCTCAGAAAACGTATTCGGAGCTCCAGCGCTGGCGGCGGCATACCTTCCCGAGCGCCACCGCGATGGCAAGCCTGACAAAAGATTATCCGGAGCTCGAAACGCCTTACAGAGCGCTCGAGGCTACGATTTATCAGACCGGTGAGGGCGGCGACTGGCGCAGCAGCGATCTGCTTGCCATTGTCACCAAGTTATCCGCCCTGCCCCACGATAACGCGCCGGCAAGCCCTTTAAGCGAGCGCCTCAACCCGGGACTTTGACCCTACCAAGCCTTTGAGGCGCAGGGACCCGCAACGTTTGCGCAGCGTGCCATCCGGCTGCTGGCCGTTTAAAAATTCAATCAGGCCAGCGTTTTCGTGACGACCTCAAAGACATCCGGCGACAACTCGCCTGAATCCAAAATCATTTGAAGCGCGGCTTGCATCCCAGCACCATATTTTGGATCAAACTTTCGCCATCCCGTCAGAGGCCCCAGCATCCGAGCCGCCATCTGGGGATTAAATCCATTGAGTGCAATCACGGTTTCCGCAAGCAATCGGTAGCCGGCACCCCCAACTTCATGAAAAGCACCGATGTTCATCGCAAAGCCGCCCAACACGCTGCGCATCCGATTGGGCGTCGTTAAACTAAAGGCTGCGTGCTCCATGAGGGCCTCAACACGCGCGATCGCTCCAGACCGGCTGCTACTAGCCTGGATCGAAAACCAAGAATCAATAACTAAGGCCTCAGCCGACCAACGTTCAAAAAACTGCGGCAATACGGTTTCACGCAATGCTTGTGCATCCGGGTGCTGACAATTTTCAATCGCACGAAGCGCGGCGGCCACATCGGTCATATTGTCTTGGCGATTGAATTGAGCCAGCGCCAGATCGAGATGCCCGCTGTCGGCTGGCGCCAACAAATACGTCAAGGCCAAGTTTTTTAGACTGCGCGCACCAACCGCTTGAGCATTCAGTTCAAACGGCGTTAACGCATGATAGGCCTTATAGACGGCAAAAAATCCAGCTGCCAAGGCCTTAGCAAGACGCAACCGCACCAGGTCTCTTGCCGCCAAAAGCTGCAAAACATCAACCTCGGTCTGTAACTCAATCAAATACTGGATGCCTGGCAGCGATAGCAATAAGCTGGCCATCTCGCTGTCGAAAGCAGCATCGCCCGCTTGCTGCAGCGCTGCATCCAGATGATGCTGCAGGACTTCAATCAGAAGCGGCATGACCACCGGAGTCTCACCGTTGGCCAACTGCGACTGCACACTTTGAATGGCAAGCACCGCTAACCGCTGACCCGCCTCCCAGCGATTGAAGGGATCGCTGTCATGGCGACACAAAAACGCCAGTTCTTCCGTGCTGTAATCCACCAGTAATTTAATCGGCGCTGAGAAGCCGCGCGCAATTGAAGGCAATGGCGCTTGCGTAACCCCTTTCAACTCAAACACCTGCTCGACCTCAGTCAGCGACAAAACCTGACTCAGGCTTTGGCCATCTAGACTCAACTCAGCGCCCTCGAAATCGAGATCTTGGCCGTCCGACCCGATGAGCCCTAATGTTATCGGCATGTGAAGAGGCGCTTTATCGCGTTGCCCGGGGGTCGCCGGCGTTTGCTGCGATAAGGTTAATCGGTAGGTTTCTTGATCTGCTAAATATTCGCCAGATGCCGTGACAATCGGTGTGCCAGCTTGCTCGTACCATCGTCGGAACTGCGTCAGATCGCGTCCGCTTGCAGCCTCAAGCGCTTTGACGAAGTCTTCGGTCGTGACGGCTTGACCATCATGGCGATCAAAATAACAATCTGTCCCCCGCCGAAAGTCAGTCTCGCCCAATAGCGTATGCAGCATCCGCACAACTTCGGCCCCCTTTTCATAGACCGTCGCCGTGTAAAAGTTGTTGATCTCTATAAACGACGGCGGTCGAATCGGATGCGCCATGGGTCCCGCATCTTCCGGAAATTGTGCGCTTCGCAGCGTTGATACCTGATCGACCCGGCACACGCCCCGTGACCAGCGGTCCGCTGAAAATTGCTGGTCTCGCAGCACCGTGAAGCCTTCTTTTAGACTAAGCTGAAACCAGTCTCGGCAGGTCACCCGATTGCCGGACCAGTTGTGAAAATATTCGTGCGCGACCACCGCTTCGACCCGCTGAAACCCCGCATCGGTCGTCGTGTTCGGATGCGCTAACACGCAAGAGGTGTTAAAAATATTGAGCCCTTTATTTTCCATGGCACCCATATTGAAGCTCTCAACGGCCACAACCATGAAGATGTCTAGGTCGTACTCGCGCCCATAGGCCACTTCATCCCACGTCATCGAGGCCTTCAAACTGTCCATCGCAAAGTCGACCTTGTCAATATTGTGGCGCTCGGTGAAGATCTGCAGCGTCACGGAGCGCCCCGACTGCGTCGTGAAGTTACTCTCGACGTGTTCAAGGTCGCCCGCAACTAGGGCAAACAAATAGGCTGGCTTTTTGAACGGATCCTGCCAAGTCACCTTTTGACGATCACCTTGAATCTCGCGATGGATCGCATTGCCGTTCGATAAAAGAACCGGGAACTCACTGATGCTGGCCTCGATCGTGGTTTCAAAGACCGACATCACATCCGGGCGATCCAGATACCAGGTGATATTTCGGAATCCTTCTGCCTCACACTGGGTGCAGAACATCCCGCCAGACTGGTAAAGCCCTGACAACGCTAAATTATCCTGAGGCCGTATGCAGACCTCGGTCCTCAACTCAAAGGCCGCGGGCAGCCCACTTAACGTGAGGGTTTCATCCGTGACTTGGTACTCATTATTTAGCAGCGTGCGATCATTAATCGATATCGCTTGGGTTGTGAGACCGGGCCCACCGTCCAAGACCAAATCCACGGCCGTGCTCGCGGCCTCGGGATTACGGCGCATCGACAATTGACTGATCACACGTGTTTGGTCCTCGTGAATTTCGAATCGCAAGACCGTTTTGTCGATCAGAAAATCTGGCACCTGATAATCCTTGAGATAAATGACACTGGGCTGACCTTCTTTCATAACGACCTCTTGCTGACTGTTCTGAGAAACTTCATTTTTTTCTTGGTTAACCGGTAAAAAGCTTTCGGCCTGATGCACCCGCCTTATCCTGATTTACGCTGCCTTGCTCTGTCTTGCTCTGTCTTAGAGCATCTCGCGGGCATTACCTCGACCCGACCCCCGCCGGGTGTGGCCGTGACGGGCCCATTCTACACCAGCGCCGCAAATTCACATCGATTGGGCGCGATTCTGTACAATAAGCCAACCCAACTGTTCCAGAGGTAACTGATGCAAGGCCAACTCTCTAAAATGTCCTGTCGCGCCGACGCCGAGGTGCAGTACTCCCTGGCATTGGGCGATGCAACGCAAGATATGAACGCACTCATTGGCCAAAGGATTCGCCTCGAATTTCTCCAAAAAATTATTTGCCAACATTGTGGCCGCTCGACCAAAAAAAGCTTCTCTCAAGGCTATTGTTACCCCTGCTTTCAATCGCTCGCGTCGTGCGATCTTTGTATTATGAGCCCCGATCGCTGTCATTTTCACTTAGGGACCTGCCGAGACAGCACCTTCGCCGAGCAATTTTGCATGCAACCGCACCGGGTTTATTTAGCCAACTCGACGGGTCTAAAAGTCGGTATCACCCGAGCTGAGAACTTACCCAGCCGCTGGCTGGATCAAGGGGCTACCCAAGGTCTCGTGATTATGACGGCAGCCACCAGACGCCAATCCGGCCTTTTAGAGGCGGCCTTTAAAGCCCATGTTAGCGATCGAACACAATGGCAACGAATGCTCAAGGGCCCAGGGGAGGTCTTAGACCTACCGGCAGAGCGAGATCGCTTACTGACCCTTGCCGCTGACGCGATTGCCTCGATTCAAGCAGAATTTGAGCCCGGCGCCATGGCGCTTGCCGAGACTGCCGAGACCATGCGCTTTACGTATCCCGTGACCCAATACCCGGAAAAAGTGAAGTCCTATAATTTAGACAAAACACCGGTACTTGAAGGCACCCTTTTGGGGATCAAGGCGCAGTACCTGATCTTGGATCATACCGTCATCAATCTCCGAAAATACACGGGTTATGAGGTGGCGCTCAACGTGCTTTAACGGACTCGCTTCGACACCAGTAATGGGGCCAGTAAACCGATACTCCCCCCTGCAAGTAGACCGCCTAGGTGAGCGCCATTGGCCAGTGCTCCCAATCCGAGCAAGTCGAGCACGCCGGTAAACCCTAGAGCTAAGAAACCCAACATCACCCAGTAGGCGGCCGGTGCAAGGCCAATCGGATTACCAGGCCGCAATCGATCCCACACCATGCAGTACCCTAGATACGCAAAAACGACCCCAGACATACCGCCAAACAGGGAAGGCCCGGATAACGTGAGCTGCATTAAATTGGCGCCCAAGGATCCCAGCAACGTCACCGCAAGAAACAGCGATACGCCATGTAATTTTTCGATTCGACGCCCTAACTCCCAAACCCACAACAAATTAAAAGCCAAATGCAGCCAGCTAAAATGTAACAGCATCGGCGTCACGAGCCGCCAGTAGGCCTGCTGCGCGAAGGTGGCCGAGAGAGGCTCAAAGACTAGGTACCCGCCTGCCAGGGTCATAGGCGTCATCGTGAGTTGCTGAATCAAGCCCGAAAAATCGCCTTCCGAGGCCTGCAGCCCAACCCAGACGAGGCTACAGTTTAAAACAATCATCATGACCGTCAGCGGAAATGACAACGCGTTCTTGATTAGCCGCCCCATCAAACCTGGGCTCGCGACCCCCTTGACGGGCGCTTGCGTTAGCCAGGTTTGATACAGCGCCACGACCGCCGCTGGGTCTTCATCCGAGCCAACCCACACGACTTGATAGACCCCTTCAAGGGTAATCCGATGCGCAATATTCTGGGTGTGCAGCAGCAATGAAAAGCTGCGCAAATCGATATCCTGCGGTAGTTGTAAGGCTAATTGCAGTGTCGCCATGACCGCGCCTGACCTCCCTTGTTGGGTAAAATGTTGTACACTTCTGGCTCGCCCAACATTGTAACCGCAAACCTCTATGGCCATGGAAAACGCTGACCAACAGGTCTTAAAAAAACTTACGCAGTGGGTAGCTGAAGGCCGACCCAGTTGGTTGTGCACCGTCGTGAAAACCTGGGGGTCGTCACCCAGACCCATCGGGTCCTTACTCGCCTGCAACAGTGAGGGCCAAATCGCAGGCTCGTTGTCGGGTGGTTGTATTGAAGAAGACCTTCTTGAAAAATTACAACGCGGCGAGATGGCCAACGCTTGCCCGGAAGTGCTGGTTTACGGTGTCAGCCAGGCCGAAACAGAGCGCTTTGGCCTGCCTTGCGGCGGTCAACTTCATGTCGTGATCGAGCCTTTCGTCGATCAGCATCACCTGGACACTCTACGCGTTATTACCGAGCGGATTGAACAGCGCGCGTGCATCGAGCGATCCCTAGATATCGCAACTGGCGATATGACCCTCAGCGAGACTGAACGGTTTCGGCATCTTCATTTTGAGGGCGCGTTCGACAACACGCCAGGTGAGAAAACGTTGCGCCAAACCTTCGGGCCTCGCTACCAGCTATTTTTAATTGGCTGTGGGCAAGTTTCGCAGTACCTCGCTGAGATGGCGAAGGCACTGGACTATCAAGTCGTCGTTTGCGATCCACGAGCAAACCTTATGGCGCAGTGGCCGGTAGAGGGCGTTCAGCTGATTACCAGTTACCCAGACGACGCCATCCGAGCCCAAGCAACCGATTCATTTTCAGCCATCATAGCGCTAACCCATGACCCCAGAATTGATGACATGGGCCTGATGGAGGCGCTAACCACCGATGCTTATTTTATTGGTGCGATGGGTTCCATGAAAACCTCCGAAAACCGCAAAGCCCGCCTCAAAGAACTGGATATCTCGGATGATTTGATCACGCGCTTGCATGCGCCGGTTGGCCTACCGATTGGCAGCAAAACGCCAGCGGAAATCGCCATCGCCATTTTGGCCCAGCTCACAGCGCTGCGAAGCACTGCTGGCAACACCGTGCAAGCGGACTTCCGAGCGGTCGGTTAACCCTTGGGCCCGCTCGGCGCATTGGTGCTGGCAGGCGGTCAGGGCCGCCGGTTTGGAAGCGATAAACGCCTTGCTTCGTTGCCAAGTGGTGAAAGTTTGCTCGCGGCGACCCTTACAAAAATTATTCCGGCCTTTGAGGAAACCCTCTTAGTTCTGCGTTCTGGTGATGAAACCTTGGCTGCGGCGCTATCGACGCAATTCGAAACGCTGACGACGACCCTCGCCGACGACGCAAGCCTTGGCATGGGCCACAGCTTGGCCCATGGAGCGGCTAAGATTACCCATTGGCAAGGCGCCGCCATCTGTTTGGGTGACATGCCCTTTCACGCGCCCAGCACGCTCAGCACCCTTATCTTCGCGTTCCGCTCAGCAAGCCAAGCCCACCCGATCATCCAACCGTGTCATCAAGGCCGCCCGGGACATCCCGTTCTGTTTGACCATGCCTATTTTGACGCGATGCAGACCTTAACGGGGGACCAAGGCGCACGCACCCTGCTTAAATCGCAGGCCGCGGCAGTCCAAATGATCGAGGTGACCGACTTAGGAATCCTTCAAGATGTAGACGCGCCGAAAGACCTCGCCTGGCGCTAAAGCGCGATTTAAGGCCGTAAGGTCATTCGGCAACCAAGGCAAGATCTACCCAGATGGTCTTATCGATCGCAACGACTTATCGACTCGCCCAACCCAGCTTTGATCGACAAACGCCGTAAAAATCCTGACCTCTGGGGTGAATCAGGCTGAGGGTTTTAGCGTGCTTTTTCACGTGCAGGGATTCCCCAGGATGCATTCTAAACTCGAGCTGCGAGTCAAAACTCACTTTGGCTTCCGCGCCGACTTTGTTTCCCAAGGTTATCCGTAACTCCGAATCCCCCGGGACAACTAATGGCCGGCTGTTCAAAGAGTGTGGGAACATTGGGACGAGCACCATTGCATCTAAAGACGGATGCATAATCGGGCCACCAGCGCTGAGCGCATAAGCGGTCGAACCCGTTGGCGAACTGATAATCAAGCCATCCGAGGATTGCTTGTAAACAAAGACATCATTGATATAAAGATCGAACTCGATCATTCGTGACATCGTTGCAGAATGAACGGTCACCTCATTCAAGGCGGTAGCCTCAGCCACACCTTCGCCTTCCGCGAACCGGCCCTGCAATAAGAAATGGGTTTCTGTCTCGCTGTCCCCAAGCAGAACCGCGTTCAATTGGGTTTCAATATCATCTGGCGAAACATCAGCTAAAAACCCCAGACGCCCGCGATTAATTCCCAGTAGCGGCACTCCAAAAGGCGTCACATCGCGCGCTGCACTCAACATACTGCCGTCGCCCCCGATGGCAATGACAAGGTCGGCGGTTTGGCAAATCGCCTCGCGACTTTGCGCCTTAATCCCTGGCAAGGTTGCTGCCGACAATTTGGATTGCTCGACCCGGACCTCAATACCCTGTGCCTTCAGCACAGCGGCAACCCGTAACATCGATTCTGCGACGAGTGGGCCAGAGATACTCGCAAAAATTCCAACCTGTTTAAAAGCCATTGTCATTGAACCTTATGTGCCAGCGCACCCGCATTTAATGAAAGATTACACGTGAATTCAATCATGGACTGAAATAACGGATGATTCTATCGAAGGAGATTTTTAGAACAAAAACCTCGATTTAGTTGCATTTCGGCTCGATAGCCCCAAAATTAACGGACTTAAGGGAGTTATCGATGACCAATCGAATCAGTAGACGACATGCCTCGGAGTTCAGCGCCGTCGGCAACGTAGCAGAACTACGTTCAGCGGGATCGCTCTGGCAAGCCATGCGCCAAGAAGTCAAATTGCGTGCGGACTTCGAGCCAATTATGGCAACCTTCTTCCATGCCTCGGTACTGAATCACGATACGATTGAAGGGGCTTTAAGCTTTATTCTAGCCAGCAAACTCGACAGCCCGGTCGTATCGAGTATGGCGATTCGGGAAATCATTGAGCAAGCCTATATTAAGGACCCCTCCATCATTCATGCCGCTGAGATCGATATCAAAGCGACTCGGGAACGCGATCCCGCTTGCAATAGTTTCTCAACACCCTTTTTGTTTTATAAAGGCTTCCATGCTCTACAGTCTCACCGCATCGCCCATTGGCTATGGCAGGAGGAGCGCCATTCGCTTGCGTTTTATTTTCAGAGCCAAACTAGCAACCTCTTTGGGATTGATATCCACCCAGCGGCATCCATGGGCTGTGGCGTCATGTTTGATCACGCAACGGGGCTCGTTATCGGCGAAACCGCTGTGATAGACGATGATGTCTCGATTTTGCATGGTGTAACGCTCGGTGGCACCGGCAAAGCCGCCGGTGACCGACATCCTAAAATTCGCAAGAATGTGATTCTCGGCGCCAACGCCACCCTTTTGGGCAATATTACGATTGGCGCGAGCGCGAAAGTCGGTGCTGGTAGTGTGGTCCTTAATGATGTGCCAGAAGGCGTCACGGTCGCTGGTGTGCCCGCGGTGATTGTTGGCGGCTAACCGACCGGTTGTATTACGCTCATTGCGCGCCAGCTCGCTTAACTCTGAGACTGGCTGAAGCGACCGATGTCTGGGCGCGGCAAAGGGAACGCGCCTTAACCCGGGTCCTAGAAATTGCGGCTCAGACAGCGAGCCAAAGCACCCATAGCAGTCTCCGAAATTCAACCTTTCGCATCTTGCTCGAGATCGTCGCCCGACAACACACCTCAAACAGTTTTTGCCGTCATATGAAGGCGGAGAATCCACGACGTCCTTGTAAGCCGCCGGTATGCAGAACTAATGTCTCGCTGAACCTTGATTGCGTCTGGACGAGGTCGAGCGCAGCAATTAAGGTTTTTGCGGTATAGATGGGCTCGAGCTTGAAATCAAATGCCGCTTCAAGCTGGTGAATGCGTTGTACCAAAGCGCTTGGACAGGCTGCATAACCGCCGAACCGGATTTCAGGCGTTATCTCAAAACTTACACCCGGGTGTAACCGCCCTAACGTTATGCTATCGATAAGCTTTTGTTGGGTCTTGACCTGCTTTAAGGCCGAAACCCCTACCACATGGCAGGGCCGCTTTAGGGCTAGCAAGACCCCCGCCATAGTGCCACCAGTCCCGACAGGCAGCACCAGGCGTTCGAACGTTGGTCCGTGGCGCGCAAGGTCTGCAATCAGTTGCGCAACGCCTGCAATGCCTTCGGCATCGCTTCCGCCCTCTGGCACAAAAATGCCGGAAGGATAATCCCGCATAAGGCCTTGCGCAAACCCTGCATCATCCCGCTTGCGGTATTCACCCCGGGACAAAAACCGCAGCGTCATCCCCCAAGCTTCAACGTCTTTCAACATCATCGTTTTTGGAAGGTCTGCATCGCCTCGAACATACCCAACCGTTGCAATGCCGGCTGCCTGCCCCATTTGGGCCAATGCGTGTAAATGATTAGACCAGGCACCGCCGAGGCTGACCAACGGCGAGGATCCTTGCGTGATCGCCCGCTCAATGGCTGGCCGAAGCTTGTAAGCCTTATTCCCTAGACCTGGGTGCAATCGGTCTAGGAAAATAATTGATAGCCCGGGCTGCAATGGCTTCCAGATCTCGCCGCCCAGATTGTTCACGTCTTGCTAAACAGCAACCAGACCCGCCAGGGCCAGCGCCATAACAATCAAGCAAACTAACGCCCCCATCCAAATGAGCGTTCGAATACCGATAAACCCAAGGGCGTAACTTGCGAAATAGGCCGCTCGCAGTGCCAGCCAAACTGATGCCACAAGGGTTAGGTCGATGTTCTGCACCAGGGCAATGACCGCCATAACTAAGAACGCGGGTAAGCTTTCTTGTAAATTTCCAGCCGCGCGTTGCACTCTTGCCAAAACTGCCGTGGGCTCATATGGGCCGTCCCGGTTCGACAGTAAATAAGCGAAATTATTAGCTCGTAGCAGGAGCGGCAGGAGCACGATTTGGATCAGCGCGAGCAGCAGCGTCAGTAGAATAATATCAATCATCGGTAAGGCCTCGTTGTATCGGAAAACTCGAAAACAGCATGCCATCAACGCCGCAAAACTGCATCGCATTTTTTGGGGTGAATTCTGATCAATCCCAGCGCTCGTGGACCGTCGCTCGTGGGCCAGCCCTCAGCAGCACCTCCCAACGCCGTCGCTTAGCGCCCCGCGGTTTCATTCAAAAGCGCTGATTTACGAAACTTAGATTTTTGCCGTCTTAAGTTCGCGGCCTTGCAGGCGGCGCACCAGAGCCTTCAAACGGCCCCAACGATGCTGCACGCGATAAGGCAGTGCCAGCATCGCTGGTGTGGCAACCAGCGTTAAAATTGACGCAAAGGCCATGCCGGACACAATGGCCTGAGATAGCGGCACCCAAAGCATTGACATCATGCTGCCATAGGCGATGCGACGGTCCAGCATGTCGATACTGAAGTTCATTGCCAGCGGTAACAATCCAAATACTGTGGTCAGCGTTGTGAGCACCACCGGGCGCAGTCGCTGAGTACCGGTTCGCACAATCAACATAATCGGGTCAGTCGCAGGGTGATCCCGCCGAAGCTCGTTGAAGGTATCAATCAGCACAATGTTGTTATTCACCACGATACCAGCGAGGGCCACAATACCGATTCCGGTCAACAGCGAACTAAAGGGGTTGCCTGTAATCAAGAGCCCAATTAGAACGCCGGATGTTGACATAACCACCGCAAACAGAATCAGCGCCGATTGATAGAAGCTGTTGAATTGGGTTACCAGCAGGACAAACATCAACAGAAGCGATAAGCCAAATGCAGATAGGGTGAAGGCTTGAGATTCCGCCTGCTCTTCATCGGCGCCGCGGAAGATCACGTTCACCCCAGGATCAAACGTCTGGGTTTCCAGCCAGGCCTGCAGCTCTTTGACCTTCGTATCGGCCAAAACACCGCTTGCCACATTGGCGCGAATATAATCGACGGGTATGCCATTGAAGCGCTCGATCGTACCGACATTGGGCACCGGCTCGATGGTCACAAAATTTGAAATTGGCACCATACCCGCAGGTGTTGTAACCGTTAAGGCATCGATTGCTTTAATTCCGCGCGCACTGTCTGGATATCGAATCCGTATATCCACCGCATCATCACTGCGATCCGGCCGGTACTCACCAATTTTGATGCCCCCCGTAATCAACTGAACCGCAACCCCCACTTGTGTGACATCCGCGCCATACATAGCGGCTCGGGCTCGATCAACCTTCAAGCGCCATTCGAGGCCCGGTTTTGCCAAGCTGTCCTCAATATCAATGAGGCCTTCGGTTCTTTCAACCTGGTCGCGCACCCGTTGCAGTGCCGGGCCCAATAGATCTCGGTCAAATGCAGAGACTTCAACCTCGATCGGCTTGCCGCTTCTTGGGCCCTGCTCCATCGCCTCAATTTCAACCGAGATGCCCCCTAACGGTTTCGTCGAATCTCGCACCTCTTGAAATATGTCAACGGTTGACCGAGTACGATCACCCTCTGGCAACATTTGCATAAACACGGTGCCGATTACATCATCCCCAGGGTTCGACCGGGCATAGCTATTGATTTCAGCAATGCCATTAATGTCTAGAATTTTGGCCTCGACTTCGGCAACCAAGACATTGGCTTCGATCGCTGAGAGATTGCCAGGCGATTTGACAAAGACCTGCGCAAACTGGGGCTCCGCGTTTGAATAAAAAATAACCCCATTACCCGATTGGCCGTACGCAAAGAAACTGCCAACCAAAATCGATAGGGTGACCGTGAGCGTCAGGAAGACATGGTGCGAGCACCACCAAAGCACTTTGGCATAGACCCCGGTGATACCTGTGAGGTCCAACGGGTTGCCCGACTCCATCGTCCGGAGGTTTTTCAGCATGCCGTCTTGATCAGCACCAGGGCGTCCGATCAAGGCGCCAATCGCAGGACCAAAGACTAAGGCGTAAATCAAACTACCCGAGAGTACTGCAAAGACCGTTACCGGCAGATAGCGCATGAACTTGCCAACGATCCCCGGCCAAAACATTAGAGGTAGGAAAGCCGCTAACGTGGTCGCAATTGACGCAACCACAGGCCAAAACATCCGTTTTGCGGCATTGGCGTACGCCTGGCGCCGATGCTCGCCCTCCAGCATTCGGCGATCGGCATATTCTGTCACCACAATGGCGCCATCAATCAGCATACCCAGGGCCAGCAACATGCCAAACATCACCATAAAGTTATAAGTAAATCCGATGACATACAGAATCGTGATGGCGAACAAAAGCGACACCGGAATACCCAAGCCAACAATGAGGCCTGAGCGGAAGCCCATCGCCGCCACCACAATCACCATCACCAGGGCCAAGGCTGTTAAAATATTGCCCTGCAGCTCGTTCACCTGAGCCAAGGCCCAGGGCGCTTGGTCTGTGGTGTAGACAATATCGATGCGCCCGGGCAAATCCGGTTTAACCTCTTCTACAATGGCCTTGGCTGCAGCAACCGTTTCAATAATGTTCGCTTTACTGCGCTTGGTCACGTTAATGGTAATTGCAGTCTGACCGTTGACCCGAACAAAGCTCCCACGATCTTTAAAACTCCGCCGCACGGTCGCCACGTCGCTGAGCGTGATCACCGCATTCGCCGCCGTTTTGACCGGCAACTCGAAAAGGTCGCTTGCCTCCTCAATGACACTGGGCACCTTCAGGGCAAAGCGGCCTGCGCCATTGTCCAAGCTGCCCGCTGGGACCAGCCGGTTATTACGGGCCAGCACACCGATCAGCTCTTCTCCTGAAATTTGATAGGCTTCTAACGCTTCAGGATTAATAATGATTTCAAGGACTTCTTCGCGATAGCCACGCATCTCAGCTTTCAGGACAGTCGGTAGCGTCTCAATCCGATCACGCAGTTCAAGGGCCGCGTAATACAGCATGCGTTCGGGCACACCCTCACCCGTAACATTCACTTGTAACACCGGGAAGTCGTCGGTGCTCATCTCATAGATACTGGGCTCTTCGGCAGAACTCGGCAGCTCAACCTTCGCTCGGTCCACCGCCTCTCGCACATCCAGTAGCGCCTGGTCGACGTCTTGGTTTGCATTAAATTGCACGATCAGGCTGGATGAATTTTCGCCAGAATAAGATTGAACCTTCTCAACCCCTTCAACGCTGCGTAACTCATTTTCAAGCGGCAAAACCAGTAAGCGCTCGGCATCCTCTGCCGAGATACCTTCATTGAAAACTTGAATCCTGAAGAATGGCACAGCGATGCTTGGGTCGCTTTCAACCGGTATCGAACGCAGGCTGGCAACGCCTGAAATCAACACCATCAACATGAGTAGCAAGGTTGTTCGAGGGCGACTCACCACCGCATCAATAAAATGATTCATCCGCGACGACCATCAGCCAGGCTATTACTCGCCTGCCGAGCGTCAACCTGCTCGCCTGACACAACGCTTTGCTGGCCGACAACGATCAAGTCGACAACATCGGGTAAGCCCGAGACCCAAACACCCTCATCGCCTTCGGCAATTAATTCAACTGGATAAAACATCACCCGTTGATCCGCTGTGACGCCCCGAACGCCGCTCCGGCCCTCGTCATCGAGCACCAGGAGCGCAGGCGTAATCTGATGGACTTTGACTTGCTCAACCGAAATGGACAACGCAGCGGTCATGCCACTCACAATCGAAAAGTCGGCATTATCAACCAAGGCCTCGATGCCATAGGTCCGGGTACCGGGCGCCGCAACATGGGCAACGAACCGCAACACGCCAACAACCACATCGCCATTGGAGAGCGTTGCGCTCACCGGCAGTCCAGGCTTTAAACCCGCAAGGTGTTGCTCTGACACTTCACCAACGAGCAGCATCGGATCCAAATCAACCAGGGTCACACAGGACGCGCCGGGCGTCACAAACTGACCCACTTCCATATGCGTTTCTTCAATGATGCCTGCGAAAGGCGCCGTTATGTTAAGGCGCGACTTTTCAAGCTTGCGCCGCTGCACAACCGCCTCTGCAGCCGCCATTCGCGCCGCCGCGCCTGCGATCACAGCATCCGATTGCAAACCCTTTGCCGCCAACTGTTTTGCGCCATCCAAGTCCAGCTTGGCTTGAGAGAGCCCAGCCATGGCCTCCTTGAGATTCGCATCGCGATCCTCGACCGAGATTTCGCACAGCACATCGCCTTGACGCACGACACTGCCACGCTCAACCCAGCGCTTTTGCACAAGACCACCGACCTGAGACTGGACCAAAACACTACGTTCGTTCGCTGTTTGGCCCCGAACGGACGCCAGTCGGTCTTGTTCCACCGCATAACTCGTCCTGACTCTAACCGTCGTGAGCAGCCGGTCCTCGGCCTGGGCACGTTGCTGGGCATTCTTAGCAGAAATCGTTTGAGGCAATGGCGCAGACTCTTCTTCAAGCAGGCCGGTTGCAATCCAGCCGATAATGCAGACTGCAATGAATATAGCGGTAATGTATGTTTTTCTCATCCGCGCACTATACGAAATCACCGGATAATTTCCAGCGAATGCCTGCTTAAACTCGATAAATGGCTCGTTACGTGCGTGCACTGGTAGTTAGTTGGAGGATTGTGCCGTTACCCGGTCAGCAAGGGCCTCAACGTCTTTTATGCATTGCTTGCCCGGATTAGGAAATTTGAGCGGCGACCTAATGGAAACTACCGAAATCTTAAGTAGTCCTTTTCATAGACCGGCTTGAAAGATGAGATATCACCCTCTAAACATCAGCCTGCCAGAAACATTACGCTGCCCAGCCTGTGACATTCGATGCAAATCTAAAGAAATTTTCAGGGGTTGTTCAGTATTTATTTTCCATGAAACCCCTTCACTGTTATAGTGAAGCGCGTCAAAGAGTGACCAGGTCAATCGACCGTCTTTGTTGATAATTAACGTTTTAAAAAGACTTGGTGTGGGGCAATTCACCAGAGCCAGAAGTCAAACTAGGCATTTACCTGATTGACTTCATGAGCCATCACGGTACAATTGCGCTTCCTGAATTGCGGGTGTTTAGCTCAGTTGGGAGAGCGACGGCCTTACAAGCCGTAGGTCGCAGGTTCGACCCCTGCAACACCCACCATGTTTACCTGTTGGAGCGGTAGTTCAGTTGGTTAGAATACCGGCCTGTCACGCCGGGGGTCGCGGGTTCGAGTCCCGTCCGCTCCGCCAACATGTTTCATCCCTTTAAAAACGTAGTTTACGAGGTGTTAATTCACCTAGTATAGCTGACTTTTCACCTATACTTTTTTCCTACACCCCCCTGCCCTACTTTTATCGCTTTTACAGTCGCTAACTCCAAGCAACGGAAGCATGCATTTTTACGTCCGCATTTAATGCAACGGAAATACTAAACGTGAGAGTCTCATTAGGTGCTACCGCACCCCGTGCTGTCATAGGAAAACTGACTTCTGGTTAGGCCATAGAGCCAGCAAGCGACTGCCTTAGGCACGAAAAGAACCACTCAAAAAGGCAATGTCTTTCTTCTGGAATATTGCTAGTTTTGAGCAATGAAAAACTTACAGAATTTAGATCACTCACGGCCTTTAGCCATCCCTTCAGCTCACTACTTTAGAAGAATAATTGAATGAATATCTGTAAGTGGCTTTTAGTTATCTCCTTCAGTTAATGATAAAGGATTAATACTAGCTGTAAGCATCCTATGGTTAGCCTTTAGTTACCTTAGGTATCC
>JAQWWC010000227.1 GCA_029249645.1 Pseudomonadales bacterium
GTCATGGACGGCAATCTTGCCGGGTTAAACCTGAGCCTGACGCCGTTTTCGCATTTGGGCAGGTCGGTCAGTCCTGTGCGGGCTGAGTTGTTAGCGGCGGAACAACGGTACTTGCCTTACCTGCTAAAGACGACCCTTACGGAAAGTGGTTTCTGGGGCGCGGTTCGCATGACGCCTGGCATCGATGTCACGGCGGAACTCAATTGCCAAGGACAGTTGCTGGCCGCCAGCGCTGCCGAGCTTCAATTACAGCTCATCTGTCGAGACGCGTTGGGTAAGTTGTGGTTGGATGACCGGTTTGACACCCGCATCGCGCGCGATGCCTATTTGCAGGCGGGGGTAGACGGCCGGGATCCGTATCGTCCCATTATGGTTCGGATTGCGAACCGTTTGGCAGATGGCTTAGCGTTGTTTACAGACCAAGATCGACGGCGGCTGCGTGAGGCCGCTTTACTTCGGTACGCGCAGACGTTGTCTCCGGAGGGATTTGATGGCTATCTGGCGGTCGATGCTGAGGGCCTGTTACAGGTGCAAGGGCTACCGGCCTCATCTGACCCAATGGTTGCTCGTGTACGACGAATCCGGGACGGCGAGTATCAATTCATTGATGCGATGGATGAGCAGTATCGGCTGATCTATCAGCAAATGATTGTGCCTTACCGGGTATGGCGGCAGTATCAATACGAGTTTGAAGACTACAATACCAGTTTGGGCGACCGATCTGTGGGCGCTCAGCGCCAAGCTGTCGCCAGTTACGAGGCCATGCTCTCGACTTATAAGCGCTATCAGGATTATAAACGTAACGAAGATGAACTCAGCCAAATGGCGCGTTCTTTGGCGCGGACTTTGTCGCCAACGCTTGGGCAGATTGAAGGTCAGGTCGTGGAACTGACGGGTAACTTAGAGCAGCAGTATGAACTCTGGCGCAGCTATCTTCTGCGTTTGTATGAAGCGGAAACTAACCCTCTGGCGCCAGAGTAAATAGGGATTCATCGAGCCCGGTTTTTGCTAATTCGAGCAGCCACCCCGAATTAAAGTTGTTTTCACTGTCGAGCACGGTTTGATATTTTTCAATCGCGCCCGAGCGGTTTTGTTGAAAATCCAAGACCAGACCTTGGGCCAGGGTAAGCCAATCTATGGCCCAGCTTGGGATGTCCTCGGGCCCGATAATGAGAAATGCCTTTTCTACGTCCTGCGGTATGGGCTGCTTCAAATACTTCAAACTATAGACTGCCCAGATATGACCGATACTTTGAAAGGTACTATTAGGTTCGGTGTTTAAGCGTAAGGGCCCGATCGCGTCATAAGCTGCTCTCCATTGATCGCTGTAGGCATAGCTTCCAATAAGCGCTAGGTGTAGCCGCGGGTTCATAGGATAACGCTCGGTTAACCCTTGTAGCGTTTGGATTGCATCCGGCATGAGCTCCGGGGCTTGCTGGGTAATCAAGTCGCTATAGATGAATCGCGCTGCATCGGCATAGGCGCCATTCGTCGCCATCACCTCCTGAATGTAAGGCAAGCTCTTGTCTGAACTGCCGGTTGGTATAAACCACAGCAGCGGCGCCATTAATTTAACGACTGCGGGCAGGTGGTCGGCGTAAAAATACGCCATGCCGAGCGGAAGCTTCACGTCGGTGAGGCCTGGATCTTGGTTCAGGGCGGCCTCGAAGGCGTCAATGGCATCACTGCCATGGGTCCCGGCGGCATAAAATTTACCCTCCATGGCGGACAAATAGGCTCTCGCAAAATGGCCTCGACCGCACAGGAATAACTGATCGGCGGTGGGCTTTTTACGTTTGGGCTTACATTCCTTTATGAGACGATTGGTTTGCCGGATCATGTCTTGGGTGAAAAAGGTTTTTTGATCATCCCAGGACAAGGCCGTCAGTTTGGTATCGAGTTCTAAGGCAATGCCGAGGGCTTCCCCGGCTGGGATGGCTTTGAGCTTTGCGCACAAGGCCAAGGCCTGAGGGTAATTGCCCTCCAGTCGCTTCGTGAGAATATCTTTCTCGAGCGCGCGAATGATTTGATCATCGTCACCGGCGTGGCTTAAGTTCGCGCTGCAGCAGAGCAGGGTCGTTATCAGTATTGGAAAAATAAACTGCATGAATCGTTTGTCGAAAATTTTGAAAAATGATTCTAATGTAGTTCGATGAAGGGATAAATAACACAAGCCGGCAAACTGTGGGGTAGGGGCTCTATATTTTGGCGACAACATGCGAGAAGATTATAGGTAAGATCAATTGTATTGCTGTCATGCCCCAAGTGTTGGGCAAAGGAGCGTCATAATGGATGAATCAAAGACCGGTCTCACGCAAGCGCAGCTTGATGCCTACTGGATGCCGTTCACGGGCAATCGACAATTCAAATCCGATCCAAGGATGATAACGTCGGCCGACGGTTGTTACTACACCGATGGCGATGGCCGGAAAATATTTGATGGCTTGTCCGGTCTTTGGACTTGCGGTTTTGGTCACAATATTAAGGCGATTAATCAAGCGATTGCCAAGCAGTCCGAGACGCTAGATTTTAGCCCGACGTTTCAGTTTGGTCATAAAGGGGCTTTTGAATTGGCAGAGCGGATTACTCAGTTTATGCCGGCTGGCATCGATCGGGTTTTCTTCTGTGGCTCTGGATCTGAAGCTGCCGATACGGCGCTTAAAATTGCTCGCGGTTATTGGCGCGCAAAGGGACAAGCCAGCAAAACGCGGTTAATTGGTCGGGCCAAGGGCTATCACGGTGTGAACTTTGGTGGGATCTCGGTTGGCGGTATCGGCGGCAATAGAGCGAGTTTTGGTGAAGGGATTGCCTCGGATCATTTACGGCACACTTGGCTCGCTGAAAATGCCTTTACGCCAGGGATACCTGATAAAGGGGCAGCGCGAGCCGATGATTTGTTGGACCTCATCGCGCTGCATGATGCATCAAACATTGCGGCCGTGATTGTCGAGCCGCTCGCTGGCTCTGCTGGTGTCTTCCCGCCGCCAGTGGGTTATTTGAAACGGCTCCGTGAAATCTGTGATCAGCATGACATCCTGTTGATCTTTGACGAGGTCATTACCGCCTTTGGTCGTATGGGCGCGAATACCGGCTCTGAGGCGTTTGGGGTCACACCGGATATCATCAATGTTGCAAAGCAGCTCACCAATGGCGCGATGCCCATGGGTGCCGTGGTCGTCAAACGAGCAATTTATGATTGTTTTATGAATACCAAGGCGCCCGAGTACGCTCTGGAAGTTCCCCATGGTTATACCTACTCGGCACATCCGTTGGCGTGTGCGGCGGGCCTTGCGGCGCTGAAGATCCTTGAAGATGAATCAATGATTGAGCGCGTGCAGGCGATCGCTCCCGTGTTTGAAAAATCGATTCATGAGCTTGGCAATGCACCGCGAGTAGTGGATATTCGCAACTACGGTTTAGCCGGTGGTTTAACCCTCGCGCCCTATGAAGGCGAGCCGCTTAGACGACCGTTTGAGGTTGCGATGTCGATGTGGAAGAAAGGGTTTTATGTACGTTACGGCGGCGACACGATTCAGTTGGGCCTGCCCTTTGTTGTGAAAGAGCAGGAAGTGACAACATTGATGAGCGCATTGGGAGACAGCCTTTCCGAATGCGCCTAGGCGCTTACGTTAGCGGCAGCGTGCTTTCAAAATGCACTGCGAAAAAAGCGATCATTTAGTCAAAGTGGTATTAGGAGAGACGGTAGTGAGTCAACGATTAGCCAAAAAAGTAGCGGTCATCACGGGTGGGACCAGTGGAATTGGTGAGGCCACTGCGGAATGTTTCGTGGCAGAGGGTGCACAGGTTGTGATCTGTGGGCGCTCGATTGACAAGGGTGAAGCGTTAGCCGAGCGGTTGGGCGAGCACTGCCGTTTTGTTCAAGCGGATGTGACCCAAGAAGCTGACATTGAACGCACGCTTGCCTATGCGGTTGAGCAGTTTGGCGGCTTGGATATTCTGTTTAACAATGCGGGCGGACCGACCCGAGGCGTCGTCGACTCGGTCGAAGCTGATGCCATTGTCTATGCTACTGAATTGCTGTTTTCTAGCGCGGCCCTTGGCATGAAGCATGCCATTCCGTTACTTAGAGCGCGCGGCGGCGGCTCGATTATAAACAATTCCAGTATTGCAGCGATTCGCGATAATCAAGGCGATTTAATTTATTCCGCGATCAAGGCGGCGTTAACTCATTACACACGGCTTGCCTCCGTTCGATTAGGGCCTGAAAATATTCGCGTGAACTGTATTTCCCCCGGCGCGATTGCAACGCCAATTTTTTGGGGCGGCTCTGCAAGAGCGAATACCTTATCTGCTGAAGAAAACGATCAAAAGATGACCAAGCTTCAGGCCAACCTTGCCAAGGCAACACCCTTAAAACGCTCGGGTATTGCCAATGATATTGCGCAAGGCGCGCTGTATCTAGCCTCGGATGCCGGTGGGTTTGTAAATGGACACGACCTGGTCATAGATGGCGGCCGCATTAATATGTTCAACGAGTCTTAACCGATCTTTATAATTTGATGGCGTCTAAGCACCAGGCAGGTAACCGAGGTGCTTGCCTGCGCGCCTGGTAAAAATAAAACCCGGATACGCTACTGTTCCGGCGCTTACTTCAGATGGCCAAAAACCTGCTCTAAGGCATTGGGTGCGCCCATTGATCCATCACCTGATATGGGATGGTCGCCGCCGGCAAAGTCCGCCAAAGTGTTTTGTCCGTCCCGGATGTTTTCGGGCAAGGGTGCCGCAAGCACACCTTCCTTTTCGGTTGCGAACAAAGGCGCAGAACGGGCCCAATTCAGCCGCGCAAAATACCCGCCTCCCGCTTCGTGAATACTCGCTTCTGCTTGGCAGTCTTGGTGCGCCAGCCAAACCACCATTGCCGAGACTTTATCGGGCGACAGGCGCTGCATGACTTCAGCTGGTGCCTTGCGAGCCGCCGGCTTGCCTTGCTGAACTCGGCGTGCATCGACAGCGGCGCCGAAGTCTTGGGTCATTCGCGTATCGGCTTGGGGAATGAGAATGTTGCACTTGATGTCGAGCTTCAGCTTTTTAGCTTCGAACTGGAGTGAATTGGCGAGCCCAATGACCCCTGCTTTACTGGCGGCGTAGGCAGCAACGCCCGCGCCATAGATGGCAGGAGAAGATGTGACGATACAGCGTCCATACTGCTGTGCGACAAAGACCGGCCAGGCCGCCTTCATGACCGAGAAAACGCCGGTTAAGTTGACGTTGAGCGTGCGTTGCCAAGATTCAAGAGTGAGCTCGGACCAAACTTCTGGGGTGAGGATGCCTGCGTTATTGATGACGATATCGAGTCGTCCGTGGGTTGTCATAATATCATCAATGATGGCTTGACCATTCTCTACAGAG
>JAQWWC010000228.1 GCA_029249645.1 Pseudomonadales bacterium
TGCTCAAGTAAGTCGGTGATCTGGCCCAACAAGGTTTTATCTTGAAAGGTAAAGCTGACAAAGCCGCCCATGGGGAGCCATTCCAAGCGAACCGAAAAATACAGCAGTAACAAAGAGCCCAGGGCATAACCGGGAATGGCATAGCCGATAAAAATAAGGATCGATGAGATGGTATCCACCGCGGTTCGGTGACGGACAGCTTTTAAAACCCCAAGCGGTATACACACTAAGTAAGTCAGCACCAGCGTAATGAGTCCGTAATAAATCGAGACGGGAAATCGGTCTTTGATAACATCCCAAACCGGCTCGTTATAGCGGTAGGACGAGCCCAAATCTCCGGTAAGCACCTTGCCGGTCCAAATTAGGTAACTTTCAATCACTGGTTTATCGAACCCGTAGTAGGCTTTGAGTTGCTCAAGCTGCGCCTCCGAGATTGCCATGCCTTGGCCTGCGCTTTGTGAAAAGCCGCTGCCGGAGGCATCCATCATCTGGGACTCCATAATCGCGCGCTCCAGCGGGCCGCCTGGCACCAGTCGCGTAATGGCGAAGACAATGATGGTCACGCCTAAAAGGGTTGGCGGAATCAATAAGAGGCGCTTGAAGAAATATTCTTTCATTTGGAACTTATCGGATGTTTAAGATATCGACGGGCGCTATGTTGACCGGCGACGCCCGCTTCTGCAAGTGGATTGGCAGGTTTGTAGTCTATTGGTGATCCTTCATTAATCGACGCATGAAGACGGTAGCAAGCAGCGCGCCGAGCAATTGCATGACAATAAACATACCCACGTGATCTGGCTGGATGCCGCTAAACGTATTGGTCAGGCTGCGTGCTAACGTCACCGCTGGGTTTGCGAAGGAGGTTGATGCGGTAAACCAATAGGCTGCTGTGATGTAAAGCCCCACCGCCGTGGCAACAAAGTCAGGTCTGAACCGACTGGTCGCGATAATGGTCATGACCAGGCCAAAGGTCGCAAGGCCCTCGGAGAACCATTGCGATGCCCCTGTTCTAGATCGTTCTGAGAACTGCAGTAAATCGAGCTCAAACATAAAATGCGCTGCCAGTACGCCCAGAATCCCGGCAATAATTTGAACGCAGACATAACAGAAAGCCTCGGGTTGGGTGATTCTTTTTAGCAGAAGCATTGAAAGCGTTACCGCAGGATTAAAATGCGCGCCGGAGATCGGGCCGAGGGCCGTGATCAGAACAACCAAAATGGCGCCAGTCGCCAGCGTATTGCCGAGCAGGGCGAGTGCATCATTTCCGCCTGCTAAGGATTCCGCCATGACACCCGAGCCAACAACCGTTGCCAGTAGGAAAAACGTCCCGATTGCCTCTGCAATTAATTGGTTGCGCACGAATCACTCCTTGGCTCTGTAATAGAACGGTTTTTTACAATGCGATAGCACTGCTTTGGACCTAAGACGCCTTTGCTTCATGCCCCATTATAAACAATTGAAGAACACCTCTGCGAGGTTTGGCCCCCGGGGTTTGGTTTGTTCCGGCTGCATCTGATTCATGACGTAGGCGAAGGCGACCTCTGATTCCGGGTCGGCAAAGGCTGTTGAGCCGCCCGCGCCATTGTGCCCAAAAGCCGATTGATTCGGCCCAAACCCCGCGCCCGGGTTCAGAATGAAGCCGCCTTGGCTGCGCTCAATGTACTGGTTCAAGATGAGGTCCTTTTGATTGGATACGATCCGTGTACAGGCTTGGTGCCTCGCCGCTTCTGTTATGAGTTTTTTGTTCAGTGCGCCTTGATAGAGTTTGGCAAGACCTTCTGCGGTGGCATGCCCATTCGAGGCCGGGATTTCGGCCTGGCGCCAAGCGCTGGAACAGGCATCTTGATAAGGACGAATGATGGGGTTTTCTTGGGTTCTGATAGCGAGGTCTGAACGGGCAGCGGCGCTGGCGGGTTGTCTGGCTGGCATTAGATCAGCGCGTTGGTTGCGCGCATGATTGGGCCCAATCAGATCAGCGCAGCGGTCATGCGCTTTAGGGTCTAGTCCCAAATAAAAATCGGCGCCAGTGGGCGTGCACAGATGGGCGCGAATATATTGACCAAGTGTTTTGCCGGTAATTTTTCGGCAGAGGGCGCCTGCCAAAAACCCCCAAGATATAGAATGATAGCCTGCGCGACTGCCAGGCTCCCAGGCGGGCTTGGCACGGGCCAAGCTGGCGACAATGGCATCCCAATCATACAGGTCCGCAACCATTAAATTCTGCTCAAAGGCGCATAGTCCCGCTTGATGAGACAACAGTTCGGAAATTGTGATGGACCCTTTGTCATCGGCTGCAAACTCCGGCCAATATTTGCTGACAGGGTCTTGGTAATTGAACGCGCCCGTTCCTGCAAGGTGCGCGAGCGCTAAAGCAGTGATCCCTTTAGTGGTTGAGTAAACGTTCACGAGGGTGTCGGGAGTCCAAGGACGGGTTTGGGCAAGATCTGTAAAGCCGCCCCACAGATGGACAACTTTTTGGTCTTGTACGTAAATGCAAAGGCTCGCGCCAACTTCGGGCCCATCCCAGAGTTCTGCGAAGGCATCGCGAACGGGTGTGAACTGTGAGTCAGTGTAACCTGTGATCTGGGCAGTCAAATGCGCTCGTTTACCGTTATGATCTAGGTCAAGTTTAAGGTAATCCAATCCAAAAAGGAGGCTTTATGCCACGACTCGCACAAGTAGGACGGGAAACCCCCGAGCAAGATATTCAGCAAGTCTTTGACGCGGTGTTCGGTGAAGGGGTTGATCCGATAAAGCAACCGGGCACGGCAACGGGAACACCCGGAAACTGGTGGACGGTGTTCGCCTTAGTACCAGAGTGTTTTCGGCATGCGGTTGCGGGCTTTCAATTTTATCGAGGCAAGTCTCGCAAGATTAGCGCAAAGCTGCGTGAGTTAGGTCAAGCTCGCGCCGGCTATGCCCGGGGCAGTTTGTTTGTGTTCTCTCAGCACTGTAAAGCCCTGCGGGGCGCGGGCTTTACCGAGGTCCAAATTGCGGCCATTCCCGGCTGGGCCTCGAGTGACTGCTTTTCGCCCTTGGAGCGGGCGGTGTTGGCCTATACCGATGATTTAGTGCTATCCGGAGGGCGGGTGCCGGACACAACCTTTGCCGCACTAAAAGCCGAATTGAGTGATGAAGCGATTCTTGAGCTGACTTACATCACCTGTACCTACGAGATGCATGCCACGATGTGTCGTGCGCTGCGGCTCGAATATGATGACGTTGATGAGCGCTTGGCTGAAGTGCCCCTGCCAGATGGACCATCACGTAATATTGATTTCATGCGGGCTGTGGATCGAGGAACGTCCGAGTAGGAAGTTTGATGGCGCGAAAGTCTTGTGGATTGGCAAGTTTGATCTCGTGAACCGCTTTTAAGCGCGCTAAAAAAGTGTCTGGTAGGGGTGCAAGTGCCGCCGACTCGATTAAGTGCGCAAGATAAGTAAGCTGGTCCGGCCCCAATCGATGAAAGTGTCTGGGCTCAGCGGGTTTGGCAAGATGGCGTGCAACCGCTGCGTCGCTGAGCGCGATCAACTGCGTCGCTTCGGGCAATTGTAACTGGCCCGTAAAGACGGCGTTTAGCCACTGACTCTGAATCAGAAACAACGGAAAGGGGATCACCAAGTAGGGCAGACCGATGAAGGCAAGCGTTGGCCGTTTGGCCAACAGTATGTGCTGATGAAGGCCGTGAACAAGATTGTCTTCGACCGTTACTAACGCGTCGTCTAGGAAGGGAAACTGGTATTTGTACCCTGTGCAGAGCAGTACCTGATCTACAGCGGTAAGGTGGTCTCCACCGGCGAGTTGAATGTCGTCCCGATGTAGTCTGACTGGATCCTGATGAATCGAAACATTGCTTTTGTCACGCACTAAGGCATCCCGTCCTGCGTCATGACCACACCAATAAACTTGCTTAGCCGTCGTGCTGATTTCTCGGACGAGATCCATGCCAGATGCCTTACTGCCCCACACCAAAACCCGTTGGCCTCGAAAGGGGTCGGGATTGATATAGTCCTTTGCGTGTGAGATTTTCAATGCAGATTCTGTCGAGCCTTCAATAACGGGCCTATTGGGCTGGGTGTAGTGACCATTGCAGACGACCACGGCATCGAAAACCTGTGCGGGCCTGTCCGCCAGTTCGATCAACCATTGGGTCTTGTTGATTGGCGAAACCCGCGTCACGTCGCTATTGAACTGAATCTTGTGTGTGAGTTGATGATGGTTTGCGTAGGCCTGAAGATAAGCTGCGACGGCGGCGGGTCCTGGATAGTCGCCTTCAAGCGGGGGAATGAGATGGCGCTGAAATGGGAAATCCAAAAAGGCCATCAAGCCGGCCGGCAGATTGCTGCGCAGGCTGGGATACAGCGCTGTGTGCTTGAAGTTGTCAGCGGTCTGCCATAGGCCGCCGACAACAGATTGTTGTTCAAAAAGGGTAACGGACTGTGTGCGCTGCAAAACCGAGGCCGCGGCAAGACCCGCAGCGCCGGCACCAATAATTGCGATGTTCATAATCTTGCGCGGTTGATGTGTCATTTAGTGAAGCTTAACAAGGAGATGGGCGCACTGACATGGCATAATGGGGGTCTGGAAAAGGAATTGTTTTGGAAACGAGTCATACTGCTTCACTCATCGCTGTCGAATCGTTATCGGCCTCAACCCGGTTGTTTCGGTTTGAAACCGGCGGCGAGCATCTGCCGTTCGTTGCGGGTCAGTTTTACCGATTCACCTTTACCGATGCTGCGGGTCTATTCGAACGCAGTTACAGCTTTAGTCAGTTCGACCCAAAGTTGCCTCTGAGTCAATTTGAATTGGTCATTTCGGCTGTTGCCGGCGGCCGAGCAACCGACCTATTGTTCAACGCCGAATTGGGGCTCACCGTTCAGCTTAAAGGTCCGTATGGTCGTTTGATTCTGCCGGCGGATGACAAGCGCTGCTTGGTGTTGGTCGCAACGAGCGTTGGGGTTGCGCCTTTTTTACCGATGTTGCAAAACCTCGAGGCGGGTGAGCATCAGCGATTTGATTCAGTGCATCTTTTGTTTGGCGTTCGAGACCCAACGGAAGTGCTTTTTCAAGAAACCCTATTACGGCTTCGCTCGAAGGCGTCCTGGTTCGAGTTAACCGTCCACTGCTCTCGCTCGCAAGATTCTGCGATGGATTGGCAGTACTCGGGTTATGTGACAAACGGGCTCACCCAGCTTGCGCTCGACCCAAAATCAGATCATGTCTTGGTCTGCGGTAATCCCAAAATGGTAGATGATGTTTATGCGGCGCTTCGGCTTCAGCAGTTTGGTCCACGGTCCGTGATTCGGGAAAAGTATGTTTTTGCCGTGCAGGAAAAATCCCTTCAAGGCCCGTCACGATCAAGTTCGGATGAGGCGCTGCTCCAGCAGAAGATGAAAGCCTATGGTGTAACGCTTGCGACTGATCCCAAACCGCTTAAGCCGGTTTGAAACACCAGTGCCAAGGTTCATAGACGAAGCCCCAAGGGTTATCTCGGGGATAGCTCAGGAAAAAACCGAATTGATGTGCCGAGTGCGATAACCAAGCAAACCCATCGCTGAGTTCAAAGTCCTCGGTCAATTCAGGGTAGTCAGTGGTCACAATGTCCAGGGCATAGCCCGTGTGGTGTTCGCTGTAGCCTGGCAACGCCACAACTTGGAGGATTTGGTTTGGGGGGTCACCTCGGTCGAGTTTTCGCGCGATCAGCTGGCGCTGATAGTCGATAGATCGGAAGGCGGATAGCACCTTGAGTTCAATGCCGTCTTGCTGGGCTGCCCGCTGCATGTCCGTCCAATGCAGGACCGTGTCCGATGTCGCTTCCAAAACGCGACCATCTTTCGTCTCGCCAAGGATCGTGAGCGTATGGCGCGGGGCTTCGAGTTGTTTCGGCGCTGGATATCCAGCCAGGTCGGCAGGCGTCACGAATAGACGCTCTAACAAACCATCCCGGAATGGGGCATTGCCCATGATGCCCCCTTATTCAAGATCCCTATTGGACGAAGGCATCTAAATGAATGTCAGTGTGCCCAAAGGTGGCATCGATCATCATTAGGCGTTTGAAATAGTGGGCAATGGCCAGATCCTCAGTCATCCCCATACCGCCATGGAGTTGAACGGCATTTTGACCCACAAAGCGTGAGGTTTTGCCAATCAGAAACTTCAGTGCATGGATATGTCGTTGTGCGTCCTCTGAGTTCTGATTCAGGAGCATGGTCGCTTTCATGCACAGCGACTTTGCCAGATTGTATTCTATGAACATTTCGGTCAGCCGGTGTTTTACCACTTGAAACTCGGATAGGGGGTGATCGAACTGCACTCTCTGTTTGGTGTAGTCGATGGTGCTTTGATACAAAACGGCCATAGCGCCAACAGCTTCGGCTGAGATTGCCAAGATGCCGCGGTTAATAACCGTGTTCAAGGTCTGTGAGGCGGCGCCTTCGGCGCCTAAAAGGCCGGATGCTGGGACTCGGACGTTTTCCAATACAACCTCAGAAGCCCTGAGCCCATCAACCGTTGGGTAGTCTTTTCGAGAGAAACCTTCAGTATTGCTAGGCACTAAAAACAACGAGATGCCGTCTGCGTCCGTTGCTTGGCCGGAGGTTCTAGCGGAGATGAGAATGAAATCTGCGGAGGCGGCATTGAGGACGACCGATTTCGTGCCATTTAATAGATAGTGATCCTCAATTTTAACGGCCGTTGCTGAGACAAAGTTAAAATTGGTCGGTTCATCCGCCTCGACATAGGCCAGACAGCCTGTTAACTCTCCGGCCCCCAGCGCTGGCAAATATTGATGCTTCTGTTCGTCGCTACCAGCAAGTTCTATGGCGCCTGCAAACAGGACAAGGCTTGAATGCATTGGCTCGAGAACCAGTCCTTTGCCAAATTCTTCAAACATAATCATGGTGTCGACCAAATCGCCCCCGAGTCCGCCATAGGCCTCCGGTATGGACATTCCGAGCCAGCCTAACTCAGCAAATGTTTGCCAGTGTTGCGCGCTGTAGCCCAAGTCTGAGGCAACCAAGTTTTTACGATTCGATAGATCGTATTCGGTGGCAATAAAGCGTTGGATGCTCTCAGCAAGCATGTCTTGTTCAGTGGTGTAGGCAAGATCCATAATTAATCCTTAACTCAATCCCAATACATTTTTTGCGATGACGTCTTTTTGGACTTCGCTGGCACCGCCGTAGATCGTGGTGGCGCGGCCGCCAAGGTAAGATTGGGTAGCGCCATGGGCAAATTCGGGTCCGAACGCCTCAGCGCCCCAGGGCGCTGCAAAGACCCCGGCCGCTTCTAGGTTTAATTCGGTGATGCGCTGCTGAATTTCCGTACCTTTGAGTTTTAAGATAGCCGACTCAGGTCCAGGATCGCCGCCAGCGGCTACCCGCGCAAGGGTTCGCATCTCGGTAAACTCAAGCGCCAGCAGTTCCGCTTCTAAAACACCGACCTTATTTTTAAAGCTGGATAGATCGAGCAATGTGCCAGTGCCAACGCGGATTTTTTGAGCATTTCGCTTAGCCTTTTCAAGACCCATCACGGAGTTTTGAATGCCCGCTAACCCCGAGCGTTCATGTGCCAACAAACCCTTGGCATAAGTCCAACCCTTACCCTCTTCGCCAACTCGGTTTTCGACCGGAACTTTAACGTCGGTAAAATACACTTCGTTGACCGAGTGACTGCCGCCTAAAGTGATGATCGGCCGAACCTCAACCCCTGGATCATCCATGGGAATCAGCAAGAACGTGATGCCCTCTTGCTTGGCACCGTCATTGTTGGTGCGGGTCAGGCAAAATATCCAATGCGCGATTTGGGCAAGGGTGGTCCAGATTTTCTGGCCGTTTACGAGATAATGGCTGCCATCGGCACTCAGTTCTGCTTTGGTCTTAAGGTTTGCGAGATCAGATCCGGCCCCTGGTTCTGAATAGCCCTGACACCAATTGACGCTGCCATCGCGGATGCCCGGCAAAAACCGGTCCTGCTGGGCCTGGCTACCATAGTTCATCAGTATCGGCGCGAGCATGCCCACGCCGAAAGGCAGTTGCGGGGGCGTCGCTTGTTTGCCCATTTCTAAGTCAAAAATATACCGTTGGGTTGGCGTAAAATTAGGACCGCCAAAGTCCTTCGGCCACTTCGGGATATCCCAACCGCCTTGATCTGCCAATGCCTTGAACCACTCGCTGCGTTGGGTCCACATCGCCATGCCCTGCGGCACATGTTGATCAATAAAGGTTCTCACTCTTTTTTGGAAGGCTAGATCTTCTGGGCTAAATGAAATGTCGATGGGACGCTCCTTTTGAACTGGATGTCGAAGGGTTCGGTAATCGGTGTCGCTTATTGTGAAGGATCGTTTATCACCCAACAAGGTCGCCGACTGACCTTTTTGACTTGCCGGCAGAATAACTGACCGTCATCTGGGGATTGGAATTCGCCAACGCGCAACCGAAAAATGGATTGTTGGTCGGACTCGGCGTAATGGCTCACCGTAAACGGCAATTTAAGCGTTAAGTCTGGGAGCTCGTCTTGAATGAGCTTCCAAAGATCAATGGCTGCATCTTTAGTCTTCATTGCGCCGAGTTGAACGCGTACTACGGGTAGCTGGTGATTTTTTTGAAGGGGTAATTCGGTTGTTTTAAAGGCCGTGGGTAATTGGAAGTTCCAAACTCGGCTGATGGTTTTGACAGTGTCTGAGACTGAGTCAACGATCGGATCCGCAATCACCGCCTCCGGAAATTGCTGGGTGAGTCGATCGATTGCTTTTTCATATCCTTGTTCCGCGGCTTGATTAAACCAGTACTGCGCGCGTTGTTCATCAGCCTGAACACCCTCGCCTAGGCTGAGCATGCGGGCAACCTGAAATTGCGCGGGCGGATGACCTGCTTGTGCGGCCGCGAGATACCAATTAAAGGCGTCACTTAAGTCAACCGGAACGCCTTCTCCAAAGCGAGACATCATGCCCAAGATGGCCATAGATCGGTGGTCGCCTGCATTTGCGCGCTCCAAAAATGCTGCGCGGGCAGTGATAAAATCATTTGCACGATAGGCATCGGCCGCAGCGTCGAAGTCGGGCACGGCAGCGCTGGCTACCGAGCCGAGCCAAAAAAATCCGAGGACGGTCGCGGCCGAGCGGCAAAGGCGCCGTAGCATAACGTTAGAGATACTGACGCTGTAGCGCCTCAAGGATCCGGAAAAATTCATCTCGAGTCTCATGAAGGATGTCGGCTACCGGTTTTATGCTTTCGATTCGGCCGGCGACCTGACCTGAAAGTGGGATTGCGGCCTCCATGTCCCCCCCGAAATAGAGCGCTTGCGCATCGCCAAATTCGGGCATGATGTTTTCGGCCGAATTTGCTTCAAGGCGCGATGTTCTATCGGTTTTAAGGGCCCTAAGGGCAGGAGAGTGGAATTTATTGAGGAAGACCGTACCAGTTTCCGGTGCGTCGACAATTGCTTGCTTCCAGTTTTGATGCACAGGGGACTCAAGCGCTGAAACCATACGGGTACCCATTTGGATGCCTTCCGCGCCTAAGGCAAAGGCGGCAGCCATGGTGCCGCCATCGACCATGCCGCCTGCGGCAATGATGGGTACGTCAACTTTAGACCGCACAAGCGGTAACAAGACCATTGAGGCAACTTCATTGGGGTTTTTGAAGCCGCCGCCTTCACCGCCCTCAACGATCAAGCCATCAACCCCAGCCGCCACGGCTTTTAGCGCGGCAGTGAGAGTCGGCACGACGTGGAAGACCGTCAATCCCGCACGCTTGAGTTGATCTGTATAACGCGTTGGACTGCCAGCGGAGGTCGTCACAAACGTAACGCCTTGATCAATCACGAATTGGGCGATGTCGGGGTCTTTAACAAAGGCCTGAGCAATATTGACGCCAAACGGTTTCTGGGTCAGCAATTTCATTTTCTTAATTTCTGCTTTAACGGCGTCAAGTTCGCCGGAACTTGTCTCGATGATGCCAAGGCCGCCCGCGTTGGAGACGGCGGAGGCTAGGGCCGAGCGCGCAATCCAGCCCATGGGCGCCTGTACGATTGGGTACTCAACACCCAGCATTTGGGTGACGCGGTTATCAAATTTCATACTGTCTCCAAAGCCGGTTGTTCATAGATTTCATAGGTGTAGTGATGATTGCTTTCGAAATGCTGGCGGTGAATTAGCTTGAAAGCAGGGGTTGGGAACGTTGGGAAAAAGACATTGCCCGCAACCTCAAGATCGATAGTCGTGAGATGTACGCGGCGCGCATTGGCGAGCGTTGCGGCATACAGCTCGCCACCCCCGATCACGAAAATGGGCCGATCGGTTTGCTGAGCGTCGTCTAGGGCCGCCTCGATGCTGTGAAAAACGCGACAGCCAGGCTGCGTGTACTGCGCCTGTCGCGTTACGATCAGGGTTAACCGCCCCGGCAATGGACGACCAATCGATTCGAAGGTGCGGCGTCCCATGATCAGACACCCATTCATCGTAATTTTCTTGAAGAGGGCCTGTTCACCCTTTACCGTCCAAGGAATGTCGGCATCGCGTCCAATAACCTGGTTGCGACTCCGGGCGGCGATGATTGCGTAACTGGGCGTCACATTCGCTCCACAGTGTCGATGCCGAGTAGGTCCAGTCCGGTCTTTAGGGTGCGCGCAGTGATGTCACAAAGCCTTAAGCGGCTCATTTGGTGCGTTTTGGTCTCGGTTAAAATTGGGCAGTGCTCGTAAAAGCTCATGAATAGACCCGCAAGCTCGTAGAGATAATTGCACAAAATATTGGCTTGATAATCCTCTAGATAGTTCGCAATCGCCTCGTTGAACTGCAGGGTTTTTAATCCCAACGCCAGCTCTTGTGGTGCGGCTAGCAGAATGGGGGTCTCAGGATCCAAGTGCTCAATGCCGGCCCGCCGAAAAAGGCTTCGAATTCGTGTATAGGCATATTGAAGGTAGGGGGCTGTATTGCCTTCAAAAGAAAGCATCGTGGCCCAATCAAACATGTAATCAGTGGTTCTGTTTTTTTGCAGCTCGGCATATTTGATCGCGCCGATGCCGATCACCTTAGCGATGGCCTCGTGTTCGCTGGACGAGAGATCTTGGCTTCTTTGCTGCAATAGATCTCGCGCTCGATCGATGGCCTCGTTTAGAACGTCGATTAACTTAACATCTGCGCCGTCGCGGGTCTTGAAGGGCGTGCCGTCGGCTTTCAGTACCAGACCAAAGGCTAGGTGTTTGGTTGTTAGGGTCTCGGGGATAAACGACGCAGCACGCGCGACCGCAATGACCTGTCGAAGATGCAACTGTTGAGAGGCGCCGACCACGTATAACACTTCGTCAGCTTTGAGCTCGTGATGTCGATAACGCAGAGCCGCTAAATCAGTTGCGAGATACGGAAAGCCACCATCAGATTTCTGGACCATCGCAGGTAAGGGACGATCGTTCTTGCCTTTAAATTCGTCAAGGAAAACGCACAGCGCCCCTTCAGATTTCTCGAGCAGACCTTTTTCTGTCAAGTCGGAAACCAAGGGCACGAGATCACTGTTATAACGGCTCTCCGGCATGGCGTCTTGCTGGGTCAAGGTGATGTTCAGCTTATCGTAAACTTTTTGACCATGGTCCATCGAAGTTTGAATGAAGACTTCCCAAAGTTTTTTCAATGCAGGGTCGCCAGACTGCAGTCTGACTACGTAGCCCCGTGCTTTCTCTGCGAAATCGGCATCGTTTTTAAACTTTTTACTGGCCCTTTGGTAAAATTTTTCAAGGTCAGCTAGTTCCGAAGTTTGGGCGGTCTCGTTGTTGGAAGATTCATCTAGGTAGGCCAGTAAACTGCCGAACTGAGCGCCCCAGTCGCCGACATGGTTTGCCCGTATCGCCGTTTGTCCTGTGTGTTCTAAGACGCGAACGACCGTGTCGCCGATCACGGTCGATCGGAGGTGCCCGATGTGCATCTCTTTCGCGAGATTGGGTGAACTGTAATCGACCACGACCCGCCTGGAGGTTGTGACGGTAGGCTTCTCCGCTGGGTCACTGCTCGAAATGAGTTGGGATAAAAAAGCGGGTGTGAGGGTGATGTTGATGAACCCTGGGCCTGCAATCTCAAAGGTGTAATGGTCCTGCGTCGGCAGGTGTGTGACGATGAGATCCGCGAGCGCCCGAGGATTGGTTTGCATTCGCTTAGCGGCGCCCATGACGCCATTGGCCTGATAGTGGCCAAATTCTGGTCGCTGAGACTGCCGGATTACGGGGTTTGGGTCGTCAATGCCGGCGGCCAACATAGCTTGATGAAACGTTTGGGTAAGGAGGTGCTTGATATCCATGGTGCGCCTGAATTGAGGATCAAGTCATTATAGCATTAGCGCTAGAAAACCGTCTGGTTGGTCTTGGTCATGGCTGAACAACCGGCTTTTGGACACCGCTCATTCTTTTGTTCATTGGTACTGCAGATGAAATCGACTGCTGAATTGCGGTTTTCAATTGCGCAAGCGAAAAAGGCTTGGTCAAGGTCGCCCAGGGCTTGTCTGAAAGAAACCGTCGATGCGGTTCGGTTTCGGTGAACGCTGACAAGATTAAAACAGCCTGATGCGGATTGGTTTGGTGGAGGTGCTGCAGAAATCGGTGCCCTGACAGGACAGGCAACACGAGTTCCGAGAGGATCAGATCGAGATACACCGATTGCTTAACGAAAAGGTCTAGTCCGGCTTGGCCGTCAGCTGCTGAGAATACTTTGAAGTTAAGCGATGTGAGCGTAAGGGTTAAAAACACCCGGATTTGTTCATCCGCTTCGACCACCAGCGCGGTGCGCTGTTTAATCGGAAGAGCCCTGCTCGCGGATGATAACCGCGTCCGGAAATCGATTTTCTCGGTCTTGGGCAGCCAAAGCTGAGCCCGCGTGCCACCTCCCGCTCCGGGTCCAAGCTGTAAATATCCGCCCTGCTGGGTGATCATCTGTCGAATGCTGCTGAGTCCAATCCCATGACCGCCTCTATGGCCCTTGGTGGTAAACCCTGGCGTAAATAGATGCGCTCGCAGTTCGCTGGGAATGCCGGCGCCGTTGTCGATCAGCTCGATGAGGTGACCCACCTGAAGGGAATCGGTTGCTGGGTCTGTCCAGGGCTTATCCGGCAGGATGCGCAACGTCAGTTGGCCATCTGTGGGCATCGCATCGCGAGCATTGATGACTAAGTTGAGCAAAATATTTTTCAAAGTGGTTCGGTTGATCGAGACGCCCAAGGGCGCCCGGGCGGGGCCCATATCAAGCGCGAATAGCATTTCGGGGCCCAGCACAATCTCGATGGACGGCAATAGTTCTTGAATTAATGCGATGAGTTCGCTTTGTTGGTTCAGCGGCTGAGTCGGGCTGCTTGTTGGGAGTAGCGTTTTAGTGAGTTTGCCCGCATCGTTGACGGCCGTTTGCAACTGTTGGAATGAAGCAGGCAATGGCCGCTCTGAGGTTTTGATTATTTGTTCTGACGCAAGTTGAATAAGGGTTAATAAATTACCCAAGTCATGGGCGATGCCGCGTGTCATCTCACCAACTAATGCTGGCGTGCGCAGATCGTCTAGTTGCTCGTGCGCTTGGTCGATCGCGTGTTCGCGCGCGTGCACAGCGCTTTGGTCGTCAAAGGTGTAAATTTTGTGTGTGTTGATCTCACGGACAATACCGATTGCCGAGACCTGGATCGGCGTTTTCTCACCATCAATTGATAAAAACCAGGCCGGCACACGGGTCAGTCGATGAGTGCCCTGTTGATCTTGATAAAACCTGCGGAGTTGATTGTCGCTCAGGGCGCTTGGAACGAATGCGGCAAGGTTGGCGCCTAAACAGTTGGGTTGTCGAGTGCCGGTTAAGTGCTGAAAAGCACGATTGTGCCACTCAATCATGCCGCCGGCATTGGTTAAGCAGGCGGCTTCATTGGATAGCGTCTGAAGCACCTCGCTGAGCGCGATAGATGGTATCAACTTCGAGGGGTCTGAGTTTTCCGGGGCTCGGATTAACGCGGCCTGAACGCGATCTTGAGATCCGCGCTGTAATAAGAGGTGCTTTTTAGGTCCAAGTTCTGTCGCTAACGAGATTAACGGGATGACGGCCTGGCCTTGGGATCGGGCTCGGATCTTCTCTAACGCGGCCTCACAATCGGCTCGACTTGCATCCGTTAGCTGCGCCGTGAGTTGGGCAAAATAGGTGATGCCTTGGTTCGACCGGATCGGGTTAAGGGGCTCGGTGTGTATGGGGTGCAATTGATTATCAGCATCAATTTCAAATTGCTCCGATTTGTTTGCGACAAGCAATTGCTCGAGACTGATTTGGGTTTGTTCGAGGGTTACGAGCAGTGCGCGCGCGGCATGCGCCGAATCGGCCACTTTCTTGCGGAGTATGGATTCAGCCCGACGCTGGCGCTGCAGGGTAACGCGCAGGGCCGCGAGAGGCCTTGCGGTCAGACGCTTGAGCCAACGATTGAAGCCTTCCTGAGTGCTGCTCTTGACGATGCAATTGAGTTCGAAACCATTGGTTAGGAGCCGGCTGTCAATGTGGAACCCGCGTAACGCGACGCCCTCAGCGAAGCCAATGAGCTCGGCAATGAGTAAATCAGAAAATGCAGTATTGGGCGCGAGTTCTGAATTAGCCTCAACTCGGATGGTGAGGGCGCTCCGGGTCCTATAATGGGTGGTTACTTGAATCGGCATGTCTTGGAATAAATGGCCTGCATCGCCAATGAGATCGATTAAAAGATCAAATGGGGTGGTCATTGAACGGCCCAGAACAATCCAATGATTGTTTTCGGGTTGCTGCCAATATCGCGTTGCGGCATCGCGGAATTCGGTTTTGGGTAGGATCTGCAGGCAATTTACGACCACGCGTTGAAAGTCTGCCCAAGGCAAGGTCGCAAGAGGGTCGTCTAAAGCCTCGTGATTGGCCAAGCCCCGAGTGAGAAGGTTTGGCGCAATGCGCTTTGCCCGACAGTAATCGAGTAAGTAGCGAAGGCGATGAACGGGTGGTCCATCCAAAGAAAATTCGATCATGTGAGTTTCGTTTTTATTATTATTATTTTGATATCACCCCAAAATAATACCTAAGGCTTACTCAACTGCAAGCGATGCGGTTTGGACGAGCACCCGGCAGCGGCTGAGTACCTCGGGAAAGGAGGCTGTTACTATGTCTGAGGCATTGTCGCTTAGCGAGTAGTGGCCTCGTTTGACGCGTTCAAACCAGCCGTAATGATTATCTCTTAATATTTGACCGGCTCGAGTAGCGCAGCCTTTTGCCACGAGTTCCTTTGGCGAGGCAACCTCAAGGTTTTCTAAAAAGGCGACGATGAGCAAGGCATCTTCTCGATAAACCGTTAAGATTTTTTTCGAAGCGGTCCCGCCCAAGTTATCGGTTTCGCCCCGGCCAGAAAATTCTTTAGTGAGTGCGAGCGCTTTTCGGCGCGATCGGCGGATCGGGATTTTGCTCGCTGGCAGCGCCTGCTCAATGCGATGACCAAGACTTGAGGTGTGGACTAGCAATAATCCGATGCCCAAATTTTTCAACAGCTTTTGGAATGCCTTTAAGGCTTTTCTGTTTTTGGTTGGCGCTGGCAGCCCGATGTAAACCTCGTCCGTGAGCTGCAAACGATCGGTTGCCTGATATAGTAATTTTAAAGACGGTTTAAGCTTGAGCTCGACCACGACCAAGTCATCGCCTTTTTGCGCAACCAAGTCGCAATGATTAACCTCTCCTCGGACCTCGAATCCTTGATTCTCGAACCAGGTTTTTAAGGGGCTGTATAGGTCAGTTTCAACCACGGCTGATTTGATCGAGCAGAGCGGCTTTCAAAACGTCGATGCCGCCATTGCTCATGATCACGATATGCGCGGTGTTGCTCTCAAGCGCCAATTGCTGCCCCACCGTGCGAGCGAGCGTTAAGGGATCGTCAAACACCGCATGTCCCTGTGGTCCGACGGCTTTGTCAAGATCGAAGGCCAAGCGTTCTGGTTTCAACCAAAAGACTCGATCAGCGTTGACGCAAGCTGGCGCCAATTGATCGTGATGGATGCCAAGGCGCATGGTGTGCGATCGGGGTTCAAGGATCGCGTAAATTGGCGCTTGCCCAATTTTTTGACGGAGTCCCGCTAGCGTGCTCTTGATCGCGGTTGGGTGATGCGCAAAATCGTCATAAAGGATCGCTTGCGAGGATGTATGCACAACCTCCATGCGCCGTTTTACGCCGGTGAAATCGGCAAGATACTCGATACCTTGTTGCGGCGTAACGCCGACATGCCGAGCGGCCGCAAGCGCGGCTAGCGCATTCGATAGGTTGTGAACGCCAGAAAGGCGCCAATTCAGTGTGCCTAATCGTGCGCCCTCTAACGAAATCATTTGCGAGGGTTGATGCATCGAAAGCCCTTTTGGAGGGCTCGAGTCTTGGTCACTGATCACATTAAAGCGCAACTGCTCGGACCAGATGCCGCGTTCTAGCAGGTTCTCGATATTGTTATCTTGACCATTGCTAATAATGAGTCCGCTCGCGGGCACCCGTCTGATAAGTTGATGGAATTGGTCTTCAATGGCCTTCAGATCTGCAAAGATATCGGCGTGATCAAATTCGAGGTTGTTGAGAACCAGCGTCCTTGGATGGTAGTGCAAAAATTTTGATTGGCGGTCAAAGAATGATGTGTCGTATTCATCGGCCTCAATCACAAAGAATGGGCTTTCAGTCAGGCGTGCGGATCGCTCGAAATTAGTTGGGATGCCCCCGATAAGATAGCCCGGGTTGAGACCAGCACAGTCTAGAATCCAGGTAACCATACTGGCGGTAGTGGTTTTACCATGGGTCCCGGACACCGCAATTACCCACTTGTCTTTGAGAATAAAACGGCCTAAGAATTCGGCGCCTGAGCAAAATTCCGTGCCGTTTGACAGGAGTGCTTCAACAGCAGGGTTCCCACGGCTTAGACCCGCATTGCCTAAAACAACCAAATCGGCGGCGTCCGGAATGCTGTTTCGGCTATAGGGAGATTGCAAGGCAATCCCCTCCAAACGCAATTGATCGCTCATTGGGGGATAAACCCCATCGTCGCTGCCGGTAATCGTGTGGCCTTGCGCTTTTGCCAAGAGTGCGATGCTGCCCATCAATGTGCCGCAAATTCCGAGGATGTGAATGTGCATAGTTAGGCGCCTGGAAACAAAGAATAGCTGGACAAAACGCCGAGCAGTTCAATCATGAAGGCGATGAGTGCGCCCTGCAGGATGCTGATTTGTGCTGACTTGGATAATACATAACCGCAAACGGTGAGCCACCAACCCAGCCAAACCCAAGTTAAGCTATCGGCCAAGGTTCTCAGAATACCAGGCTCAGCGGAGAGCAATGTAAGATTGATAGGCAATAAAATACAGGTGAGCAGGGCGCTGGCGCCCAAGAGATTGCCAATGACACTCGGTAGTCGCCTGGCAACGCCTTTGAACCACATCAGCAGGAAAATGAAAGCGACTTGGATCGCCAGTCCAACCATAATCATCGCAAAGATTGTGAGCAGGTTCCGGCTTGGATAACTCAGCAAGCCCGCAAAGGTAATGATGCCAAGATAAACGCCTGTTACGACAAGAAGTACCGAGTGCTGATTCGGGAGTTCAGAGGGATGGCGTTTGAAGAGGCAAAGTTGCCAGAAATAATTAAAGATCGGCTGCAAGTTGGCTCAATCCATGATGAATCTGTGAAGGAGGAGTGTGCCAGTAAATTTAAAAAAATGATAATCGAGCGATGCTTTGCGTTACTGCTCAATCCGTCTATAGCCCGTGTCGATTGTCCAGACAGCTTTTAATTTTAGGGCGGCAATAAGCGTCGTGAGCGCAAGGATACAGCCGCTGGTCATGAGTCCTGTTTGAACACCGTAGTGCTCTGCGATGTAGCCGATGGGTAGTATGCCAACCGGCATTAAGCCATGTGACATAAGATCGATACTCATGATCCTGCCGCGCATTTTCTGATCGACCTGAAGCTGAACAAGGCTTCGGTTCATCGACATATTGATCGCGGATACGAAACCCATACAACAAATGATGATAAATGCGGTGGTGAAGGTACTTGAGGCGCCGAAGCAAGCAACTGAGACGCCCCAGAGGACGTTGGTGAGGATGAGCCAATAACCCTTGTGCCGGAGCCCGCTGAGTTTGGCCAGTAGCAAGGAGCCAACAATTGCCCCAAGACCCATGCCGGTCATGAGCAAGCCTAGCGTGTCTGGACCAGCCAACAAAACGTCGGTATTAAAAGCGGGTAGAAGGGTGTTAATGCTGAGACCAAACAGAAAGGGTAAAATGGACAATAGGATTAAGCCGCCAACGATGGGCGACCGCACCACGTAACGCAGACCCTCAACGGTGTCTTGAAAGGGGCTGCTGCGAACGGCATGGGTTGGATTGCCAGCATGTTTGATGAGTAAAACCGACGCGCCAGAAAAAAAATACAGTATCGAAATCACGACATAGACCCACCCAACGCCGTAGGTCGAGGTAGTGTCTCCATCGGCCAGTTGAGCAATCATGAATCCTGCCAGCGCAGGCCCTAAAATTCTTGAAAGGTTCCAGGCCGCAGTATTAAAGGCCATTGCATTGAAAATGCGCTGCTCGCCGACGATTTCAGGAATCAAAGCCGTTCGAGCTGGAATTGAGAGGGCCATGATGGTGCCGTTCAAAAAGCCAATTGCGACAAAATGCCAAAAGGTGACCTCGCCTGAAAAAATAATGATGGTTAAGTAAAGCGTCGCAAGCCCGTTGATGACGGGGGACCAGCCAATCAGAGGCTTTTTTCGAACGCGGTCTGCGAGCACGCCGCCGACGAGGGCAAAGATTACCTGGGGCAACATAAAGGCCAACGTTACCCAGGTTAATTGGATGGCGGATGACGTCATCTCATAGACTAACCAGCCTTGAGCGACCTGCTGCATGTTCATTGCAAAGGCGGAGCCCAACATCCCGAGCCAAAGGTAGAGGTAGTCGCGCACGCCCAGGGCCGCAAATAGACGTTTGTCAGGCTCGGTTTGCGGCAGGGTGGTTGCGTCGTTCAAGGGTTGGCGCAGTGCGCAATCACCGCTTTTGCCGCGGGCGGTGTTGCCTGCTTGGGCGGAGGACAGGGCTCAAGAAGCTCGAGTCCCGCCTCGGAACAGTAAATGCGCTTAAAACTTGCAGGATCACGCCGCTTAATCGGGTAATCCTAGTACGCGTTTGCCGATGATGTTCATTTGAACCTCATTGGTCCCG
>JAQWWC010000229.1 GCA_029249645.1 Pseudomonadales bacterium
CGCTCAAGCAGCATTCCGGTTCGGATTAAGAAGTCTGCTTAGCATCTGAAAGCGCTGAGTGCTGGCTGTAAGCGTGGGTGAGAAATCGCGCCACGCCCAGTTTAGTGTGTTCACTTCGGGGCGAGGCGAAGATATCAAAAGCGTGCTGGGCGCCCGGTATCTCAAGATAAACGACTGCGTTCTTGGATGTGGCCGCTAAGTCTGCTGCGAAAACTCGGCCCAAGCCAATTGGAACCAACGAATCTTTATCGCCATGGATCACCATGAAAGGCGGCGCGCTGTCGGATATGCGCAGCAAGGGCGAGGCGTTCTCGAACAGGGTTGGGGCATCGGCAAGGGTTTGTTTCACGATGCGGTCTTCCAAAATGCTTTGCAATCCAGCGTTGTGTTGCAGCCGGTCCCGGTCCGTCCAATCGAAAACCCCATAAAAGGGCACGGCGGCCTGAACCTCGGTATCACTGGTTTCGAATCCGGGTTGAAACGCCGGATCATTGGGGGTTAGGGCGAGTAGTGCCGTGAGATGCCCACCGGCGGATCCGCCTGTGACCGCTATGAAATCGGGATTGCCGCCATAATCCCCGATATTGGATTTGATCCAGCGAAGCGCCGCTTTGCAATCGATTATGTGATCTGGGTAAGTGGCTTTCGGACTCAGGCGATAAGAGACCGAGCAGCAGATCCATCCCAGTCGCGCCATGTGGTGCATTAAAGGCTCTGCTTGACCGGCCTTGTCCCCGTACATCCAGGCGCCGCCGTGGATGTGCATTAAGACCGGTGCCGAGGCTGGCCTTGTGTCTGCCGCATAGATATCGAGTTTTAAGCCATGGTGGTCATACTGGATATCTCTGATGATGGTAAGTCCCGTTTTATCGCGTTTAAAAGGCTGCAGTTGGGTTGCGAAGTCGGGCGAAAGCTGGAGTGCGCTCCGGACATCTGGGTTGATGGCGGCTCGATAATCCGCACCCAAACCGGTCTGCAGTGCGCTTTCAACCAAAGGCCCGAGGGCTTGGCCGCGATAGTGATGGTGCAGCAGTGCCAGCCAATTCACCAAGAGCGCGAGAATGGCTAAAAAACCAATCAAGCCCGAAAAGCTCCCATTGATGAGTAATATCGCGGCGAGTAGCATTTCGACGAGAGTGATTTGCAGCGCTAGTTCGCCAGATAGCCACCCGGTGGCAAAGCTATAGACCATAAAGCGCGCATTGCGTAACACGGGAAAGTAAAGGTTCAGCGTGAGTGCAAGGCTCAGTATGAGTAGGACAAAAGCAGTGAGGGTCATAGGCACCTTCTTGTGTAATTTTAATTATTGGCAGAGTCAGATGGCAAGCGGTCCTTGTGGGCATCGCAGCGTCTGGATCGAGTCCCGGTTAAGGATTACAGGGCTGGCGATAAATTACCATCAACGTTAATGGCGGTCCCGCTGATATAGCCGCCTGCGTCCGAGCACAAAAGGCAGGCCAAGCTTGCGCATTCATCGGCGTAGCCTAGGCGCCCCATGGGTAATGATTTGCCCGCCGTTGTTATAAAAGCTTCTAATGAATCGCTCGATCCGCTCGCCTTGTGCGCCCGCACCATCTGATCGGACTCAATTCGCCCAATGTTTAAAGCATTCACCAGAACATTGTGCGCGGCGCCTTCTCCGGCCAAGACCTTGGTCAGCGCCATGCCTGCAGCGCGTGTGACCGAGGTCGGGGCCGAGCCTTTGGCCGGCGTCTTCGCAAGGGTATTGAGCATGTTAATGATCCTGCCCCACCGGTTGGCCTTCATTGACGGCAGGACCAAGCGGCTTAAGCGAACTGCAGCCATGAGCTTCAGGTCTAAATCGTACTGCCACTCATCATCGGTGATGGCTTCAAAGGCGCCAGCTTTCGCAAACCCAGCATTGTTCACCAGGATATCAATGCGCTCGAAATCAGTTGTAACCGCTTGGTGGAGTTGTTTTATGTCGTCGGCATTGGCGACATCGCAAGCGTAACCATTGGCCTTTTGGCCTGTGGTTTGGGTAATGCTTAAAGCGGCTTGCTTTACCTCAGCTTCTGTTCGAGCGGCGAGCGCGATCTGCGCGCCGGATTCTGCAAACTTTAACCCCATCGCATAACCCAAGCCTTTACTACCACCGGTAATGAGGGCAACCCGGCCGTCCATTCTAATTTCCATTGAGCGTCCTTAAAACTGATTGAGATTGACTCGAGGCGGGGTTCGACCACGAAGCTCGCGTTCGAATAAGTGTTCCTCAACGAGGGCCACCATCAGTGCGACATGATCTTGGGTAGCATTGAGGGCTTTAACATATTGAAAAGCTTCGCCGCCGGCTGCGAAGAAGGCGTCTTGGTTTTCAACTTTAATCTCTTCAATAGTTTCTAAACAGTCGACCGAAAATCCAGGGCAGATCACCACGAGATCCTTTTTGCCGGCCGTGGGGAAGGCGCGCATTTGATCAATCGTGGCGGGTGTAAGCCATGCTGCTGGACCAAATTTTGACTGGAAGGCAACCGACCATTGATCTTTGGTTAAGCCCAGGGCGTGCGCCACGCGCCGCGCCGTTTCCTGACATTGGTCTGCGTAGGGGTCGCCTGCATCGCTTTGGGACATTGGAATCCCGTGAAAGGAAAATAGTAAGTGAGCGCCTGCTATCAGTTTTTGATTATATTTTTCAACTGATTTTGTTAAACCGTGGATGTATTTTGGATGCGTGTGGTATTCGCTGATGAACCTGAAATTCGGAACGATTTGATCGTTCGTTGCCGTCACCCATTTATCGAAGACGGCGCCTGTCGTTGCTCCGGCATACTGAGGGTATAAAGGGATGACGAGGAACTCGCTGCAACCGTCGTCCTGCGCCTGGTTTAGGATCGATTTAAGCGCAGGGTTGCCGTAAGTCATCGCCGTGTAAAAGTGCAAATCCCGTTCAGGATATTTCCGGTCAAAGTATTTAGCGACGCGCCGAGTAAGCGCGGCCGTGATGTTCCTAATCGGGCCATCATGGGTACCCCAGATCATCGAATAGTTATGGGTGAGTCTTTTGGGTCTGGTCTTAAGAATGACCCCGTGCAGAATGGGCAACCAGATCGAGCGGGGTAAGTTAACCACTCGAGGGTCTGATAGGAACTCTGCTAAGTAGCGCTTGATGGCAGGCGCCGACGGTTCGTCCGGCGTGCCAAGATTTGCAAGAATGATCGCAGTTTTAATGGTGAGCACCTGTAGAAAATGAAAAAATGTTAACACGGTCTGGTTGTTACGAAGAAATGAGATGACCTGTCTTTCGGAGCCTAATATGCCAGCTAGGCCGCATCGGCAAATAGACGTATACTGATGCTAAGGGGGTGACTTGGCTTCGACGCTGGTTACGAAACCTAAGGTGCATGCCGAGAGGGTAGTGACTCTCGTAAAACAATCACTGTAACTTTATAGTTGCCAATGACGAAAACTACGCGCTAGCTGCCTAAAAACCTAACCTTCGGGTTAATTTTTATTT
>JAQWWC010000230.1 GCA_029249645.1 Pseudomonadales bacterium
TAAACTCGCAGCATTCCTTGCCTGCGCCGAATCGCTCCATGCTAACAGACTACTGTTTATGCGTACAGTATAATTTACAAAGCCCAAAACGCACCGAAACGCGGCCTAGGCAAGTTTAAGGATGCAGCGCTTTTATCCGTTTGCTAACCTTGAATCTGATTCTTGATCAGTGACGCTTTGTGACGACCGATGCCCACACGCCCATGATGCAACAATTTCTGAGCATCAAAGCACAACACCCCGACACACTTCTGTTCTACCGAATGGGCGATTTCTACGAGCTGTTTTACGATGACGCAAAAACAGCCGCCAGCCTGCTTGATATTACGCTGACGAGTCGTGGCCAATCGGCAGGCATCCCCATTCCAATGTGTGGCGTGCCGTATCATGCCGCCGATGGATACCTTGGAAAACTTGTGCGCGAAGGCGTCTCGGTTGCCATCTGTGAACAAATCGGCGATCCCAGCACCAGTAAAGGCCCGGTTGAACGTAAGGTGGTCCGGATCCTCACACCCGGAACCTTGACAGAAGAGGCCTTACTTGACGCCAATCAAGAAAGCTTAATTTGTGCAGCCTTCAAAGACGATGACACCTTTGGGCTTGCCGTGATGGAAATCAGCAGTGGTCGGTTTGAGGTTTTTCAAACCAGGCAAGAAGATCATTTTAAGAGTGAACTGGCCCGATTGAATCCTGCAGAACTGTTGATCCCAGACAATCCCTCATTGGCCGATGCCGTATTTGGCCTGAAGGGCCTAAAACCTCGACCGATTTGGGAATTTGACGAGCAGGAATCGGTGCGCCTGCTTAAGCGACAGTTTGGCGTACAGGACCTCGCTGCATTTGACTGTGAGGATCAACCCATAGCCATTCGCGCGGCCGGCTGTGTCCTCGGCTATGTGCAATCAACCCAAAGCGGAGCGCTACCGCACTTACAACAACTGCGACGAATTCGAAACGAAGACTCGATCATCATCGATCCAACCTCCAGGCGAAACCTAGAAATCGTGGTCAACTTGCAGGGCGGGCGAGAACATACGCTCTTATCGGTTCTTGATCAGACCAAGACACCGATGGGCGGGCGGCTACTCGCGCGTTGGCTTACGCAGCCGCTGCGGGACTCGATTCAGATTGAAGCGCGTCTAGCCGCCGTCAGCGCGATGCAACGGCAGTCGGCGTTCCAAGCGCTTAGAGACGCACTCGCTGGCGCGGGCGATATCGAACGCATCGTCGCAAGAATCGCGCTACAAAGCGCTCGGCCTAGAGACCTTGCCCGTCTAAGGGACACCCTGAATTTATTACCGGAGATCAACGCGATTCTGAATCCTATTGAAGCACCGCTGGTATCGGACCTTGCAGGATTGGTTCAACCCCAACCGGTGCTCGCTGATCTGCTAACGCAAGCAATTGTGCCAGTACCACCTGTCGTGCTGCGAGATGGCGGGGTCATCCAAGAAGGCTTCGACTCAGCGCTGGATGAGCTCAAAGCCATTAGTGAACATGCCGCAGAATTTTTGGTCAAACTCGAAACCGATGAACGCGAACAAACTGGGCTCAGCTCCCTAAAAGTGGGTTACAACCGAGTCCATGGTTACTATATCGAATTAAGCAAAATTCAGGCGCAACAAGCCCCAATCACCTATGTTCGACGACAAACGCTCAAAAATGCTGAGCGCTTTATCACCCCGGAGCTTAAAAACTTCGAGGACAAAGCCCTCAGCAGCAAAAGCCGAGCACTCGCCCGAGAAAAACAGCTGTACGACGAGCTTCTGAATAATTTGCTCAAGGTCATCACAGTCCTTAAAAATTTAGCTGAGGGCCTCGCAATCCTCGACGTCTTGGCCAATTTCGCCGAGCGCGCCATTACTTTAAACTTGTCGCCTCCGGCCCTGACCTATCAGTCGGAGCTGATCATCGACAATGGTCGCCATTTGGTTGTCGAATCAATGCTCGAGAAACCCTTTGTGCCAAACAGCGTGCAGTTTGACGACGCTTTGCGGCAATTCATCATTACTGGGCCGAACATGGGCGGTAAATCAACTTTTATGCGGCAAACTGCGATTATCGCTTTATTGGGTCGGACGGGCTGCCCGGTTCCGGCCGAACAAGCGATCATTGGGGATATAGACCGAATTTTCACGCGCATCGGGTCGTCCGATGACCTGGCCAGCGGGCGCTCAACGTTCATGGTCGAAATGTCTGAAACCGCGCTCATCTTAAACAACGCAACGAAGCATAGCCTTGTCTTACTAGATGAAATTGGCCGCGGCACGTCAACCTTCGATGGCCTCTCTCTGGCTTGGGCGACAGGGTGCTATATCGCAGAAAAAATCAATGCCATGACCTTGTTTGCAACCCATTATTTCGAACTGACGGTGTTGCCGGAACGCGTCGAGACAGTCAAGAACCTGCATTTAACAGCGACCGAAGTCGAAGACCGAATTATTTTTCTGTATGCCGTGCAATCGGGCCCAGCTAATCAGAGCTATGGCATTCAGGTCGGCAAACTGGCGGGCCTACCCGCCAGTGTTATTGCCAGCGCTCAAGAGAAACTGGTCTCGCTTGAGCGCCAAGAATTGTCAGCATTTGATCAGCCAGCGGTCTCCGCTTTACCAAATCCGCCGCAACAGTCGGAGCTGTTTCAGGGGGATACCAAACTGGTAACACTAAAAAATCAAATTCTCGATATTGAGATTGATCAGTTGAGTCCGCGGGAAGCCTTGTCCTTGCTCTATGAGCTCAAAGACCAATTACAAGAAACCCGTTAAAGCGCGAGTTGTCAGCTCGAAAAAAGCTGATAGAATGCCCTCTGGATTTGAGCCCTCTCCGTCAATTTGCGCAGCGGATGATGGATAACACTCTATGCTGAACATCTAACACGCTCAGCATTATTTTATTCTTGACGAATTTTTAGATAACGATAAGGAACGGTTTTATGACATTCGTAGTCAGTGACGCATGCATTAAGTGTAAACATACAGATTGTGTGGAGGTCTGCCCTGTAGACTGTTTTTATGAAGGACCTAACTTCCTCGTCATCAACCCAGACGAATGTATCGATTGCGCATTATGCGAGCCAGAATGCCCGATCGATGCCATTTTTTCAGAAGATGAGCTGCCCGAAGCAGAGCAAGCCTTCCTGGAAATCAATGCTGAGCTTTGTGAGATCTGGCCGAACATTACCGAAAAGAAAGATCCCTTAGACGATGCCGAGGAATGGGCCGAGGTCAAAGGAAAAATCGATCACTTAGAACGCTAGTCCTATCGCCCATGATATCCCGCCGCCCTTAGCGTTTTGGCAAATGGCGGACGGGATCTTCTGGTCGCCCTTGCCGCCTAATTTCAAAGTGCAGCATCTCAACTTTCGCATCGTTTGCACCCACTTTCGCAATTGCCTGGCCTCTCGTTACTGTCTCACCCTCTTTCACCAATAACGACTCGTTATTACCATAGGCACTCAAAAAAGCATCATCATGCTTGATGATGACGAGCTTCCCGTAGCCTCTTAAATTACCGCCCGCATAAACAACACTCCCGGCTTCTGCCGCTTTTACCTGCGTGCCTGCCTTTGCCTCGATATCAATCCCTTTATTGACGCTGCCACTCAGCGAAAATTTCGAAATCACCCGGCCACCGACTGGCCAAGCCCAAACCAAGCGACTCGCCGTAAATGCCGGTTTCGGTTTCGAAACCGGCTTCGCGGCATACACCGTTTTGGGTGCCGCAGATTTCTTAGGCGTTCGCTTACCCGATGAGGATTTCGATTTAGAAGATAATCGAGCTGGAACACCCGCCAACTTCAACCGCTGCCCAGCATAAATCGTGTAGGGTTTCCGAATTCGATTGATTTGAGCTAACCGACCATGATCTAAGCCATAGCGCCAAGCAATCGAGTACAGCGTATCGCCTTTCTGAACAATGTGCGTTTTACCTCGCTCACCAATGTTAGCAACCGGCGCTGGCGCACCATTGGATTGACAGCCACTCACCAAGAGCGCAACGCACATCATCAGCGCAACCGAGCAGAGACTCCGATATTCGAGTTTAAACCGCACCGGCCTGCGTCCTTACGGCAAATCGTTCAAAAAGCACTACAGCGGCACCACCGACGCAAAGTGCCAATAACGCTAAGACGACTTCTGCTGGCTGACCGGTAAGGCTCTCATAGGCAGTCGGCCAGACCGGTTCTGAAATCAGCGGGCGTTTTTGCGTTGCGTCTGCCTGAAGTTGATACTGCAGGACCTGCTGCCAAGGCCATAGTCGAACCAACGTGCCCAACATCAACCCGGTCAAAAACATGAGTATCCAATCTTTTGCGCGATGGAATAAAATCTTCAGAACGTTCGCGAACGCGATCAGGCCTAGCGCCGCACCTAATCCAAGCGGTGCAAGCTCAAGCACTCTAAAGTTTGCAACAGCATCGATGACGCCACCATATAGGCCGAGCAAGAGTAATAAAAAACTACCGGATATACCCGGTAGGATCCAGGCGCACACCGCAATTGCGCCACCTAAAAAAAGCATAGCAGGCGTTGGTACCACGGTAACAGGCACTAGGCGCTGCAGGACCAAACCCACTGCCAAACCCATTGCCAGGACGATGAGTTGTGCGGCTTGTTTGCGCTCGACCTGCCGTAGCATGAGAAAAGATGAGGCCAGAACAAGACCGAAAAAGAACGACCACATCATAATGGGCTGCTCTGCCAATGCTGTTTTAATCAAACCGGCAAACGTAACCACCGAGACCACCATACCGCCAAATAACATCATTAAAAAATTGCCATCTAAATGCTGCCATACGTTTAAGGGACCTTGCCGCCACAGCCTGCGGACCAAATCAAACCGAATTCGGCTCAACGCGGTCAGCAATCGTTCGTAGTAGCCTGATATAAAAGCCACCGTGCCACCAGAGATACCCGGCACCACCTCGGCCATACCCATTAGCAAGCCCGTCACCAAAATTTTCAAAAAGCCTGACGTTCCGATCACAACTTGCCACCCAGCAGCGGAACAAACCGAACGGGTTCAACCGAGGTTGTTTCGAAGCCATCGACACCGCGTTTAACCATCGTCAGGGTTTGCGCCTCGGGGTCCCCAACAGGAATGATCAACCGACCGCCCTCTTGTAATTGCGCAAGCAAGGCCACCGGCACTTCTCGCGGCGACGCGGTCACAATAATGGCATCAAACGGCCCTTTTTCCGTCCACCCAAGATGGCCGTCATCATATTTACTTTTAATTTGATGCAATCCCAACTGTCTAAAGCGGCCTAAAGCGCGATCCAACAATGCTGATATTCGCTCAACCGTGAAAACTTGATCCACCAACTGCGCTAAAATGGCCGTCTGATAGCCTGAACCGGTGCCAACCTCTAAAACCGACGTTGGCGGCACATCCTGCAATAACAATTCGGTCATTCGAGCGACGATATACGGTTGAGAAATTGTTTGGCTATTACCAATCGGCAGGGCCGTATCTTCATAGGCACGATGCGCGAGCGCTTCGTCCACAAACAAATGCCGTGGTGTTGAGGCCATCACCTGCAAGACCGCCTCATTGACAATACCTTGCTCACGAAGCCGGTCGGTCAAGCGATTTCGGGTACGTTGGGACGTCATACCGACCCCGCTCACATCCAGTTTAACGACCACTCGACCCATCCTTGTAGATTAATATTTCTCGCAACACACTGGTGGCATAACACCCCGGGGGCAGCGTAAAAGCCATCACAAAGTCATTGTCTTCGCGATGCCATTCGAACTCAAGTGGCGTCAGCCACAGCTTGCGCCTTGCGGCCTTCATTCGGTTCATATGAAAGACCGATAGCCACTGCATCAAAGTCTCATTTAAAAATTCCTCGCCGCCTTGGGGGTCACGCGCGCGACCGTAAAGCGGCCCTTCAGCTGCCAAATCCACGGCTTCATTCTCAGCAATAACCCGCGCCAGATAGAGATTGAATAAGTAGGACCGCATCGCAGACAAAACCATATCACGCTGTTTCAGGCGCGCCTTCGGGTTACCCACCAGACGCTCGGCCAGCGCCAAGTTCGCGCCCTGAAAACCGAATCGCTGTTCCCCAAAATAATTCGGGACAGGCTGATCGGCCAGCCGGTCAAGCCGAGACGCCAAGCACCCATCAACTTCTCGCAACCGGAGCTTAAACCGGTTCCCCAACAGGTCTCCTTTCCTTAACTTACGCTGGGTCCGGCTTACTTGCAGAACCTGAATCAAATTATCATTCAAGGTCGTCCAATCCGGCGCTGCGCGACCGGGCAGGTAGCAGGTAAACGCCTGCTCTGAGATCGAATAACGATCTTTCCGACCAGCATAGCCAACTTCTTGATCAGCAACGCCGGCTAAGGCTGCGATTTGATAAGCCACCCAATGAGTATTGGTATCCTGCTTTTGAATTCTAAGGTAGCTGTGTTCCCCTGCTTCGCTTGCCGGTAGGGAAAGCTCTTTGACCTGAAAATCTTCACTGCGGGCGCGGATCACCCCACGCGCTTTCGGCGTGCCATACAGCCGCGGGAAATCCAAAGAAAAGCTCACGCACCATCTGCCGAGAGTAAAACAACCACTTGCGCGGCAAGGCCTTCACCTCGACCAACAAAGCCCAGTTTTTCCGTGGTAGTCGCCTTGACGCTGACACAGCAAGCCTCGCAGCCTAATCCTTCGGCAATGGCCGCAATCATCAAAGGCCGATACGGCTTGACCTTGGGCGCCTCGAGCAACACGGTCGCATCCACGTTGATCACCGAAAATCCTGCATCGCGCATCAGCTCGACCACCGCTTGGAGCAGGTCTTGAGAATTCGCATTTTGATACGCGGGATCAGTATCAGGGAACTGATGGCCAATATCTTCTAAACCGAGGGCACCCAAAATAGCATCCATCAAAGCGTGTAGGAGCACATCTCCATCCGAATGAGCAATCACCCCTCGATCATCTGGAATCGATATGCCGCCCAAAGCAAACTGCGTTGCTGACCCGACCGGTGCAAACGCATGCACGTCAAAGCCTTGTCCAATCCTCATCATTGCGGCTCACCACTTACTATAAATCGCGCCATGGCCAAGTCCTCGTTGGTCGTAATCTTGAGATTATCCGCTCGGCCCTGACAGATTCTGGGCGAAATACCGAGCGCTTCAACGGCTGAGGCCTCATCAGTTGCATTAGGGGCCGCGAGCAGAGCCCGCTGTAGCAGCTCGAACCGGAAAATCTGAGGCGTTTGGGCCTGCCAAAGCTGGCTGCGATCGACTGTTTCAGTAACCCGTCGATCTGTCACTCGTTTCAGGGTGTCGATCACCGGCGTCGCCAAAAGCGCCCCTTCTGCATGGCCACGCGCAAGCTCAATCAATCGATTGATGTCCGCGACCCGAACACATGGCCGCACCGCGTCGTGGACTAAAATGAGATCGTCATCGCCCGCATCGATTGCCGCCAGCGCACACAATACAGAGGCCGCCCGGTTGTCGCCACCAACGACTCGATCTACTCCGCTAAGATGCAATTCATCAAACCACGTGTCGGTGGCATGCAGTGCAACCACCAACCGCTCCGGGCGAAGTGTTTGAAGTTTAGACACGGTCATACCCAGGATCGTTTGACCCGGATTAAGCTCAAGGTATTGCTTGGGCACCGCTGAACCCATGCGCTGACCCGTCCCTGCCGCCGGAACAACGACATACAATCTCGAAAGCGGGTTGTGCATAAAGCCTACTCAGTCATCGATGAGTAAAATAAAGGTCTCATCTTTTTTGATCAATCCAAACTCAGTTCGAGCTCTTTCTTCAATCGCATCGAGCCCCTGACGAAGGTCAATAATTTCAGCCCGTAGCAACCGGTTTCTAGCTGCCTTGGTTTCATTGTTAATGGTTTTTGTTTCGAGCTGTGTCTGCAATGCCACAACATGTGCGTAGCTGCCTTCCCCTGTCCAAAGCCGTGCTTGGAGGAAGCAGCCCAGCAAGAGCAACACAGCACCTAAGATTTTAACTAAGTTTAGAATCGCTAGACCCTCAAATTCTTAAATTCTAATGCCCCTTTATAAACGGCATGACAGCGATCCTCAATCCGCAGCAAGCGGTTGTATTTCGCCACCCGATCAGACCGGCACAAAGAACCGGTTTTAATCTGTCCGGCGGAGGTTGCAACCGCTAAGTCCGCAATCGATGTGTCTTCAGTTTCACCCGAACGATGAGAGATGACCGACGCATAGCCAGCTTCCCGCGCCATCTGAATCGATGCCATGGTTTCGCTCAAGGTGCCAATCTGATTTACCTTAATTAGGATGGCATTGCCCACGCCTTCGGAGATACCCCGCGCAAGGATCGAGGGATTGGTTACGAACAAATCATCACCAACCAACTGACACTGATCGCCTAATTGGTCGGTTAGGTAACGCCAACCGGACCAATCGCTTTCGTCTAACCCGTCTTCAATCGACAAAATTGGGTAACTCATCACCAACGTTTTTAAATAATCAGAAAATTGCTGACTGTCAAAATGCCGACCTTCTCCAGCCAGATGATACTGACCGTCTTGATAGAACTCGCTGGCGGCACAATCTAATGCCAAGAAAATTTCCTTACCGGCCTGATATCCCGCCAAATCAATGGCTGACATGATCATATCGAGGGCTGCCTGATTGCTTGCTAAATTCGGAGCAAAGCCGCCTTCATCACCGACCGACGTTGATAGTCCTGCGCGCTTTAAAACGTCCTTAAGCGCGTGGAAAATCTCAGCCCCCATCCGCAGACCTTCGGAAAAGGACGCGGCCCCAACCGGTTGCACCATGAATTCCTGGATGTCGACATTGTTATCTGCATGCTCGCCACCGTTTAGAATGTTCATCATCGGCACCGGCATACTATATCGGCCGCCAGTTGCGTCTAAATCCGCAATATGCTCGTAGAGCTCTACCCCTTTGGCCTGTGCTGCGGCATGAGCCGCGGCGAGCGATACGCCCAACATCGCATTGGCCCCCAAGTGGCCTTTGTTTTCGGTGCCATCAACCGTGAGCAGCACCTGATCTAGGGCGGCTTGGTCTTCAACCTCATGATCCAGTAGCGCCTCTCGGATCAGGGTGTTCACATTTTGGACAGCGGTCAGAACCCCTTTGCCGCCATAGCGAGCAGGGTCATTATCTCGCAACTCTAACGCTTCTCTGGAGCCGGTGGATGCGCCAGAGGGCACGGCAGCACGGCCGATGCTGCCATCTGCCAACTCAATCTCGGCTTCAAGGGTTGGATTGCCCCTAGAGTCCAGTATTTCTCTTGCTCGCACATCGGTAATGCTTGTCATAATCTTCCTTGATCTCGCGTCACTGTCGCTCTCAGCACTCTTTTGCCCGGCGACATCCCGCTTTTTTTACTGACCCGTCTTAATCACTGAGTCGATTGCCACTAACCGCTCTAATAACGATTTCATATCCCCAAGCGGCCAAGAGTTTGGACCATCGCTCAAGGCCTGGTCTGGATTTGGATGCGTTTCCATAAACAGCCCCTGAACGCCAACAGCGGTCGCGGCCCGCGCTAAAACCGGCACCATTTCTCGCTGCCCTCCCGACGTCGCGCCCTGACCACCTGGCAGCTGCACGCTGTGGGTTGCATCAAAGACAACCGGACAGCCGGTCGCGGCGAGTACCGGTAGCGCCCGCATATCCGAGACCAAGTTATTATAGCCAAAGCTTGCGCCGCGCTCACACACCATAATCTTATCGTTACCGGTTGCCTTGGCTTTATCGACGACGTGGGTCATATCCCAAGGCGCCAGGAATTGTCCTTTTTTAATGTTCACCGGCAAACCAAGGGAAGCCACCTTTTGGATATAGTTTGTTTGACGGCATAAAAACGCGGGTGTTTGCAGTACCGAGACAACGTCTTTGACCTCATCGAGGGGGGTATCTTCATGGACATCGGTCAAGACGGGTAGCCCTAGGGTGTCTCGAACTGTCTGGAGAACTTTCAACCCTGCCGCTAAACCTGGCCCACGATAACTGTCTTTTGAGGAACGGTTGGCTTTGTCGAACGAGGACTTATAAATTAAGAAAATGTCTAGCTGGTCACAAATCTCTTTGAGGGTGCCCGCCGTGTCGAGCGCCATTTGCTCGGACTCAACAACGCAGGTGCCCGCAATCAGGAAAAATCGAGACTGTTGACTGACTTCAAATCCGCATAAATCCATGCTTTATCTCACTCTTGTCCGGCACGATCTGATTGAGTCGACGATTGCCGTTATTGACCTTAATTTGATGTTCCAGCCAAGCCGGCTCGGGCAATTTGCTCAGCCAGCGCGGCCTTCACAAAATTCAAGAACAAAGGATGACCGCCCCGAGGCGTTGACGTGAATTCTGGATGAAATTGACAGGCGACAAACCACGGATGATCCACCAC
>JAQWWC010000231.1 GCA_029249645.1 Pseudomonadales bacterium
GCCAGCGGCATGATCTGCTCTGCTAGCGCCGTCATGCGATCAAGGCCACCTGGGCCTGCAAAAAAGAATGCTGGGATCATAATTCGGCCAACCCCGGCTGCTCGCATTTCTTCAATACCGGCTTTGGGATCACTCATTTGCGTCCCAAACATGGCATTGATTTCGAGACTCGCGGGATCGCGACCAGCGGTCTCGCAGGCGCCATGGACCCGTCCAATCAGCGCTCGGAGCCGATCAATATCGCCCTCGCCGGGAAAATAGCCATCCGCCAGCTTCACAGCCCGCGCAATCGCCGCGGGCGTATCGCCTCCGACCAATATAGGGATGTTGCCATTAACGGGCTTCGGACTAGATGTCACTGGATCAAAATCGACAAACTCACCATGAAATTCGGCGTGGGACGCGGCCCATACTGCGCGCATGGCAGCGACGTACTCATCATTTCTGGCGCCGCGACGTTCCCAAGGCACGCCCAGTGCATCAAATTCTTCTTTCATCCAGCCAACGCCAAGGCCTAACTCGACTCGGCCACCAGAGAGCTGATCTAAGGTTGCGAGCTCCTTGGCTAGAATCAAAGGATTACGCTGAGGCACGATTAAGATACAGGTGCCAAGCCGCAGCGTTGGCGCTGCTGCTGCAGCATAGGCGAGCCAAATCAGCGGATCTGGAATCGGCGTTTCAGGTTCCGCAGGAATCTTGCCGTCAGGGGTATATGGATACTTTGAACCGATTGCATCCGGCATAATCACATGCTCGCCACCCCAAATCGATTCAAAACCTGCCGCTTCAGCACGTTGACAAAGCTCCATCGTTGATGGTCCGTCAATGGCGATGCTGCTTCCAAAGGCTAATCCTACTTTCATACTGAGACTCCGTTTTGCTTTGCTACATCCTACCGCAAAAACCAGCTAACGTGCTGTGCATCCCTGATCAGGGCTTCGTGTCAGATACGAGGTTTAGAAATTGTTTGGGCGCAAAGCGGAAAGCAAGACAGGAATATTAGGACCGCCGATCGCTTGTGAAGCAACTGCAACCCTAAAACCTAGAGCCCCGTAAAATTATTAGTCTGCCCGCTTAAGAGAAGCCCGTTAGATGCAAAACTTGGAAAGCCGGTTAGAGGCCGGGTTCGGGAGATTATGGCATCGAAGCGTTTTTGCGCTAAGGTCAAAGGGCCTTAACTGTGAGCCCGGTATTGATTAGGGCTCCTTACAGAAAACAATCGATTAAACTCGATACCCACAAAATCGTATTTCGTGCCAAAAACACAAGGGGACATGGCAATGAACAAAATTGACGGACTCCATCACCTCGCCATTTGCACCGCGGACATGAAAGCTCAGATCGCATTTTTTACCGACAAACTCGGTATGGAACTGGTCGCGTTGTATTGGATGCATGGCGTTGAAAACACGTGGCACGGCTTTTTAAGATTGAACGATGAAAGCTCGATCGCTTTTGTCAGCAACCCTGACATGAAGGCCATTCCCGCAACCATCGGTCAGACCCACGCCGGAAACGCCGGCGCCAATGCCGCACCCGGCACCATGCAGCACGTCGCATTCAGAGTCGATTGTCATGAAACACTACTCGCCATGCGGGACCGGCTTCGAGATAAAGGTGTGCCGGTTATGGGCCCCGTCGATCATGGTTTTTGCGCGTCTATTTATTTTGCAGGGCCTGAGAACTTGGCACTCGAACTCTCCTACTCAAAAACAGCCCTAGACCAAAATGCGTGGATCGATCCGGAAGTGGTTGCCTTAGCCGGCATCACGTCAGATGAACTTAAGGCGTACAAAGCGCCCGTGCCCTTTCAGGATCAGGCCGGCGCAATTGCCCAACCGGTGCTAAGTGAAACTGAGGGGCCACACCTAACCAACTATCCGCCAGGGGCTTATGAGGCCATCATGGGAATACCCGATGAGCGCATCTGGCAATTGGTTGACCATGAGCCACCGGTAAAAATAAATTAGCCCGCTGCATTACCAAGCATAGGCTTCGGGCGCAGGACCCATCGGCGGAAAGATCTCATCCAGCTTTTTGAGACTTGCTGCGTCTAATTGTACGGATTGCACTGTCAGCGCTTGCTCGAGCTGCGCAACAGAGGACGGCCCAATAATCACTGAGGCGACCGCGGGTTGATGCAACAACCAAGAAATCGCAACGGTGCTGGGATCCGCACCTAGATCAGCACAAAAAGCTTCAAACGCCCCAAGCTGCTCTGAATGTAATCCTCGGGTCGCCTCAAGCTGCTGCCGACGACCCGCGGTCGAACTCGGTCCCGCCAACAACCCGCCTGCCAAAGGACTCCAAGGCAAAAGCCCAACCCCATAGCCTTGGCAAGCCGGAATCACCTCTAGCTCGGCGTGTCGCGTAAAAAGATTATAAAGCCCCTGCTCTGAAACCAGCCCAAGCCGCTGCTGGAAACCGCGCCGCTCATTGGTCTGAGCAATCCCCCAGCCTGGAAAATTACTCGATCCGACATAGATAATTTTACCTTGGGCCATTAAACGATCCATGGCTTGCCAGATTTCATCCAAAGGCGCCGAGCGATCGATATGGTGCATTTGATACAAATCAATGGTTTCAACGCCCAAGCGTTTGAGGCTCGCTTCACACGCTGACACGATATGCCGAGCTGACAACCCACGATTGTTCACATCGGCCGACATCGGTTCATATACTTTGGACGCGAGTACCAAACCCTCGCGACGACTTCGATCCTCTGAGAGCCAGCGCCCTAGAAGCGATTCCGTCGCCCCAACCCCCAAGTGTCCGCCATACTGATCCGCCGTATCTATGAAATTAATCCCGCTTGAAACGGCGTGGCTCAGCATTAAAAAGGCTTCCGCCTCGGGCGTTCTCGGGCCCAAGTTCATGGTGCCCAAAGCCAGTTCACTGACTTTTAGGGCTGAACGTCCAAGACTTCGATACTGCATCAACTTCCCCTTTTAGGGCGCTCGTAACGTCGCACCCGTGACTAAATCGTGGCCTTTTTCAGCCACACAGAACCGCGTTAATTGCCGAGCACGATCCGGTAACAACTGATGATCGGCATAATCAATGCCGGGCACCACTGGCTCTCGGAACCAAGGTGCATAAAACTCCAGGTTCGGGATAGATCGCACTTCATCTGATAAGTTGGGCGTGCCCCCATGCCAGGCCCTAACATCTCGGACCATAATACTGCCTGCTGGTGCAGGGCAAACCGTGCTCAGGCGCATCCACTCTGGCTCTGCCTTCAACCCCGGAATCCGCTCGCGCGACTTTTGGGTGCCTGGTATTTGTCGCGTCGGACCATTGAGCGCGTGAATGTCCTGGGGCAAAAAATTAACGCAGACATAAGGGCACGGCAGGTCACGTATACTGACATTGCCTCTAGGATCCTGAAACGCGCTGAAGGGCGTTTTATCTGGCGCCTCCCAATCACGAACATCTGTGTGCAACCGCTGATAGTCAACGGCGCCCGGCAGGCAAAAGTCACCGCTCGCACTTCTCAAGGAATAGTCTGGATTACCAAAGATTGCATCCAACAATTGGATAACTGGTTCGATTGACAAAAGCATCTGCCAAGCAGGCCGATGCAACTGACTGCGCGTTAGACTCGAGCCACCAAAGGAATAACGTTTGGCGCCCCGGTTCCCCGACCCTTCAGGGTCGAGCGCCGTAATCTCTGCCACCGCATCAGCAACACCTGATTGCAGCAAGGCTAATTCATCTGTTGATAACACTTTTTCTAAGACCACAAAGCCATCCCGGTCAAACAGCTCAACGGCACGCTCAAGTTCTGTCGGTTTCAGGATTTCTAGGCCTTGAATGCCTGAGTTCGCTCGCAAATGGGTTTTCAGCGCCGTCAACGCTTGCTCCATGGGCATCAATGTTCCCCTTATCACGGTGGTCAATTATCACGGTTTCACACTAAGGCGAATCATCTTCAAACTGCTGGCTCAGGCCATGAGCCCATTATTAAACCTTAGCACATTACGCCAACGGTCAACATCGACCCAGTCTAATAGAGCGTCTTTAACGCACGGATAACAGCCCGTTCATTCACGTGGCTCGCGAACGGCGGCAGATATATCACTTGCACCACGCAACATCAGAAACGGTTTAGTTTGGTGCGGTATTAAAGCCTGAGCACCGACGCGCAAGGCTCATATTTCGACGCTGGCTTCAGCTCTGCCTTAGGGTTGGTTTTAGATATCCGCTTGGTCAGGCCAGAAAAACGCAGGTCGGACAACTCGCGTCCGCCACCTCAGCGTCCGCCTGGGACTGATATTGTGGGGTATCGAATCGTGGCAATCTAAAATCGCTGTCGCCCTCGGCGGCGTTCAGCGCCGCGGGTTGCATCACTGTATCCTTCCAACTGTGGTCCGTCAGCCACTCATAGGGCAACGTTTTAATGCCACCGGATTGCGTTATGTCCGCAAACCCATCCAGCGCCTCGGCCATCATGGCCACCTGCTCATCTAACGCGTGCGGTCGTCCACTGGTATGACCTAATGGGAAGTCAACAAAGCTTGCGCGAGGCGGCCGCACCGAACGGGTAATCGAGTAAGCGCTCGACAGGCACAAAGTCGGAATCCCTAAGGCTTCAATTTCACGCGCGATCAGTCCCACGGACTGATGACAAACTGGTCACGCCGGGACGAGTAAAACCACATCGGGTTGATCTGCTAATAGACGGGCTGCCAACGCCGGCGCCAAAACGTCTTTTACTTTCCGAGCCGAATAGATGCCTCCCATAAACGTATAGGCGTGCTCGGCGAGCGCGCCAAGAAAGCCCGATGCCACCAATTGCTTTAAGGGCTCAACAGGAAACACAACATTGGGATCTTTGCGTACTGGCGCCAAGTCGTAAGCAAAGTGACTGGCCCTTAGATCCGCGGCAGGCCCAAAAACATTGATTTCACGATAGCTCAAGTCATCTTTGTAATGGAACGCGACCTGGCCACGGGTATAAATCCCGCCCGAGGCAATCAATGACAATTTGGCTTCAGATATTGGTTTTTTTAAGGGCGCCAAGGCGATTGCTGTGTCGTTATAAACCCATTGATAGCTGGGATAACCCAATGCCTCGTACTGTTTTTGGGTGCGCTCGATATAATCGATGGGGGGCTGCTCACTCATACCGTATCCTCTTAAAACCTAGTAGGACGTTAACAGTATCTTGCCGCCATGGTCTAGCCGGCTCGCGCCGGCAGGATCCGTGCAGGCCGCCCGCGCTACCACCAAGTGGTATACAGCGCGATGAGAATCAAACTCACAATCAATGCCGATAGATTGAATGCCTGGGTCGTGCCGAATTCAATTTCAGACAGGTCGATGGCGCCCGCTTGCTTTGCGTCACTTTGCCACAAGCTCATAACGACAGCGAGCAATCCGCACAGTACAAAGACAAGCCCGACTCGGTCAATAAACGGCAGTTCTGGCCAACCCATTTTAAAAGCAAACGACAGCACTGCCGAGCCCACAGCGGCCATCAGCGCAGCACTCGCCGTGGCCCGAGGCCAAAACATCCCCAGCAAAAAAATGACGACAATCCCCGGGGTAAAAAATCCGGTGAATTCCTGAATGTATTGAAAGGCCTGATCGAAATTGCCTAATAAGGGCCGGGCACAAACCATGGCTAACAGCATAGCCCCGAGTGCCGCAACACGCCCCACCCAAACCAAATGGCGCTCTGCCTTTTGCTTTGAAAAGGGCGCATACAGATCTAGGGTGAAGATGGTTGCAATGCTATTAATCATTGAAGCGAGAGACGACACGATCGCCGCCAACAAGGCTGCGAAGACCAAGCCCTTCAGGCCAACCGGTAGTAACGTCATGGCCAAAGGATAGGCTTGATCTGGGGCATCAAGACCCGGCTCAAGGACAAACATCGCAATACCCGGCAACACCACAATCACGGGCATCAATAATTTCAAAAACGCGGCAAAAGCCATGCCTTTTTGCGCGGCCTGCAGACTATCGGCGGCCAGTGCACGCTGAATAATGTATTGATTAAACCCCCAATAAGACACATTCATAACCCACATTCCGCCCAGCAAGACTGACAGACCCGGCAAGCTGATGTAGTGCGGATGCTCCGGCGCCAAAATCATGTCGAATTTTTCAGGCGCGGCATCAAGCAACTGGACAAACCCTTGCCAGGGCCCTGCGCCCAACGCAATTCGATCGAGCAAAATCCACGAGATGAGCAGCCCACCGGCAACCAAAAGCACCACCTGAAGCAGGTCGGTAAACGCAACCGCTTTTAGTCCACCATACAAGGAGTACAAAAGTGCAAAGACCCCAATCAAACCGAGCCCCGTATTCAGGGCCAACCCAGTCACGGTATGAATGGTGAGCGCCCCCAGCCATAAAATGGCGGTTAAGTTGACAAAAACATAGACCGCGAGCCAAAACAGCGCAAGAACAAGGCGCACTCTTGAATCGAAGCGTTGCTCCAAAAATTGCGGCATGGTTTGAATATTGTGCTTTAAAAAAACAGGCAACAAAAACTTACCCACCAAAATCAAAGTGATCGCGGCCATCCATTCATACGATGCAATCGCTAAACCAATCGCATAGCCCGAGCCCGACATACCAATGATTTGCTCAGCTGAGATATTGGCGGCCACCAAGGACGCACCCACTGCCCACCAGGGCAGTGACCGACTCGCCAAGAAATAATCCTGAGTTGTTTTTTCGTGCCCTGCGGGTTCGCGCGAAAACCAAGCCGCCAAACCAGTGAGCAACACGGCGTAGAGCCCAATAATCACGACATCGAACGTTGCAAGCATTAATCGTTCCCCCATTCTTTGGCCCTTGGCGTAAGTGCCTTCAGCATCAATCGCCCCCCACTCTTTAAAATGAGGGATGTTCTTATTTTTAACCGGTTCCTTGCGTTACCGCTTCTTCTAATGCTTTTAACGGATTCGCGGCTCATGCACTAGACAAGAAGCCCAATCAAGACCTTATAACACTGCCTTTAGGTTCTCTTTGATGTCGTCTCTGAAAGGTCCACCCGGATCGTCTGCAAGGCATTGGCCGGCAAGGTGATCATCGCATGCTGCCCAAGCATACCAAGACTAAACGTCAGGGCCGTCGTTTGGGTATTGAGCAACTGGATCGATATTAGGCCCTGTGGGCTGAGGGTTGCGCCAACATGCAGCGCATCCTCTGGCAACGTGTCACCCTGAATTGAGACCGTCACGGCTTGATCACCCGGGCGAATGGTGCGACTAAACTGCGAAAGCACATCAAAAATAGGCGTGAAGTAAACGGCTTTAGTTTCAAGGTTCACCATGATTGGGGCGCCACAAAAATTGCCAACATGATTTGGGCCACCGCGTTCGTCGAGCACCGGGTTCCAATCAATCCAACCTGAAACCCAATGGTTCAAACTACCAATAATATTGCGAGCGTAGCGATGCACCGGCGTATACATCGGGTGATCCTCTGCATTTGGCGCCCAGCTTGCCGTGTAGGCCCAATCTGTTGCCTTGCGCTGCCACCAGAACGCATCATTGTTAAACCAATTGGTTTCGGTGAACCCTACCGGGTCGCCAATGCCCCCGGGCGCGGGCTTGCCCAGATCATCGATCGTGCCTTCGGTATGAATCAAATCAAATTCGGGAAACCGCTCGTGTACCCGCTCTAAAACGTCCCCATACACATTCGTCGTGCTCGCATACCAATGGATGGCGCTACCATATACATACTGCGCGACATCCGGTTGGCTTAAAATAGTTTCAGCCCAATGTTCAAGGTGATCGCGATTCTGATCATAGATCAATAACTTGGTCTCGGCATGGGCGCTTGCCTGCAGTTTTGGCCCTAGGTGATCTTGTATAAAGCGGGCCTGGCTGGCCGCCGTAAAATGCATGCTCTCCCATTGCCCGCCATTGCCTTCGGGTTCGTTAACGGGGGTCAGCCCCCAGATCGGCACACCTGCCGCCGCGTAGGCGTCCAGATAGCGCAGGAGATAATCTGCATAAACCGATTCATATTCGGGCTTTAACTGACCGCCGGTGCCTTGGTAGTCGGTTTCGGGCGTACCCGGCTGATAATAGCCTTCAATGTCTTTCATCCAGGGCGGCGCAGTCCACGCTGAGGCAATAATGCGCAGAGCAGCATCTGCTTGGCCTTGCTTGATGGTCAGCGCCTCACTGATCATCGGCAACAGATCAAAGTTTGGCGCCACAACGCCCGGATAACGCGCGGGGTCAAATCCTAAACGGTCTTCAGCGATCGAAAAATGCTGAAGACCTAGATCATCTGGGACCGGGGCATAGTCATACTTGCCTTCAACCGAAAAATCAGTGGCGCCAATCGGCGTGCGTGCTAACGAAAAATTTGCCCCCTCATCAGAGAACAATTGCGCCATCACCGACCGTCGCGCCGCATCCGGCAGATGGGCTAAAACATACGCTGAGGATTCGGTAAACGACGTTCCAATCCCCGTCACGGTTTGACGCGTCTTCAAAGGATCAACCAGAACCTGCAAAACCTTGGGACGGCTATCGCTTGGGTAGAACCGCACGGGGGCCATGACGGCAAGCTTGTGCCCTTCCGCACTCGTCAGTAATACCTCGGTTGAAACCATGCCGGACGCTTCTTTGGCGAGGGTCTGGCTTGCGTACAAACCGATGAAGCCAAGCAGTGCGACTTGGAGCCCAATTTTTATCTGCCGATGCATGCTTGCCTCCATTTCCAAAAAATCAAAGGGTCGCCGGTTTTGACAACGTTGTCAATTTTGCGGGTGTTTAAACCGTTTAAGTCTTAGCGCGTTGAGTTTGTCCTGAGCAACTCAGACAACAACCCAAGAGCACTTACAGC
>JAQWWC010000232.1 GCA_029249645.1 Pseudomonadales bacterium
GCGCCGATATTTTTAGACGACGCAGTGCGTGAAAAGCGTAGTGGCGGGGTACCACTCAAGCGCCTTGGTAGTGCGGAGGATGTGGTTCAGGCGGTTTTGTTTTTAGCATCTGATGCTGCCAGTTACATTCATGGTCATGAGTTGGTCGTTGATGGCGGTGTCATCCAAAGCGTGCTTGCGCATTTGCCGAGATCGTAACGTATGCTCGGCCATATCAATTTTGCATGTCAGCGGACTCAATGGTGCGGGGTGCCCTTTGTCAATCCTGAAGTGGCAACGCCTTGGGCCACACGACGAGGGGGTGCACTTCGTGGTGCAGCGCCGAGACAACACTTGAGCGTTGCATCGTGAAAGGTCAATCCTACCTTGTCACGGGCGGCGGTTCAGGTATTGGTGAGGCGACGGCTGAACAGTTGATTGCACTTGGCGCACACGTGACGATCTGCGGTCGGCGCGCTGAGAACATTACGCAAGTTGCAGCTCGGCTCGGGGATCGGTGTCTGGCGGTAACGGCAGATGTCACTCAAGCAGAAGACCGCGCGGACTTGGTCTATCAGGCGCTGGCTCATGGCGGGGGACTAGACGGCTTGGTAAGTAACGCCGGTAATATGTACCGGGCCCCAATCGCTGAGTTTGACCAAGATCGGCTGCTCGATATCTTTAATCATAATGTCATCTCCGGCATGATGCTCTCGCAACTTGTGGTGCCCGCATTGGCGGCTCGTCAGGGTTCGATCGTTTTCCTAGGCTCGATTCATACTCGGCGAGCATTTCCTGGCGCGGCGCCTTATGCTGCGACCAAAGCAGCGCTGCAAACCTTGACGCAGGTAATGGCGGCGGAACTTGGCGCTCAGAAAGTTCGGGTAAACTGCGTGATACCGGGCGCCGTGATGACGCAAATCAATGATCGGGCTGGATTGGGGTCTACCGAAGACCTCGCGATAAGGATGACGGCCATCGCGCCGATGCATGCGCTGGGTCGAATTGGTCAGCCGATGGAAGTGGCAGAAGCCATTGTATTTCTGCTGCAGTCGAATTGGACAACGGGCGCGCTATTCGATGTTGACGGTGGGCTGGGGCTCGGCCTTACAGCGCTTTGACCGATTGACTGAGAGAAGTTTCGGGTTCAGCCTCTCAGCATCGGGTGGGTCAAAAAAAGGCGACAAAGTGTAATGAGACAAAGCGTAATGAGATAAAGCGGAATGAGACAAAGCGGAATGAGACAAAGCGGAATGAAAGGAAGACACACAATGGCATCAGTAAGGGTCAGCCAAATGAAACAAACAAGTTACCAAGGCGCCGCGACAGGCGCTGGGCGGCTGCATCCGTTACTGGAAACGCTGAAAGCCGTTGTGGGGGTTTTGGCGTTACTCGCCTCCCCCCTAGTCATTGCCGATTGGCCCCTGCATGGCGCGGATAGCTTTGAGCAGCGGCAGTCGCCGCTCACGCAAATTCATCCTGATAACATTCAAGACCTCGGTCTCGCCTGGTCTTTCGACACGGGCACGCGCCGAGGGCTTGAGGCCTCACCGATTGTCATTGATGGCACGCTGTACACGACCGGATCCTGGAGCAAGGTCTATGCACTGGATGCGGTAACCGGCGCGCAGCGCTGGTTTTTTGATCCAGAAGTGCCCAAGGCGTGGGGCGCCAATGCATGCTGTGATGTCGTCAACCGAGGGGTCGCGGTGTTAGGAGATCGTCTGTTTGTCGGCACCCTCGACGGTCGGTTGATTGCGCTGGATCGGCAAACCGGGGAGGTGATCTGGTCTGTCTTGACCATTGATGCGACCAAACCGTACACCATTACCGGGGCCCCAAGGTTAGTGGGTGATCAAGTGGTCATCGGTAATGGGGGCGCGGAATATGGCGTGCGCGGCTATATCTCGGCCTATGATTCGCAAACGGGTGCGTTGAACTGGCGGTTTTTCACGGTACCGGGCGATCCGCGCGAACCTCAGGCTCAGCCGGAGTTGGAGGCCGCTAAAGCAACCTGGAGCGGCGATGATTATTGGCGGTATGGCGGCGGCGGTACGGTTTGGGATTCGATGGTGTATGACCCAGATCTGGATCTGTTATTCATCGGTGTTGGGAATGGCTCGCCTTGGAATCGAGAGATTCGCAGCCCGGGCGGTGGCGACAACTTATTTTTATCGTCGATTGTAGCGATCGAAGGCTCAACCGGTGTCTATCGCTGGCACTATCAAACAACG
>JAQWWC010000233.1 GCA_029249645.1 Pseudomonadales bacterium
CAACCTCATCGACGGAATCGCCCCCTTTTACCCACCGGGATACCAGCTGGAAAGCCCAGCAGAGCGCTACTATTTGCTTCAATTCAAAGCCTTTCGAAGTGAAATACCGGATCAGAATGGCATGAAAAATAGACTCAAACGATTACCAGCGATAACCTGAAATTCTAGACTGACGAATATGGGGTCCGCGCTAGACCTGCTCGTTTACCGCCCGGTACGCTGCATCAAACGCCGCATTCATTAGCGGCGTGACTTCAGAATCGGTGTTGGCAATCGAAATACGTCCAAACTGTTTGCGTCCGATTTCATGGGGAGCCTTACCTTCCTCCCATTTAGGATCATCAAGCCCCTGGTACCAGTAGGCGTAGCCATGGGGGATTCTATTGACAGTGATCGACTTAATGTCTGTTTCATGATTAAAGCCATGTTCACCCAGGATGGACTGAAGTTGTTGGCGAATGTCTTGTTCGTACGCTGCGAAAGTTGTTTGATAAACCTTATGTCGCCCAATTTTCAGTAGGTCACGGGTCGAACCTTTTCGGCCATCCGCTGGTGACGGCGAACCCATCATAAACACCACCATTGGATCATCGTTGTCGCGTGGCGGCTCGTAACCACCGGAAGTTGTGGTGGGGGCAGCGCTGACCCATTGGAAAGGATCAAAAGGGCATTGCGTAATGGTAACGCCAAGCTTAGAAAACGCGTGGCCATTTTCAAGAAGCACATTGGCGTAAATAAACGGCACTCGCTCACCGTAACTCAACCCGTCTTTCTGTGCATCGCTCATCTCAGGACAGAGATGCGGGATGATGTTGTTGTTACAAGCGAGAACGCAATGCTTCGCATTTATCTGAAGTGGCTTGCCGTGCTGAACATAATCAACTTGCACGAGTTCGCCGACTTCTTTTACGCCAACTACGGTGCTGTTTAGGCGGATGCGAGTGGATTGCTCTGCTTTATCAAGCGCACCGTAGTTAAATCTAGTAATCGCCACGTCCTCGAAACCTTCCATTTCCGGGGCGACAGCGGGGATAAGTTTCTGCACGAGAAGCCTTGCAACGGAGGCATTACCATCGGGAAACATGCGCACTTCGCCGGTGAAATCATCAATCAACATCGCGGCGACTGAATCGACGAAGTTTGCAAGCCAGCCCATAGCGCGTAAGCCCGGGGATCCAGCCAAAATAGCTTCGAGCACCGTGTGGTTCCAGCCTGAGGGACCGTTAAGGATCAAAAGATGTGCATCAAATATCCGTACGGTCTGCTTGGCTAATCCAACGCGTTCAACCAGGAATTCGTTGTAGCTCGTGGCGTTTACGTAGTCCCACTTCTCGCTAATGGAAAGGTCGCTCAAGAAATCTTTCTCGCCACCGAAAAATTCAATGAGTTTTGTTTTTTGTTCCTCTGTCAGTGGCAGTTTCCGCACCGCGTCTTTGTAGTCACTTCTGCCATGGAAAAATTTAAGCCAATGTCCTCCTAGCGTTAGATGGTTGTCCTCGTTTGGCAGAGTCAATCCAATATCAGCGTTAAACTTTCCGCCAAGAGTGTAATCATCTGGCGTGTTGGCATCCATTTGCGCAATGGTGATGTCATTGATCCCAAGATCATTCATCAAGCTTGCTGCAGCGTCGCTATAGTTTTTGGGATTGTCTAGGTTTTGAGCGCCACCCAAGCTCAGCACCATTCGGCCCTTATGGTGAAATTCATTTCGTTTTGCATGACCGCCAAAATCGTCGTGATTATCAAGTACTAGTATTTTAGCTTCTGGCCCCATCGCTTTGCGGTAGTACCAGGCTGCAGCGAGCCCGCTCATGCCCGCGCCCACGACGACTAGGTCATAGTCCTCTCCCAGCGGCTGGTAAAACTTGGGCTTTTGACCCTGCCAGGCCAGCGCGTGGGCAACTTCATAGGATCCGTCGTGGCTGCCACGCATGCCCGTAAGTGTGGGTGGGTAGTAATCCGTGTTTGCGATGCTTGAACGGCTAACCGACGCGTAACTTAGCCCGGGTATCAAACTACTGCCTGCAGCGATCACCATGCCGTTAAGAAGATCCCTTCGCGTAATTTTTGAATTCACTGTGCGTGCTCCTCCTTTGCTGTGCCTTACACTTATTAATTTAAGTGTTTACCTGTCGACCGACAGGCATTAACATAACACATTGCCTGTCAGGTGACAGTTTTTGTGAAAGAACGCCGGAATGAGATTATAAAAGCAGCGATCGAGATGGTTGCTGATGAGGGCTACGCCAGCTTAAGCATGAGAGCATTGGCTCGTGAGGTGGGAATGAAGCTTGCTTCACTCCAATACCACTTTAAAAGTTCTGATGAGCTACTTAAAGCTATTGTGAACTATGTTGCCGAGGCTTACCGGAAATCTTTTGCTGCGCTCAACGATAGCCAAGACGCTGCAGGCGTTCGCGAGATTGTGGCGTTTTCTCTTGCCGATGACACTGATTTGGGTTTGGTGAGCGATCGACTGTGGCCACAGTTGTGGGCCATGCAGCAAGTAGAGCCCTTGGTGTCGGATCTCGTCGAAGATATCTACTCAACTTATCTTGATGCCCTTGAACAAGCGTTGATCAGGCAGCGCTCTGCAGCACCTCATACAGAGGCATTGCTTTTAATGTCGGTTTTGGAAGGCTCAACGCTATTTATGGGTCAGGGTCGACGCTGGAATAAAGATGCTGGTGCCGTGCGCGAAGCGCTCGTGAAATTCATTGATATCCGCTACGGGAAGGAAAACCATGACGAACACGCTAGATAGACAGATTAATAGATTCGGCTTCTGGTCTGCATTGATTGTGATTGTGACAACTGCAGTGTCATTTGTTTTACCATTAGACGTACCAGGTGGATTTGATGCGTCGGAAGCAGATCGTGTGGCGTGGATTACTGCTAATCGTGATCTCTTCATTGCAGGTTGGGTGAATCAGATTGCAGCGATGTTTAGCTTATCTGCGGTGTTGTTCTGCGGCGCTTGGTTAGCGGCAAAAAGGAATCTACTTGCGGGGTTGCTTGCTGCCTTTGTTGTGGCGATGGCAACCATGGCATTTATCATTCCTAAGTTCATGGCGGTTTGGACAATTCCTTTGCTCGCAGATTCAATTTCTTCGTCAGGTGCGGGTGCTCAAATGGCTGCTACGCTCTTGCCACTGCTCAATGTCTCGATCCCGTTTTCTCTTTACACCTCATTTGATTATCTTGGATTTTGGCTTTACTCAGTGTTTGGGCTCATCGCGGCAAGACCCTTGTATGACAGCTCGCTGGCCGCAAAAGCTGCTGCCATTTCCCTTGGCTCGTTTGGTGTGACCTATCAAGTATTGCTTGCCTCATTGTTAGCGGGTGCGATCACAGCGGCAGAAATCGAAACTTATTTTCTTGGCGTCGCGCTATTATTGTTGGTTCACGTCGTACCCGTCATGGCGTTGTTTAGACGCAACAGTAAGGCAACTTAGAAGTTTAGGTAGTGCGACGTTTGATTGAAGCGTCAGACACTTGCGTCCACTTTCAAAATCCTTCCCGAATCGGGAATAACGCCGCTAATGAACGCTGCAGTTGATACCGCTCAGCCGGCCATTGAGCACAGGCAAGTTTGACACCATCGAAGCGCTGTATGCCAAGGCCGCTGTATGCATTTAACTGGGGCGCTCACAGGCACCCTGCGCGCGTGTTTGTGGCGTCAGCCGAGGCACTATCCAAAAATTTATACAGAGTGACCCGAACTTGTGCTCGAGCGCAAGATTCGAGCCCATGCCAATATCATTGAAAACGTCCCAATTTTTTTGGCCTCTTGCTTCTTAAGCCGATAATTAGCAGCGGTCTTTGGTTTTTGATATTGGGTGCCGTGGTGATGGCTCGACCGTCGCACGCCATAGCCCTGATTGCGAATTCTGGGGTCACCGCCGGGCGATTGATTGGCACTATGGGCATGGTAATCCCAACTGTTGCGACCGCAGGGCACCTTATCTTGCTGGCGGCACGCAAACTCTAAACCATGCGGCGGAGTGACTCACCTCAAATTGTATCCACAAGGCCCTGGAGGTCAGGGACGTCATAAAGCGCCCGCGCGCGCCAGGTGCCGCGCCCCAGGATGGTCATTAAGATATGTCTTGCGCAAGCAATTCCTCAACTGCCTTTTCAGCACAGCTCATCCATGGCCCGATTACCTCGCGCAAGCGGAACACCTCTACACTATCCTTGTCTCTTTCCACCACAATGATCCTGCAGCATCATCGATTTATTCCGCTGAGAAAAACGACTCCGATACTGACAATGCTGTTTTTTGTTATCCCCTAGTCGTCGTAGACTGACTGGGTTTAACCGAAACTATAAGGTGGTCACTATGAATTGGGAAATAATGGGCGCCCTTGGCGAAATCGTAGGCGGCTTTGGCGTGGTCCTGTCGCTGCTCTACCTCGCGCGCCAAATTACCAACAATACATTGTCCAATCAAAGCGCCGCAATAAGTCATCTCACCGATCAGATTATGCGCGTGACAATGGTCGATATCGAATCCGGTAGTCTTTTCTATAAGGGCCTTAAAGGTTTAGATGGTTTAGACGAAACCGAGCGCTTGATCTTTGTTCAGCGTGTTACTGCCATATTCTTAATTTGGTTTAATGCCCACCTGCAGTATAAGAGGAAGCTCATTCCCGACGAATTTTGGGACACCTTCGCTGGCGATATCGCCTCATACTTTCAGCACGCCGGGATTAATGATACTTGGCAACTCATCAAATCGGGATTCCCACAGAATTACGTTAGCTATGTTGAGCAATCCTCTCGGCTAAAGACCAACGTGGATTATCTCGCGCGCACTTATTGAGTGCAGAAATTTTTTGTAGCAAGAGGCGTCAAAACTAAATTGTCTTAAGTCACATTGCGAGCAAGCCGCGGGAACAACAAGTCATCGACACGCCTTGTTGTCGCATAATGTCCAAAGCCTGGGCCTTCGCTGATCGATCAACCTCGCAGCAAACGCAGGCTATTCATGGACATCGCTGCGCGTCTCAAGCACCTGCGGCGCCGAACCTAATCGCTCTAGCCGTTGCCGTAAATTTTATCCTGACCTGGAGCCATCTCTTTATAACCAAAATGGAACTATTATTGTTACGGCACCCATCATATGCCAGTCTAAAATCGCAAGTGAATAATTTTATTGATATTCAATTTTTTAGACTAGGGGTAAAACAGCATGGATTTGGCCGAAACGACTGACGATAACACGCAGGCGGCGTCTGCCAGCATTCCTTTTGAATTTCGCGGTGAAGGGCAAGAATATTTTAAGATTTGGATCGTAAATCTCTCGCTTACGATTATAACCTTGGGCATCTATTCGGCTTGGGCCAAGGTTCGGAGACTTCAATACTTTTATTCAAACGTTTATCTAAGCGGCGAGAGTTTTCGCTATTTAGCCGAGCCCATCCAAATCCTAAAGGGCAGGCTTATTGCGGTACCAATTTTCATCATATATATCGTGGGCGCTGAGCTTTACCCCGCGGCCGGTTTATTGCTGGCAATTTTATTGTTGGCGGCAACACCCTATTTGGTGATTCGCTCCCTTGTTTTCAGCCTCCGAATGACCAGTTATAAGAACGTTTGCTTTCGCTTTGAGGCTTCACAAAAAGAAGCGTTCATGGCAGTTTTAGTCTGGCCAGTTCTTGGTCTAATGACCTTAGGTCTTTTACTCCCACTATCCATTCTAAAAGGTCATCAGTTTATGGTGCGCAATAGTGCTTTTGGCACCACTACATTCAATTATGAAGCCTCTCCATGGGCTTACGGTCGCATTTACTTGGGGTTCTTAGGCATTCTATTTTTAGCCGGCGTCATCAGCGGTGGGCTCAGTATATTCTCTGGACCTGCAAGTCTTATCATAATCGCCATAGGATATCTGATTGGCTTTGGCTACTTCACAGTGAAAATAACGAACCTGTACTACCCTTCAGCGGGACTCGGTGCTCACGGCTTTGAAGCCGATCTAGAACTGCCAGGATACCTAAAACTATTCGCTTCCAATACATTATTCATTGTACTGACACTGGGCTTGTACCTACCTTTCGCCCAAGTACGCATGGCAAAATATAAAGCCGAGCACATCAAATTCCTTGCCCGGGGACCAATAGATGACTTTGTGGCTGCAGCACAAGGTCCGGTGAGTGCCTTGGGAGAGGAAATGGGTGAGGTGTTTGATTTTGATATCGGCGGAGTATAAAACTTTGGCGCACGCGCCCTCTTACCTTTGGACAGCGGAACCCCTTGCGCATGGTTGAGGGTCGATTCGGGACTGGTGAGACCGCTCAGACTTTAGAGGCAACCCTTACGCTGGAAGATACGTGGTTAATCGTCCGCGATCGGTCTGGCGTTATACTTTACAGAGGCTCAAACAATAAAGCGTCACTGTCTTCTCGTCTAGGTAAAACGCCTCGTACGGTCACGTTTGATCGTGACAGCCCGTCTCAGACCTTCGAAACTGATAACCATGCCGGCATCGAAGCGGTAGTTACAGGGCAAGGCGGTACGCGGGGATTTTTGCACAAGCTGGAATCCAATCTCGGCTTAGTCGCTTGTGCGACAGCGTTAACGCTAGGTTTCGCTATTTGGCTAGCCGTTTATGCCGTGCCTGCTGGCGTAAAATCAATTGCATTAGCTTTGCCCGACGCGTTTCTGAACAACGCGGGAACACATACTCTATACCTGTTAGACAACACTTACTTGGCGCCCAGCGAACTCAGTTCTGAGGATAAGGCGCGAATTCGGCGTATGCTGACACCGCATTTTGAGCACCAGTCCCAATTCTTATATTTTCGCAGCTGGATTCCAAACGCTTTTGCGCTCCCTAATGGAAGCATTGTTGTTACCGACGAGCTCATACAGCTCGCGGAAAACGATGAAGAGCTTATCGCCATTGTTTATCACGAGCTTGGACACGTGGCGCAACGGCATTTAATACGTCGAACGCTGCAAGACTCCGCACTGTTAATTGGCCTATTTTTACTGACTGGCGACCTCGGTGGGGCTGATTTTTTATCGGGCGTCACCGTGACGCTAGCAGATCTGGCCTATTCGAGAGAATTTGAACGCGAAGCTGATTTCCATGCATTGGCAGCATTAATCGCTTCAGGCATCAGCAAAGATCATTACCGAAATATTTTGCTAAAACTCGATGCTTGGTATGCAGATAACTCTGACGGCATCGGGAACTCGCTGAGCCCCCTTAAATACCTCTCTACCCACCCACAAACCTCTGAGCGCATCGAAGCAATTGATGCCTATTAAAGCGCTCACTAAATCTAGAGCAACAGGCTGCTAGGCCCACCCATCAGCACCGAGATGCTTAAAGAGCGCTACTTTGAGGCCGTCAGAGACAAGGTCATCAAGTTGTGTGACTGCTAGAGCCAGGCCCCCTGCCCCTACTCGCGAGTAGCTTTAGTTCAGCGAACGCCTGTTGACGTTTAGCGCGGATAGCGCGTGTTTCACGTCCGTGTAACGTCTTTGCAGCAGCGTACAGGGTGCGGCGTTTCTGGGTTCGCGGCCCGCTGACGTCAGAGTATGCTCAAGCTCCTGAGGCGACACTTTACGAAACTTCAAAATAGATCGTTTGCACACCTCGAAAGCACTTGGCAGGATGTTGCTTGCCACACCAAGCTTCCAGCCTCAATTTTCACGGGCTTTGGGGTCGTCTAAAAGTGCCTCTCGCCCTTGATTTACTGCGATTTGCATTCT
>JAQWWC010000234.1 GCA_029249645.1 Pseudomonadales bacterium
GCTTTTCCCGTGACCACAAAACTGAGCCAGGCCGGGTTCGGTAAGGCGCCTGACGCTCTGATTATTTCAACCGTTTGGCCGCTCTCGAGCGCAGTACTGAGGGGTGCTAAGCGTCGGTCAATCCGGCACGCAACGCACGAGCTGCCAATGTCAGTGTGGACCGCATAGGCAAAATCAATGGGGGTTGAGCCTTGTGGCAGCTCGTAAATCTCGCCAAGTGGGCTGAAGATATAAACCTCATCTGGAAACAAATCGATTTTGACGTTTTCGATAAACTCCAAAGAGTTGCCGGCGCTTTGCTGGAGCTCAAGCAGGCCTTGCATCCATTCCCGGGCGCGCTTGTGCCCCGTTGAGGCGGCGTCATCTTGACTCTTGTAAAGCCAATGACCGGCAATACCTTGGTTGGCGAATTGCTCCATCTCTTCCGTTCGAATCTGAATTTCGATCGGCAAGCCATGCATGCCAAATAACGTCGTGTGCAAAGACTGATAGCCATTGGCCTTGGGAATTGCAATATAATCTTTAAACCGGCCGGCAACCGGCTTGTATAAGTTGTGAACGGCGCCCAGCGTTCGGTAACAGGTATCGACATCTTTGACGATGATCCGGAACGCATAGACATCCATAATTTCAGTGAACGACTTTCGCTTCGCCCGCATCTTGTCGTAGATGCTGTAGAGGTGCTTTTGGCGACCAATGACGCGGGCACCAAGGTCATCTTGGGCAAGGCAATGCTCGATCGACTTTAAAATCTTACCGACCACTTCTTTCCGGTTGCCCCGGGCTCGCTGGACCGCTTTTTCGATCATGCTGGATCGCAGGGGATAAAGTGCTCGAAAGCCGAGCTCTTCAAACTCTATGCGAATGGCATTCATACCTAAGCGCAGAGCGATCGGCGCATAAATTTCGAGGGTTTCTTTGGCGATGCGGCGACGTCGCTCCGGGTCCAAGTGGCCCAGGGTGCGCATGTTATGCAGGCGATCCGCGAGCTTAACCAGAATTACGCGAATATCTTTGGCCATGGCCAGCGTCATTTTCTGGAAATTCTCGGCTTGCGCTTCGGCCCGTGACTGGAACATGTTGCTGAGTTTGCTAACGCCGTCGACGAGTTCTGCGACCTGCTCGTCAAATTCGGATCCTAGTTGGTGTTTTGCAACGCCGGTGTCTTCAATAACATCGTGCAGCAAGGCGGCCATCAAACACTGATGGTCCATGCGCATTTCGGATAAAATAGTCGCAACAGCGAGTGGATGGTTGATATAGGCTTCGCCAGATTTACGCACTTGGCCGGTGTGCGCGATTTCTGCAAAGTTGTAGGCACGTACGACTTGATCGACTTGATTTGGCTCTAAATAGTCTGCCAATTGGCTTGCGAAGGTATCAATGGTCTGCATCAACAGACTATACCAACGATTGCACGCAATTGGATGCAGACGTTGGCATTACTTCGGAAAAAATAATAAAAGGGCCGGAATCAGCCCCTGTCAGGCGTTGTTAGAACTCTGGGTTCGGGTCTTTTTCAAAGGTTTCAGCCAGCAAGTCCATGCTCATGGGCTCGAACTCTTCCCGAGGCTTCTGGAGCAAAATATCTGGGCCGATGAGACCATCAGCGATCTCGCGGAGTGCAAGGACCGTTGGCTTATCGTTCTCAACAACGACCAAAGGATCTTTGCCTTCGGTGGCGATTTGTCTGGCGCGCTTGCTTGCGACCATAACGAGCTCGAAACGGTTGTCTACGTTTTCTAAACAGTCTTCAACAGTGACGCGAGCCATGGCGTTCTCCTTGGTAAGGTTGCATTTACGCGGATTCTTTCACGTAATGACATCTTGGGCCGCGCAGTTTATCGCCAAACCTGCAAGCAGGCAAGAGGGCCATAGTACGCTTTAGGTGGTGAGTGCTGTAAGCAGATCAATGTGGTGTGCCGTCTGGGCCTTGATCTCAAAAGGCGCTGGGTCTTCAAAGACGATCGCGCCGAGTTGTTGGAGCGCAAGCTGAAAATCATCGTTAACGATGAGGTAATCGAAGGTGTGGTATTGCGCGATTTCATCGCGCGCGCCTTTAAAGCGCTGCTCGACGGTGTTGAGATCGTCTTGCCCCCGACCCAACAAGCGAGTTTTCAGGGTTTCAAGGGTTGGCGGCAGAATAAAGACAAGGTTGGCGTCTGGTAATTTTGCTTTGACCTGCTGCGCGCCTTGCCAATCGATTTCAAGAATAAGTTGTTTGCCAGCAGCGATGATGCGCTCAACTTCTTCTGTACTGGTGCCATACAGGTTGCCAAAGACCTCGGCATGTTCCACGAAAAGCCCCTGCTGGATCAGGTCTTCAAAGCGGGCCCGATCAACAAAAAAGTAATTAACACCGTCTTGCTCGTTGGATCGTTGCGATCGGGTCGTGTGAGAGATGCTGACCGCTGCGTCTGGATGCGCCGACAGTAGAGCACTGACCAAGCTCGTTTTGCCGGTACCAGATGCGGCCGCGATCACAAAAACCTGGCCCCGGGTTGTATTGGATTTGGATGTCATAGCCGCCGGTGACTTATAAGCGATTGTGTAGAGGCCGAGATACTAAAAGATGGGCCTCGGTCTTGCAAATCAAAACCAGGCTCGAACATAGCTCGGTTATTCAAGGTTTTGGATCTGCTCGCGCATTTGCTCAATGGCAACTTTCATGTCGACCGCGCCGAAGGAGGATTCGACCGCGATGGCTTTTGAAGACAGCGTGTTGGCCTCACGGTTTAGCTCTTGCATTAAAAAATCCAGGCGTCGACCGACCGGGCCGCCCTCTGCTAAACAGCGTTGCACTTCGCCCATATGAGCCTCAATTCGCTCGATTTCCTCATCCACATCGGCCTTGCTGGTGAGGAGCACGATTTCTTGATGAATTCTTTCTGAATCAGCTGAGAGATCAAGGGCTTCGAAGCGGGCCGTTAGCCGGGCTTGGGCGCGCTGGATGATTTCAG
>JAQWWC010000235.1 GCA_029249645.1 Pseudomonadales bacterium
TTGATGGGCGCGGGTGACCATATTGTTGCTTCTCGCAGTTTGTACGGTGGCACGCACAACTTGCTGAGCTATACCTTGCCAAGATTTGGCATCAAAACGACCTTTGTTGACCCCAGAGATCCGGCCGCCTTTGCTGCGGCCATTCAGGACAATACCAAGTTGGTCTTCGGCGAGGTGGTGGGCAATCCGGGTATGGAGGTCTTGGACATTCCGGCGATCGCCGAAGTTGCCCACGCAGCCGGTATTCCGGTGATGATCGATGCCACCTTTACTACGCCCTATTTGTGTCGCCCAATTGAGTTGGGCGCGGATCTGGTCATGCATTCAGCGACAAAGTTCCTGTCGGGCCATGGTATTGTGATCGGCGGTTTGCTAGTTGATGGCGGCGTCTTTGATTGGGCAGCCAGCGGACGTTTCCCAACGCTTGCCGAGCCGTTTGATGGCTTTCACCACCTCAACTTTGCAGAAGAGTTTGGTCCGGCGGCCTTTATCGCGCGGGCGCGCCGCGAAGGCTTGCGAGATTTTGGTGCGTGCATGGCGCCCACTACGGCCTTTCATATTCTGCAAGGGATCGAAACCTTATCACTGCGCATGGCGCGGCATATGGAAAATGCAGAACAGATTGCGACCTTCCTATCAGAGCAAGCGGGCGTGCTGTCTGTCCTGCACCCGTGTTTGCCGAGCCACCCGGATTATGAATTGGCCAAAAAGTTGCTGCCGAGAGGCGCCGGCGCGGTGATGAGCTTCGAGATTGCGGGTGGAAGAGAAGCGGGCGTACGGTTCATCGAAGGCTTAAAAATCTTTTCGCATTTGGCCAATGTTGGGGATGCCAAATCCCTTGTGATTCATCCCGCCAGCACGACCCATCACCGAATGGATGCTGAGGCCTTGGTTGCCGCGGGCATCTCCGAGGGCATGATTCGGTTGTCCATTGGACTCGAGGATGCCGCGGACTTGATCAAGGATTTAAAGGCGGGGCTTCGCTCGGCTGCCAAAGGAGGCCGTTAAGATGAAGACGCAATTGCGAGGCGCGACGGCATTTTATGGAGTGGGTAATGGCGAACACGCACCAGAGCAACCCAGTGTTGTTTTTATTCATGGCTCAGGCATGGACCATACGGTTTGGCTCATGCCCGCGCGGCATTTTGCTCGGCACGGCTACAACGTGGTCGCCTTAGACTTACCCGGTCATGGCGGCTCTGAGGGACCTGCTTTAACGACAATAGACGCGATGTCAGACTGGGTGAACGCGCTATTAGAACATCTTGGTATCGCTGACGCCGCCATTGTGGGTCATAGCATGGGCTCCTTGGTGGCCCTAGATTTTGCGGCTCGCTATCCGAGCCATACCCGCTCGCTTGCGCTGCTGGGGACCTCAACACCCATGCCAGTCAGCGACGTCCTGTTGGATGCTGCGAAAAACGACGATCGCGCAGCGATGGTCATGGCAAACACTTGGAGTCATAGCGCCCCTGGACTCATGGGGGGGCACAAAAGCCCAGGTATGACGTTGTATTTTGGCGGTTTACGGTTACTCCAAAGAACGCCAGAAGGGGTTTATTTTGCGGACCTTGCCGCCTGCAATGCTTTCGAGACTGGGCCCGTTCGGGCCGAAGCGGTGACGTGTCCAACGCTGGTTGTGCTCGGCAATGAAGACAAGATGACCGGGCCCAAGCAGTCCCGTGCCGTTGCGGGTTCGATTGAGGGGGCGCGGGTTATCGAGCTGGATTGCGGTCACGCGATGCTGAGCGAGCAATCCAATGCGGTGCTTGCGGCACTGAAAACAATCGTTTAACGAGGATGGGCTGCCCACTTGCCGCTTTGACCGTTAAGGGTTTGCTTGCTGCCTTGCAGCGCGCGGTTCAGCGATGAGGGGCGGCTCAGTCGTGAATCCGAGGTCGTGCAGCCTTTGAGCCGCATAACTGTCGAACCGTTGAACCGTTGAACCCTAGCGGCGCAAGGCTCATCTGCTTGGTTAAATCCCTGAGTACCTAAGATTGTCATCGCGCCGTTGTCGCGCGGCGCCGCAATCATCCCAACCAGCCTGCTGATCGTCGTCAGAGCGGCTTGAGCCTTAAGCAGAGCGTCCAGTTGCATAAACCGCTCGCAACGTTTTGATGATCGCAGCAAACAAAATGCCATAAACAACGAGCAAGGGAAGGCTGGCGATCACCGAGGCAGTTTGCAGAGCTTTGAGTCCGCCAAGGTATAGCAGCGATGCCGGTAAAATACCCAGTGCAACGGCCCAAAAGACTCGGTGCCAGCGCGCGGGGTGCTCGCCGGGTTCGAGTTTTACTGTGGCGCCAGCGGCCAGGGTGTAAGACGCCGAGTCATAGGTTGTGGCCGTAAAAATAATTCCAATGACCGAAAGGAATGCTAACCAAAACCCCCCTGCAGGCAACCGCTCAATGAGGCTTGCCAGCGCCGCCGAAGGGCTTGCATTCAGGGTTTCATCCACCACACCATGCAGGCCGCTGAGCTCCGTATTGAGCGCGTAGTTACCAAGAATTAAGAAGAATAAAGCGCAACCAGCGCTACCCCAAAAGAGCATGCCCACGATCAATTCTCGAAGCGTCCGTCCCTCGGAGATTTTGCAGACGAACATCCCGACAAATGGCCCGAGCGCCAGCCACCAGGCCCAATAAAAAACCGTCCAGGACTCGACGAAATTGCCTTTTTCTAACGGATCGGTCCAAGTCAGCATGGTGACGAAGTTTTGCGCAAGATGACCGAGCGAGGCGACGCTCATCTCAAGAATAAAGCGGGTTGGGCCCGCAACCAGCACGTAGGCGATGAGCAACAGGGCCAGAACGCTGTTGATGTTGCTGAGTGTTTTAATACCGCCGTCTAGTCCGCGATAAACCGACCCTGCAATCACCAGGGTCATCACTGAAATAATGGTGAGCTGCGTTACAAAATTATCTGGAATCGACATCAGTCGGGTGAGGGCGGATGAGGCCACCGAGGTGCCAAAACCCAGTCCGGTCGCGGCTGAGCTGATTAAGCCTACGATGAATAACAGATCAATGATGCGGCCGCCAATTCTAGTTGATTGCTTACCGATGATGGGCTCGCATGCGGCGCTAAGTCGGAGCGATGGAATTTGCTTCAAGTAGTAGGTGCAGCAGATGGCAACGGTTGGCAGACAATACAATGCCCAACCGCCAGGCCCCCAATGAAACATGCCATAGGTCTGGGCCCAGAGGGTCGCGGCGTCGCTCTTGGCGAGCGCGCTAAAGGGCGGCGACGTATAGTAAAAGACCCATTCGGTCGCGCCCCAATAAATCACCGAGCCGCCGATGCCGCAGCAAAATAACATTGAGATCCAGCTAAACTGGCTGTAGCGCGCTTCAATCCGGCCGAGCCGAATATTGCCCCAAGGGCTAATGGCGATGTAGAGCAGTAAAACGATAATTGCGGTGGTGAGGGTGACGTACAGCACGCCAAATTGGGTCGTTAACACCTTGAAAATGGCGTTGATGGCATTTTGACTGGCTTCGGGAAAAAGCACCACTGGAAGGACTACGAGGGCCAGCAAGGTGGCGCTCAGGCCGAAAATCAGCCAATCGACTTCAGGTTGGTCACTTTTATTCATTGTCAGGGTCCTTCCTTGTCTTCAGGCGCCGACGGTTGGACGCGGATCGATTTATCTTGCATTTAATATAGCAAAGCTTGCGAAAAATTGCCGAGCCGTGCCCAAATGCACTCTGAGCCGCGTTGTTTGCAGGTAAATCTTGACCAGTATTTTGGGCATTGATTCGTCCGGCCTGCAGCGCGTGAGGTAGTCTGCGCGGGTTTTCGCCGGGTCTCGGTCCGAGAGGCTATTGTATGCCGTTGAATGCTTGTCCCAACCTAGGCTGCTCCGTCGCAAGGCGGCGTAACGTGCCGCGCGTTCATCACGCTGAAGGCTATATTGAAAGACCTGCTTGCCAGCTTAAAGGATTGCGTCCAATGCGTGAGGTGCGCGCTGTGACGGGCAAGCAGCGGGCTTGCGTGCTTAAAGCGATTACACGCGATTTTGCCAAAGGGTTACGGTGTGGCGGCATTCGCCTGATAAGGCCTCAATCAGCGCCTGTAATGTCCAGATGGAGGGCAAGGGTCCCGAGCATAATGCCGGGCTGGTGCTCGAAGGTATTGTTCGGCGCATATCGAATGCCCGGTAATCGTTCGAGCAAGATTGCCCAGGCTAGGTTTTGTTCAAGCCGAGAGATGCCAGCCCCGGGACAGACCCTTGGCCCGGCCGAGAACACTAAATGACGTGTGAGCGCCTTGCGCTGCAGGTTGAGATCAAATGGGCAGTCCCATTCGTCTGGATCAACATTGCCAGCACCAAAGCGCAGGTGCAGTAGAGAGCCTTTAGGCACTTTTACACCTTGAAAGACTTCGTCTTGGGCGGTTAACCGCGTGCTTAGGCCCTGGGTCGGAGACCGCAAGCGCATTGATTCTTCGACAAAGTTACGTATCAGGGTCGGTTGTGCTTGCAAGGTGTGCCAGAGCCCGGGACGGTCACAGATTAATTGGGCCGCTTCTTCGAGGGCATACTGGGTGGTTTCGAGTCCGCCGATAATCATGGCATACACCACGCCATTGACTTCAAGGTCTGTGAGCGGCCGCCCCAGCGCCTCATAATGTACTTGGGTGAGCCAACTGATCATATCATCCTGAGGTTGCGCCCGTTTTTCAGCGACGTGGCCTTGGACATATTCTTTAAAGGCCTCGAGCTTCTTAAATTGTGCTTCAGACTCGGTGTTGCTCAACAAGTTGCGATGGCCCTTACCATAAACGAAGGCGGCGACCTGAGCGTTGCCCCACTCGGCCAGCTGCGGGATGTCCTCTTCTGGAAAGCCGAGCATGTTGGCCATCACCATTTGGGGCAGGGGCCGGGCGAACTGTTGCACAAAATCAATGTTTGTGTCGCCGATGAAACGATCGATGAGGCGATGGGCACAGTCTTTGATCATCTCAGTATGGCGGCTGGCACCGGGACCGACCCAGGGGTCGGTGAGCTCCTGTCGATGGCTGCGATAGAGCTCGTGGCTCGGTCTTAGGGTGACCATTGAGGCCAGCATGGCATTGACCCCAGGAAGCGTTTTGCCCGCATTTTGCGCTTGTTCTATCTGGACGATGGCGGCGTGGATGCGAGGCGGAAATCGCTCTGGGTCTTTGACCACCCGCGCAATGTCCTCATGCTTGGTTAAGATAAAGCCGTCCGTGTCAGGGGTGGGGCCTTCGCCTTTTAAGCGGACTACGGGCATTGCATCGTGTAACAACGGATACGCCTCATACCAATGTTCTTGGGCGCCGTTGCCAAACAGGTCAACCTCGCTGGCATGTCTTGGACAGGCTAGGGCGCTGAGTTCGTGATTGGGACCGCTTACGGATGAGGCCGTTACGTTCCTAGGTTTTTTCCCTAACATTTTTTCTCCTATCCGCGCGGTGCGATGTCCAAGATTAAATATCCTAGCGCTATCTGTCGTCGCAGGTCTAGTCATGTGCCTGTTCGCGCCTTCTGGGTTTTAGCGGGGGGCAGGGCCGCCGCTTAACCGTGTCAAAGTGAGTTATTTCTTGATGGCGGCAACGTGTTTTTGGAAGCATCGTTCTCCTTGTGCGTCGGTTTTTACTAAACTTCAATAAAGTTATGATTTTAATGTAATTATTTTCACATTTAGGCAAATGACACCGCCGAGTGATCAGAGCAAAATAGTACTAATCAGATCGTTTTTGTGCCTTCGTGAGCTTTTATTGCAAGCCTTTCGGGGTTAAAGTTTCAAAGATGGCGCTGGCAAGATTGCCAAAGTGGGCAGACCATTAAGGAAAGTAAAGGTCTATGAATACGCAAGTGAACGATCCGTTGGTGCAATGCCTTATTGGCCTGAGTCGTCATCATGGCACTTCTACGACGGTTGAGGCCCTCGTCAGCGGTCTACCGCTGGAGGCGGGTTTGCTGACCCCTCGGTTATTTATCCGTGCCTCGCAGCGCATTGGGCTAACGAGTAATCTGGTGAAACAGCAGCCGAGTGCGATCGTTGGGGCGCTGTTGCCGGCCGTGATCCTGAGCGAGACCGGGCAAGCGTGTTTGCTTATGGGTTGGCATGATGGTCGCACCTTGGCGCGAGTCATCTATCCTGAATTGTTAGACACCAGCGTTGATGTCAGCCGTGAAGAGCTCGAGGCGTTTAGTAATGGCACCGCCATCGTCTGCCAGCCGAAATTCAAGTACGATGAGCGTGCGCCTAAAAAAGCTTTGGCACAGGACGAGCATTGGTTTTGGTCTGCCGTGCGCCGCAATTTGCCCGTTTATCGAGATGTGCTGTTTGCGGCGTTTTTTATCAATCTGTTTGCGTTGGCGCTGCCCTTGTTCACCATGAATGTGTACGACCGAGTGGTGCCCAACCACGCGGTTGAGACGCTGTGGACGTTGGCGATTGGATTGCTGATTGTAGTGATCATGGATTTCACCTTGCGAATGATGCGCAGTCACTTTCTCGACTTGGCCAGTGAACGCATCGATATTGGTGTTTCCGCTCAGATTATGGAGCGGGTGTTGGGTAGCCGACTTGAGCATCGACCGGCATCGGTGGGGACCTACGCGGTCAATTTGCGGGCTTTTGACTCGGTTCGAGATTTCATTAATTCTGCAACGATTACAACGCTGATTGATGTACCTTTTGCCATTATTTTCTGTGCCGTGATTTTCTGGATCGCACCCTTGGTGCTGCTCCCGCTTGTTGTTGGCGTGGTATTGGTGCTGGGATATGTGAGCCTTGGCCGCGCGAAGTTGCGGGAGTTGTCCGAGTCCACGCACCGAGCTGGAATTCAGCGTAATGCGACCCTGATCGAAAGTCTGGTCGGGCTCGACACGATTAAGGCGCTTGGCGCCGAATCAAAAACGCAGAGACGCTGGGAGGAAGCAACGGCGTTTCTCGCACGCACTGGTGTTCAACTTCGCATGGTCTCGAATTCGAATATGTTCGTGACGGCTGGGGCAACCCAGTTGGTGACCTTGTTCGTTGTGGTGACGGGCGTGTATTTGATTACAGAAGGTGAGCTGAGTATGGGCGGACTGATTGCTTGCAGCATGCTGTCCGGTCGCGTGATGGCGCCTGTTGGCCAAATGGCAGGCATGATTACCCAGTTTCAATACGCCCGAATCTCGCTTGGTTCGGTTGAGCAAGTGATGGAAACGCCGCAAGAGCGTCCAGAGGGTGCGCGATTCTTGTCTCGCGAACGGTTCAATGGCGATATTGAATTTAAAAAGGTGAGCTTTACCTACCCTGGTTCTGAAGTGCCATCTTTAGTCGATGTCTCGTTTAAAATTAAGCAGGGCGAAAAGGTCGCGATTTTGGGCCGAGTGGGCTCGGGTAAAACCACCTTGCAGAAGCTCGCCCTAGGCTTGTTCCAACCGACGGATGGGGCGGTGTTGGTTGACGGGATTGATCTTCGCCAGCTCGACCCGGCGGAGTTCCGTAAGCAAGTCGGTTATATGCCCCAAGATATTACCCTGTTCCATGGGACACTGCGGGAAAACATTGTGTTGTCGCATCCCTATGTGAACGATGCCGAAATCTTAAAGGCGGCGGAGATTGCGAATTTGACTGAATTCATAAACCGTCATCCGCAAGGCTTCGATATGATGATCAGCGAGCGGGGGGATTCGCTCTCCGGTGGCCAGCGCCGATGTGTTGCGTTATCGCGCGCGATATTAAATGACCCCGGGCTCATGCTGATGGACGAACCAACGGGTTCGATGGATCATTCCACCGAGATGGCCGTTAAACAGCAGCTGTCACAGTTTATCGAAGGGCGTACCTGGATCGTGGTGACGCATCGCAATTCGTTGCTTGAAATGGTGGATCGGATTTTGGTGATTGATAATGGTCGGATTGTGGCCGACGGTCCGCGCGCCAGTGTGGTGGCTGCTTTGCAGCAGGGCAAGATAGGTAAGGCTTAATTGATGCTTGAACGCTTACTCATACCGTTGCAATGGCTGAAAACCGTGTTGGCAAAGCTGCTCGACAGCGCGATGTCGCCTTGGATGAAGGATGCCGAGGGTAAAACCGAAAGCTGGCGGGAGGATGCCGAAATCGGGATTCAACAAGCTCGGCAGTTGTCAGGCAGGAGTCTGTTATACGCCATTGGTGTTACGGTCACTTTACTGTTGCTTTGGAGCGCCTTTGCCGAACTCGATGAAGTGACCCGGGGCGAAGGTAAGGTCATTCCCTCCCGGCAGGTTCAAATTATCCAATCTCAAGATGGGGGGGTGGTGTCGGAGATTTTGGTGGCCGAAGGTGATGAGGTCCAAGCAGGGCAATTGCTGGTGCGCTTGGACAGTACGCGATCCCAATCGAGTTTTCGCGAAAAGCTCATTGAATTCGAAGCGTTAACCGTGAAAGAAGGCCGCTTGCGCGCCGTGATAGAGAAAACACCGTTTGTCGCGCCGGAGGCCCTACGCTCGAAAGTGCCAAGGATCATTGCGCAAGAAGAAGCGCTGTATCGATCAAGCCGGGAGGAAGTTCGGCTGAAGACGAGTATTGCAGAGCAGCAGCTGACCCAGCGCCGCGAAGAGCTCAACGAGCTTAATGCTCGAGTGGCTCAGTTGCGCCGAGGTTTGGATCTCGCGAACCAGAAGATGAATCTCACCAAGCCCATGGTTGCTACACGCGCAGTGTCAGAGCGGGAAATCATCGATCTAGAATCTGAAGTCAACAAAATGTCGGGTGACTTAAATCAGGCGGTGGCTCAAATCGGGCGGGTGACGTCTGCGATTACCGAGGCTGAGCAGAAAGTTCAAGAAGTGGAGCTGGTGTTCGCCAATCAGGTGGGCGAAGAGCTGACGAAAACCTTGTCGCGGTTGAATGAGTTGGCGGAAATCAACGCCGGGCTTTCAGACCGTGTACAGCAAACCGAAGTTCGCTCATCGGTTACGGGTACGGTCAAGCAGTTGTACTTTAATACCATCGGCGGTGTGGTGATGCCGGGTAGAGAGATCATTGAGGTGGTGCCACTGGACGATACCTTGTTGATGGAAGTGCGGATTCAGCCGAAAGATATTGCCTTTCTGTTGCCCGGCCAGCAATCGCTCGTCAAATTCTCTGCCTATTCTTTCGTGGTTTATGGTGGCCTTGATGGAACCGTCGAGCGGGTTGGGGCTGACACGATCATGGATGAAGACGGCAATCCTTATTACGAAATCAATGTGCGGACTGGCGAGCCCAACTTTGGTGAGGACAAGCCCATCATTCCAGGTATGACGGTTGAGGTGGATATCCTGACAGGAAAGAAGACCATTTTAGAATACTTGATGAAGCCCATTCTGCGCGCCAAGCAGTATTCCCTGTCTGAGCGGTGATGAACGCGGTACTCATTTCCGAACAAGCAACGCTTGCGGCGCGCTGGTCCGAGGCTTTCCCTGCGGGCAAGGTCACGGGGTCGCTTAAGCAGGCATTGCGAATTCCGAAGAAACAAGATCCTTTGTATTGGCTGGACGTGAGCAGCTTGCCGCAAGCAGACAGGCTGGATGCGGTCGATACGCTCAGCGTTCGCAGCAAGGTTGTCGTGTTGTCGCCCGGCCCGTCCCAAGCCGAGGCCTCGCAGTTCATTCGCATCGGTGCGATGGGTTACTGCCATTTGGGGACGCCTGTTGAGCGCTTGCAAGAAATTGCGCTGGTGCTAGAGCATGAAGGGTTTTGGATGCCCAAAGAGATGATTCAGCGCATCACCCAGCTGACGCGTCGTCTGGGCGTGCGCAAATTCAACCCCGAACAAGACCCGGAACAGTTAACCGGCCGCGAACGCGCTGTGGCTGACCTCATCGGCCTAGGCGCGAACAACGCCGAAATCGCGAAGCGACTCAATATGAGCGAGCGCACTGTGAAGGCGCATCTAACGTCGATCTTTCAACAGCTTAATGTTCGGGACCGTGTTCAGCTCGCCTTGGTGATGAACCAATTGCCATTGGGTTAAAAACGGTCCAAAGAGTAATTTTCCCCACCCCAAAATACTGCAAAAGTTTGCCCAAAAGTACAATGTTAATTGGCATTACGCTGCCTAAAATTCAAGAGTCAAAAAATCAGAGAGCGCGCTATTGAAGCGCGCGGTGAAAAGAGCGCGGTGTTATCGCAGAGCGCCGTACAAAGAGCTCGGTGCTATCGCAGGGCGCGGTACAAAGAGTGCGGTGCTATCGCAGGGCGCGGTACAAAGAGCGCGGTGCAAAGAGCGCGGTGCCATCGCAGAGCACGGTACAAAGAGCACGGTACAAAGAGCGCGGTTGAAAAAATGAATCGCTAGAGCACCTGAAAAAGCAGAAGACCACAGAAACAATGCAACAAAGACAAGAAAAACAACAAAGACAACATCATGGCGCTAAAACCGAAATACGGTTTAGACCCAGATGAAAGGCGGGATTGCAAGCTTAGTCCCCGGCTCTTAACCAACAGCATAAACAACGGGCCTCGGTCCCGCCGACAGACAAAAGGCACATTATGAGCACAGTACAAATCGCAGAAGTACAAGAGATCCTAGGTACAGCCTACGCGGTGAATGCCGACGGTGAGCGCCGGTTATTACAAGCTGGCGATGCGTTATTTGATGGAGAGTCTGTCGAAACCTCTGAAGGCGGCGTGGTTGAACTGGTTTTGAGTGACGGGCAGCCATTTGTCATCGCGGGCCAGCCGGTCTTCTTGATTAGTGCGGATCTGATTACGGACCTTGCACCAGGCGCAGATGAAAGTGTGCTGCAAGCAGAAACCTTGGATGAGTTACTGGCCGAGGGCAGACTTGAAAGCCTTGAGCAAATTATTGAAAGTGCGGACGAGGCCGAAGCGGAAAGCCTGGACGATCTGCTCGCAGCGGCCGAAGAAGATCCCTCCGCCTCGGGCATTGATTTTGACAACCTGGCTGCAACCGCCGCCGGCGGGGATGATTCTGGCGCCGATGGTGGTGGTTCTACTATCGTCCAAGCCACTCGGATTAGTGCTAGCGGTGATGACACCTCTGCGACGCTGACCGAAGGTAATACTCAAGCAGCGCCAAACACCGATGCGGCGGGCGGCAACGATAATAGTATTTCAGTCGCGTTTGATGATGCCTTCGCAATTTCTGAGGACACACCGTCAGCCGGTAACCTCGCCGATAATGATGCGCTTTCTGGTGATGTCACGTTTGCCCTGCTTGATCAGGCTGGGCCCAGTAATGGCGCGGTGACGCTCAACGAAGACGGTACATTTGTTTTTACGCCAAATACCGACTTCGTGGGTGGCGACAGTTTTCAGTATGTGATTACCGATGCCAATGGGCAGACCTCGACCGCGACTGTTTCTATTACGGTCGAAGCCGTTAACGATGCGCCGGTTGCCGTGGATGATGTTGTTTTGGCTCAGGAAGATGTGCCACTCGAAAACATTAATGTTCTGGGCAACGACTCCGATAGCGATGGCAATCCCTTAACGGTCACCTCTGCGGTGTCTGCTGCGGGCGGGGTGGTCACCATTAACGCCGATGGCACTTTGAGCTACCAGGCTCCCGCTAATTTTACCGGTGCCGACACGATTAACTACACCATCGCTGATGGTGCAGGCGGCAGCAGTACCGCGGTTGTTAATATTGACGTCGCGCCGGTTTCGGATCTCGCAGCGGCAGATGATCAGAACGCGGGTGATCAAGATACCGTTATTTCAGGTTCTGTTGCAGGCAACGACACGACAAGCTCGGGTGGTTCGCTGACTTATGCGGTTGAGAGTGGTACGGAAAGCGGCGCGTTAATTTTCAATGCCGATGGCGCCTATGAATACACCCCGAGTTCAGGTTTTACCGGTACCGATTCTTTTAGTTACGTGGTATCCGATGCAGATTCTGGTGAGAGCGTTACGCAAACAGTCATCCTTACAGTTAATGCCTTGAACATACCTCCGGTTGTCGTGAATCAAGCGCCGATTGCCCAGGATGATGAGGCAGCAGTTGTGCAAAACGTGCCACTGTCCAATATCAAGGTATTGGACAACGATGAGGATCCAGAAGGGGAGGCCTTAACCGTCACCGCGGCGGAAGCGGCGTCTGGCGCCTTGGTTTCAATTAATGCTGATGGGACCCTGAACTACACGCCCAACGTGGATTTTTTGGGTGCAGATACCGTTACCTATACGATTATCGATCCCGATGGTGCGACGGCCCAAGCAAGCCTGATTGTTGTTGTTTCGGAGCCGCAAGCGCAAAACGCCTTAGCAGGGGAGCCCCTTGATGTTTATTTAGAGGATACAGAGGATCTTCGGTCCTTGCCTGCTGGTGCGACCGTGACGGTGGCTTCGTCGCAAGGATCTGTAGTGTCTATTTCAGAAGACGGCGTAATGAGTTACCAAGCGCCTGACGGGTTCACGGGTGAGGATGTGATCACCTACACAACTGATGATGGTCAAGGTAACGTCGTCACAAGAACAGTCGTTGTACAGGTTTATCCTCAAAGTGCACCGCTGGTCGGTATTGATGACTCGGTGGTAACCCTCGAAGATGTGAGCCTTTCGAATATTGCCGTGCTCGCAAACGATAAAATAGCAGAGGGCTCGGAAGTCACCGTGGTGTCTGCAACGTCGAGTTTCGGCGCGCAGGTTGAGATTAATGCCGACGGCACGCTGAACTACACGCCGCTGCAAGATTTTACGGGCATTGATACCGTGACTTACACGGCCCGTAATGGCGATGGTATCGAGTCCACGGCAACCCTAAGCCTGGAAGTCACTCCCGAAAACGATCCGCCCGTTGCAGTTGTTGATTTAGTGACGACGCTTGAGGATACCCCGCTTCAAAATATCAATGTGTTGGGTAACGACATTGATGTGGATGGCGATACGCTGACAGTACTTGAGGTCAGCTCGGCTGAAGGCGCCCTGGTGTCAGTAAATGATGATGGCACTGTTAATTATCAGCCCAATGCAAACTTTAATGGTGTCGATACGATTACCTATAGCGTGAGCGACGGCGTTGGCGGTGTGACCAGCGGTGAACTCAAGATATCGGTTGAGGCGGTGAATGATGCGCCGGTTGTAACCAGTGAGCAGGTTAGTGTAGTCCAGAATCAATCCCTCGATGCGATTGCCGTACTGCTTAATGATGAGGACCCTGATGGCAACTCGCTGTCGGTTGAGGCGGTGGTCGCCAGTGACGGTGGCACGGTTGAAATCAATGAAGATGGCACCCTGAAATACACGCCCGCACAAGATTACGTAGGCCAGGAAACACTTACCTACACGGTGATCGATGGTCAAGGTGGTCGTGTCGACGGGCAGGTTACCGTTTCTGTGGCCTCATTAGACGATGGTCCAGTTGCCAATGAGGACAGCTTTAGTGTCGATGAAGATGGTCAAATGTTGGGTATGGATGTGTTGGGCAATGATCGCGTGGCGGATGGCGAGACCCTAAGCGTCGTCAGTGCAACCTCTGAGCAGGGTGCAACGGTTGTGATCAATGACGATGGCACGCTTGATTATCAGGCGCCAGCGAATTTCAATGGCATCGATGTTGTGACCTATAGAGCTCGGGATAGTCAGGGCCGCGAGTCGCAATCAACTGTGACCGTGACCGTTAATGAGGTTAACGATGCGCCTGTTGCGTTGAATGATGGCGTCGGCGCAGTTGAAGATACGCTGCTTGAAAATATCAATGTGTTGGAAAACGATACTGACGCGAATAACGACACACTCACGGTGACCACAGCGGTTTCCTCCGCTGGCGGCGCGGTAACGATTAATGCCGATGGCACGCTGAACTATCTGCCGCCCGCGAACTTTACTGGCGAAGACACTATTACCTACAGCATTAGCGATGGTAATGACGGCACCAGTACGGCCACCGTTACGGTGTCGGTGGCGAGCATCAATGACACGCCTGTTGCATTTTCGGCAAATGAGGGCACGAGTGAAGAGACTGTGCTCAACGGGGCAGTCCCGGGGGCGACCGATGTAGATGGCACGATTGTCAGTTATACCGTGGTAAACGATGTTGCCGAAGGACTTCTGACGCTAGAAGTTGATGGCAGCTATCGCTTCGATCCAGGCAGTGATTTCGACGACCTAGCCGACGGTGAATCTCGAGACGTGACGTTTACCTATACAGCCACTGATAATGAGGATCAAGCGAGTGCGCCGGCAACGATTACAATCACGGTAACGGGCACCAGTGATGTACCTGTTGCGAGTGATGCGACGCAGAACACCGATGAAAATACGGTTTTAGAGGCGACAGTCGCCGCAACGAGTGTTGACGGTGTCATTGCGAGCTACGCAGTTGCGTCCGATTTAGCTGATGAGGGGCAAGGGAGCCTCACGTTCAACGCAGATGGTAGTTATAGCTTTGAGCCAGGTGACGATTTTGACGACCTGGCCGATGGAGAGTCTCGGGAGGTCTCCTTCACCTACACAGCAACGGATAATAATGGTGGCGTGAGCGCGCCCGCAACGGTAACGATCACGGTGACGGGCACCAATGATACGCCCGTTGCAATCGGGGCTTCCGTTGAGACCCTAGAAGACACGAGCATCATTGAACTAGATGTATTGAGCAAAGTCACAGATATAGATGGCGACACGATTACCTTGGTCTCGGTCAATTCTGAAGCCGGTGGCACGATTACCCTGAACGAAGCTGGCACGATTAACTACGTCCCTGCTGGAAACTATTTTGGCAGCGACACCCTGACCTATGTTGCAACCGATCCCTCGGGCGGGTCTGTCACGGGTTCAATAGCCATCGACATCATAGCGGTTAACGATGCGCCCGTTGTTGTGGGCGAAACGATCGTTACGGAGGAAGATGCGGCGGTTGATAATATCATCGTGCTGGCTAACGACAGTGACATCGAAGGCGATGCCCTGAGTGTGACAGAGGCGAGTTCTGTGAACGGGGGCACGGTTACGATCAACGCCGATGGGACTTTAAATTACTCGCCGCCCGCTAACTTTAATGGCACCGATACCATTGAATACACGGTGACGGATGCGGGTGGTGCGGCCTCAGTGGGTGCGGTGCTGGTGACAGTTAATCCGGTTGATGACCAACCGATTGCCAGCACATTAGGCGCCACGACGGAGAAAGGGGTCGCTTTAGAGGGCGATTTGAACCTTAGCGTTGAGGCGGGCGATGCGCCCTTGACCTTTGGGTTGCTGCCAGGCGCTGAACCTCAGCACGGTGTGGTCGCGTTGAACGATGATGGCACGTTTGTTTATACGCCAGATGAGGATTTTAGTGGTATCGAGCGGTTTGGCTATACCGTGACCGATGAGGACGGCGATCAATCGTTTTCCGTTGTGACGATCTCAGTTGTTGCGGACAGTTTTAGGGCTAACGCGGAGTCGGACCTGCCTGATGATGTACCGGTTGCGGCTTCAGATATTTATGCGGTTGATGAAGACACACAAATCACGGGCCGAGTCACGCAAAACGATGATTTGTCGAGCGATGGCGACGGCACCAATGTGGTAACGGTGGCAGAAAGCGATGGGCCAACCCATGGCGCCTTGACGATGAGCGAGGCGGGTGTGTTTGTTTACACGCCCGATACCAACTATTTCGGGGCAGACAGCTTTAGGTACACCCTAACTGATGCCAATGGTGATACCAGCTCGGCCGTTGTAACGCTCAATGTTGGACAAGTAAACGACGAGGCGGTTTTCGAAGGAGATGTCTCGGGCACCATGCTCGAAGATGGTGGCTTAGACCGGCCATTGGGCGAAGGCGCTGAAGTGACTCCGATTATCGGCGCGCTTTCAGTAACCGACTTCCTCGGTGGCGCTTTAGAAGACACCGGACCGGCTGGGATCGACAATTTAGGAACCGATAACGGCTTCCGAATCGCAGTCGATGCCCAGTATGTCCAAGCCCAGGGCGGCGTCGCGATCATTGATGCGGATGGCAATTGGGCCTATACCCCGAACGCCAACTTTAATGGGCCAGACAGTTTCACCGTGTTGGTAACGGATGATTTAGGCAACGTTGAAAGCCAAGTGATTAATGTCACGGTTGATGCTCAGGCTGATTTGAGTGCAGCGGATGATGTCATCAGCGTCGATGAAGACGGCGTTTTAAATGCCAGCGTTGCCGATAACGACAGCACCATCTCCGGCGGCGCGCTCACTTATGCTTTGGCGGCAGGCGCAACTGTCGGCAATGGCGAATTATTGTTTAACGAAGACGGCAGCTTCACCTATACCCCGAATGCCGATTATTACGGCCCAGACAGCTTTAGCTATGTGGTGACCGACGCCGCCAGTGGTGAGAGCAGCACGCAAGCCGTTTCAATTACAGTGAACCCGGTTGTAGAAGACAATGCCATCACCATCGATCGCATCGAAGGCGATTCCGGAGTTGCCGGTGATTTTCAGACCAACGACACAACGCTTACCGTATCGGGGAGTCTTGAAAAAGCGATTGCCAGCGATGAGCGGGTCGAGATTTCAAGCGACGGCGGGGAGACCTGGACAACCGTCACGGTAGACGGCACCAACTGGTCGTTTGACGACCCAGCAGCGCAAGACGCGTCTTTTACCTTTGAGGCGCGCATTGCTGGGCCCGGCGACAGTGTTGGCGCAACGGCCGAGCAAGCTGTAACCATTGATACCACAGCGCCAATTGCCACGATTGAACTCGACAGCGCCATCACTTCAGACAACGTCATCAACGCCCAAGAATCTAATTCTGATGTAACAGTTTCTGGTTCGGTGGGCGGTGAGGCCCGCGTAGGGGATACCGTGACCCTGACCGTTAACGGCGTTCAAAGTCAGGCGTCAGTCGAAAGTATTGAAGGCGCATTACGTTTTAGCGTCAATATTCCAGGCGCTGATTTGGTGGCGGATGACGACCTGACCATCGATGCGGCGATCACAACAACCGACGACGCGGGTAATATTAGCGAAGTGGCAACAGATGTTCAGACCTATGCGGTTGATCTCGAGGCTTTCGCGACGATCACCGTTGAAGTCTTGCCTGAGTTAGAGGGCGTGGTCCTTGAAAACGCGATTGCGGTTGCGGCGTACCGTGGTGACGACCTCAATGTTACGGGTGTCACTGGTCTAGATGCGGCTGAAGCAGGTGAGATTACCTTAACGGTTAACGGGAAGACCTATACGGGTACTGTTGGCGAACAAGGTACGTACAGCATTGCTGTTGCTGCAGCTGACTTGGTCGATGCAGAGAGTGCTGAGGGCACGACGCGCGAAATCACGGTCACGGTTGAGGCGAGTGATGAAGCCGGTAACCCGGCAACAGCATCTGCAGCAACCGATGTCTTGGTACGCCCGGTTCAGCAGGTGCAGTTCACCGATAATTTTGTGGATGGCGTGCGCTACACCACGACGTCTGGTCTGTCGGGCACAACGGGCACGAATGAAAGTACCGGTGAAGCCGGTGCTCAAGGTTCTTTTCTATATCGTGCAGGCGACACCATTACCCTGACGCTCGGTAGCGTCATCATTGCTGAATTCAGCGCCGATCAAGTTCAGGGCGAAGTACTTTTCCTGCAAGATATTGCCGGCGTTGCATTGAGCGACGTGAACAACGATTACGTTGAAAACATGGCAATTTTCCTGCAGACACTCGATGCCGATGCCAATGCTGACAACGGCATTCAGATTACGCCAGAAACGGCTGCTTTCTTTGAAGGTTATACGGACTCGGGAACGGGTGAGGCACTCAACATAGCAACTGCTGGCAAGCAACTGTTAGCGAATGCACTGACGGCAGCTGCGAACGCCGTCGATGATCAAGGTAACAGCCTGAATTTATTACCCGCTGATTTCGAATTCAGCGCAGATAGCGAAACCGACCAAGATGGGGCAAATAATGAAGGCCTGTTAGAAAACACGTTCGAGACCGTCGCACTTCAGCACGTCGCCGATACGATTGACGTGTTGGGCGCTGATCGACAGACCGATCTCTTTGCCTTTGACGACCGGCAAGCCGACGCCATCGATGCAGGGACGGGCATTATTGAATACGCCTACGTCACCGATGGCAATACGGTGAGCGCTATGAATTTCAGTGCTTACGCGATTTCTGAGCGTACTGGGCAGCCCGTTGGCCTTTTAGCGAATGCAACGCCCCAGCAGGTTTCGCTCGATAATATGATCGTTGAAAACGTTCAAGTCGGGCCTGAG
>JAQWWC010000236.1 GCA_029249645.1 Pseudomonadales bacterium
CAGCACTGAAGGCTATGGATAGAATCATCCACGACAATCGGCTGAATAATCTTCGTCGAACTATTCGAGGGTTTACCATTATTATCCCTAAAAAATAAAACGCAAATTGTCTCTCATTATGGTGCTGTGCTCAATTGCAGAGTAGGATTTTGAGTTTAGTGGGGACAGTATCGGTGTTTATGGACTGATAGAAGAGGGTGGTGACGAGACAAAGATTGAGTTTGCCAGATTTGGACAAACTCCGGAGGTGAGTTTGGAAATAAATTTTGATCAGAAAAGGCCTGAGCAAGAACGCTTACTGGGATATGAAGGCCGGAATTATAGGGGAATAAAGCTGACAGGTTATGGGGTATTGGAGCAAACCCTTAGTTGGAATCAAGACGATTTCGAAACCAAACCGGTCTCAGTAGATCTTAACAATGACCGGTTAGAGGGTAGGCATCGAGTTTCTCAATTTTAAAAATTGTTCGCTAGGAACGGGTTGACCTTCGAATTACCCTCAAACGCAAGTGGGCCGGAAGGACCTGCTCTAGTTAGATCTCGGGTAGTTTAGGTTATAAACTGCGTGGGATTGATTGCAATTGAAAGAAGGGGCTTTTTTGTACGGGTGGTTATACGTGATCCCGAGTAGATCATAACCGATTGATTTATATTCATATTTGGCGGAGGGACAGGGATTCGAACCCTGGATAGGCTACAAACCTATGCCGGTTTTCAAGACCGGTGCATTCAACCGCTCTGCCATCCCTCCGCGGCGAAGTTTACTGAATTCGTAAGCCAATGTTAAGCGCCGATGAAGAAGTTTTTTGAATCGGTTAGTCTGCACTCATGTCTGAAATATTTTTACTCATTTTATTGGGCTTTGTTGCATTGCTTTGGCACTCCGCATCCAAAAGCAAGGAGCAAGCCTTCGCAATTGCCAGGCGCGAATGCGCAAAACAAAATCTGCAACTGCTGGATCAGACGGTTGTGCTAGATGAGGCGCGTGTTCGCCGAGATGATACGGGCTGGCCGACGCTTTGGCGGCGTTATCGGTTTGATTACACCGAGACCGGCGCGGCTCGCAATGAGGGCTTATTGTTGTTGAATGGGACGCGCCTGGTTCGAATCGATCTCGGTAGCGAGCAAACCATCATTCACTAGCTGGGTGGCTTGGGGTTTACCGCTCTTCTTCTAAAAACCGTCGGTAGGTCTTGAGGTGGCTTAACGCCAGCTCATGCTTGCCCAGCAGTTCATAAAGTCTTGATAGATTGTAGTGCGCGTCCGCAAAATCATCCGCTATCTTATAGGCATCGATGGCGTCTTCCAGGCGCTGCAGGTCTTCGAGCAGGGTGCCTAGGTTAAAGGCTGCGAGAACGTTGTCGGGCTCAAGGTCTAGCGCCGCACGATAATGCTTCTCAGCCAGCGCTGCTTCCTGCTTTTCTTGCAAGATACGACCGAGATTGACATGCGCATCCGCGTGATAAGGGTCTAATTCGAGCGCGCGACGGTAAGCGGCTGGGGCGTCATCCGGGCTTACGGCTTCAAGATCAACCCCTAGGTCAAACCAGTCATCGCTGGATAACTGCTCGTTGCTATTGGCTTTGAGATTGCGCCGAGTGAGTTGGGCGACCACTGCTGGGTTCGTGGTTAAATCGAAGTTCAGTAGCAGCTGACCATTCTCGGCATTGAAGATTTGGTTCTCATCGCGAACGACAACATCGTTGCCTTCTCTTGAAAGCCTCAGCGAGCTCAAGGGTCTGTTCGACGGTAGTTGTTTTTTGATTTTTGCCAGCGCGCGGTTTAGCCGGCTTTTGCGCACGCCTTCTTGAATGAGGTCTTTGGCAGTACGAAGAATGAGAATGTCTTGGAACGAGAATTGATATTGGGCGCTGGACCGGTCCGGCTCGAGCACACCAGCGCGGGTAAGCTCCCAAATGGTCGAGCGCGGTAAATCAACCAGCTCGGCAACTTCTTTGGTGGAATATCCGGTCATGAATTTTGCGTCGCTCATCCGTGTGCTGTGTGGGCTTTAGGCTACAGTGATGCAACCACTTTGCACAGGGTTTTTTGCCAGGTTCAAAGCCTTTTGAAAGGCCTTTGAAGCGCTAGCTAAAGCGTTTAACCATATCCTTAGCGATAACGGTTTGCTGAATCTGCGATGTGCCCTCGTAAATTCTGAACAGGCGAACATCTCGATAAAAGCGCTCGATACCGTAGTCTTCGATATACCCGGCGCCGCCAAAAATTTGTACGGCTCGGTCGGCCACTCGGCCGACCATTTCGGTGGCGAACAACTTGCAACTGGCGGCGAGGGCATTGACGGCTTCGCCAGCATCTCGGCGCCGGGCCGTTTCTTCAACCATGCAGGCTGCAGCGTACATCTCGGTTTGGCTGTCGGCCAGCATGGCCTGCACCAGTTGAAACTCGGCAATTGGCTGATTGAACTGCCTGCGCTCGATGGCGTATTTGGTAGCGTCCTCGATCAATCGCTCGGCAACGCCCACACTGATGGCGCTAATGTGAAGCCGGCCTTTATCCAAGACTTTCATGGCTGTGATGAAGCCAACGTTTTCAGCGCCGCCAAGCAGTTTGTCGGCTGGCACGCGCACATCTTCGAAAATGACATCGCAAACGGGCGCGCCCTGTTGGCCCATCTTGCGGTAGGGCACGCCGAGGGATACCCCAGGCGTCTTACGATCGACTAAAAATGCGGAGACGCCGCGGGCGCCTTTGACGCTTGCGTCAGTGCGGGCGAAAACCGTAAACAGGTCGGCCCAGGGAGCGTTGGTAATGTAGCGCTTAGTGCCATTTATGAGGTAGTCATCGCCATCTTTGACGGCGGTGGTGCGAACAGAGGCGGCATCCGAGCCGGCTTCTGGTTCGCTCAAACAGAAGGAGCCCACGATTTCGCCAGTGGCCATTTTTGGCAGGTAAAACTGCTTTTGGGCTTCGGTGCCATCGATCACCAGCGATTGCGAGCCAATGCCGACGTTGGTGCCAAAGGCGCTGCGAAAGGCGGGGGAGGTGCGGCCAAACACTCTGGCAACCGCCGCTTCTTCTTGCATGTTAAGCCCTAAGCCGCCGTAGGCTTCCGGTATGGTTAATCCGAATAGGCCCAAAGCCTTCATCTCCTCAACCACCTCTTGCGGAATACGATCGTCAGCAGCAGTTTTTGACTCGAGTGGGCGTAGGCGTTCGTTGACGAAGCGAGTGAGCGTATCGAGTAGTTGTTGTAACGTGTCTGAATCAAGCGCCATCAAAACCCCTTATTGGCTGAAAGTCGGCTAGGCCTGAAGCAGGCCAGGCTCTATAATGCGTCCATTGTACGGGGCATCGCGAGCGAGCTAAACCCCGAAGCCTAACCATCAGCCATCAGGAGCGTGCATGCCTTCTTTTAAATGGGACGACCCTTTCTTTTTAGATGATCAACTTACCGAAGAGGAAGTCCTGATCCGGGACACCGCCCGGGATTATGCCCAAGCCAAGCTTCAAACCCGCGTCAAAGAGGCGTTCCGAGAGGAGCATTTTCATCGTGAGATCATGACCGAGATGGGCGAGCTTGGTTTGTTGGGCTCAACCATTCCGGAAAAATACGGCTGCTCGGGTGTGAATTACGTGTCCTATGGGCTGGTTGCACGGGAAGTTGAGCGGGTGGATAGCGGCTATCGTTCTGCCATGAGTGTGCAATCCTCCTTAGTGATGCATCCGATTTATAGCTATGGCAGCGAAGCGCAGCGTGAAAAGTATCTGCCGAAACTCGCAACCGGTGAATGGGTAGGCTGCTTTGGGTTAACCGAACCCGACCATGGCTCGGATCCAGGCAGCATGATCACCCGGGCCGACAAAATCGACGGCGGCTATTTGCTTAATGGTGCCAAGATGTGGATCACCAATTCACCGATTGCCGATCTTGCGGTGGTTTGGGCCAAGCTCGATGGCAAAATACGCGGGTTTATTGTCGAGCGCGGGATGAAGGGGTTTGAAACCCCTAAGATTGAAGGCAAGTT